>JBKPBZ010000089.1:0-21687 GCA_046727115.1 Actinomycetota bacterium | reverse complement strand
GGTCGGCCGGCAGCCGCGGGCCCCATGGAAACGGCTGTAAAAGTGGTGGAGCTAAGGAGATTCGAACTCCTGACCTCTTCGATGCGAACGAAGCGCTCTACCAACTGAGCTATAGCCCCGAAGCAACGCCGGTCCTGAGGGAACGGCGTTGCCGGTGTCCCTAGGCTACAAACTATCTGCGCCGTTTTCCAGCCAGCCGCGGAATGTCTCGCTGCCGTGTCGCGCCTCCGGCACCAGGTTCAGCACCCCGTGCCGCGGCCCGCAGCTGGAACCGCGCCGGTTCCAGAGCGGTTTCCAGGAGCATCGCTGCCGCGTCGGCCGGCGACACCTGCTGGAACTGTGCGGGGAAACGAAAACCCCGGGCAGCCATCGCTGGCTGCCCGGGGCGAAATCTCCGGAAGAACGGACCGGATCAGGCGCGTCGCCGCTGGAGGACATCGTCCAGGTTGCTCAAGGCGCTCTGGGCCTTGCTGAGCTGCTTTGACTCGGAATCGTCGGCGGTAAGCGGATCCGACGCGGCCGGCCGCGCGGAGGCCTGTTTCAGGGACGGCTTCCCGACGGCCTTCGGCGCCTCAGGGAGGTCCAGGGGCTTGGGGGCGGCGCGTTCGGCCTTCGCCGCTTCGACGTAGGTGGGCTTGGGAACTTCGACGGGCTCCCAGCTGGAGCCCTCCGCGGCGGCCGCCGTTTCGGCAGCCACGGCAGCCGAGGTATCCCCCGAGGCTGCCGCTTCGGCCAGGGCGGCTTGGCGGAGCTCCAGGGCGGTCAGCGGCTTCGGCGCCGGCTCGGGCATGACCCGGCCCGCTTCCGCGTCGAAGAGAGGGCTTTCCGGCCGGGCACCGGGACGGCCAGCAGGGAGGGAGGGGACGTGCTCGGGCACTGAGGGCCTCGCAGTGTAGCGTTCCGGGCTGCCCATGGCGGCACGGAATGCGGCGTTCATTTTCCGCCGGCGGTCGCGGACCGCGAGGCGGCGGAGCAGCGCCACGGCGGCGACGGCGCCCAGCAGGCCCATCACCGGGAGCCAGCCCGACCCGAGCCCGAACAGTCGAAGGGCCGCGGATACAACACCGGTGAGGAGGGCCAGAAGCCCGGCCACCGCCAGCACCAGACGTCCCCATCGAATCCGGAAGGCGGGGGAACTCGCCGCAGAAATCGGGTTCCCGCCAGATGTCGCCCCGGTGCTGGCGCCCCGGCCTGGGGTTCCGCCGGCTGGTTTTGCGCGTTGGGTGCTGATCACGGGTTTCTCCTGCTGCGCTGCCATTTTCATAACCTTCCCCGCATGTGGATCTGCTGGTTCCATGTCAATGACGTCCGCCAGAAATTCGCCTGCAGGCTGCAACTGGTGACGCCCGTTCCGGAGAACGTAGGGCGCCACCCACACGATCCAGAGCGCAACAGCAATGACAAGGATCACAGAGCTGCTAAGAGGGAAGTCCACACTCAAAACCGTATGAGGTATATGGGGTGCTGCCCCGCATTGTCAGAGGTGTGTCGCGGGCGCGGCGGCCGCTGGCAGGTGTCGGGGCGTCGTGGCTGGTCAGACGGCCATCACAGGTTCAGCCCTGGCGGGTCCGCAGCCACCGTGCGAGGAGGCCTTCCGGCACTTCCTCAGCGGTGAGCGCGAAGGTACGGTGGTCCGCCCATTCGCCGTTGATGTGCAAGAACCTGGGCCGGAATCCCTCGTCGCGAAAGCCGAGTTTCTCCACCACCCGCAGGCTCGGCGCGTTCTCCGGTCTGATGTTGATCTCCATGCGGTGCAGGCCAAGGGTGCCAAAGCAATAGTCCGTTGCCATGGCCACGGCGGTCGGGGCGATTCCGCGGCCGGCCCGCTCCTTGTCGACCCAATAGCCGAGCGTCGCCATCATGGCCGATCCCCACACGATCGAGGACACCGTCAGTTGCCCCACGATCACGGGGGCCTGGTGGCCGGGCGTCCATTCCGCGATCACGAAGGGCAGTGCAGTGGCCTGCGCGGCCTGGGCCTTGAGCGAGCGCACCATCTGCCGGTAGTCGGGCAGGCCGCCGCCGGGGACCGGGTTTGATGCCTCCCAGGGGGCCAGCCACTCGCAGTTACGGGACCGGAGTGCTGTCCACTCCTTGCGGTCCCGGTACCGGATCGGGCGCAACACGATGTCGCCACTCTCCAGGGTCACCGGCCAGGTGAAGCTGCCCCCCACGGGAGTTACTTTGCGAGGCTGGGGGCCAGGGTGGAGGCGAAGCCGGGCAGCCATTCGCGCAGGCCCGGACCGAGGTCCTCACTGTCGCAGGCGAGCTGGACGCAGGCCTTGAGGTAGCTGAGCTTGTCGCCGGTGTCGTAACGGCGGCCGCGGAAGACGACGCCGTACACGCCGTAGCCGTCGCCGGTGCCGGCTGAGAGTTCCTGCAGCGCGTCCGTCAGCTGGATCTCGCCGCCACGGCCGGGCGCGGTGCGCTCAAGGACTTCAAAGACGGCCGGGTGCAGCACATAGCGGCCAATCACGGCGAGGTTGGACGGCGCGTCCTCGACGTCGGGCTTCTCCACGAGCTGGTTGATGCGGACGTAGTCCTCACCGCCAATCGCCTCGACGTCGGCGCAGCCATAAGCACTGATCTGGGACGGATCCACCTCGATCAAAGCCACCACCGACCCGCCGGTCTTGGCCTGGACCTCAATCATGGTGCTGAGCAGCTCATCGCGGGCGTCGATGAGGTCATCGCCCAGCAGAACCGCGAACGGCTCCTGCCCGACGTGCTGCTTGGCCCGGAGGACGGCGTGGCCGAGGCCCATCGGATCGCCCTGGCGGACATAGTGGATGTCACCGAGGTTGCTGGCGGCCTGGATGGACTCAAGCTTCGCCGTGTCCCCCTTCGCCTCGAGGGTGGCCTCCAGCGCCGGAACGCGGTCGAAGTGGTCCTCCAACGCCCGCTTGTTGCGGCCGGTGATCATCAGAATGTCGTTCAGGCCGACATTCACGGCCTCCTCAACGACGTACTGGATGGCCGGTTTGTCAACGACAGGCAGCATTTCCTTGGGCATGGCCTTCGTCGCCGGAAGAAACCTGGTACCAAGGCCCGCGGCGGGGATGACGGCCTTACGGACGGAAGCGTTGGGTGTATTCACTCGACTAATCTAACGGAGGGACCAATCATTGCGTAATTATTATTCGAACCGCCCCGCGGCCGTCCCCGGCGCGTCGCGGCCGCTAGAGGCAGAGGACGGGCCGGCATGGCGTCAAAAGAGGAAATACGCTCCAACCACAGGGCAAGGCGTTCCGCACTCCCGCCGCCCGCACAGGATGCCGCCGCCGCGGGCATCGCCCACCACGGGCTCGAGTGGGCTTCCGAACTGGCCCGCGGCCGGCAGGGCATCTTCGCGGCGTACCTCGGTGTGGGCGCCGAACCGCCCACGCTGCCGCTGCTGATCGCCCTGGCCGACGCCGGGCACCGGGTGCTGCTCCCGGTTTGCGAACCGGAAATCGAGCTCAGCTGGGTGTATTGGACGCCGCAGTCCGGCTTTGTCCGCAGCCGCTACGCCCCCATCCAGGAGCCTGTCGGAGAGCGCCACGGCACCGCTGTCATGCGTGACGCCGCCGCAATCATCCTCCCGGCCACCGCCGTGGATTTCTCGGGCAACCGCATCGGACAAGGCGGCGGCTACTACGACAAGTTCCTCACCGCCCTGGCCAAACTGTCCCCTGCATCCGGCGGGGCGTCCGACGCCGCGCCGCTGCCGACTGCCGCCGTCGTCTATGACACGGAGGTGCTGCCCGCGGGCAGCATTCCCGCCGAGCCATTCGATCGGAAGGTCGACGCGGCCCTGACCCCCGGCGGGATCATCCGGCTCCGCTGATGCCGCCCCGGCTGATATGGGTTCGTGCCGAGGTGATAGAATTAGCACTCAGGCCCTGCGACTGCTAAGGGCGGAAACGGTCGATAGGCATATCGGCAGTGATTCCGGCCCGGCAGCACGGGACCTGCTCGTTTGCCCCAGAGTGAGGATTTCCAGTGCCCACGTATGCATACGCCTGCAAGGACTGCAGCCACGCCTTCGAGATCGTGCAGTCGTTCAGCGACAACTCCCTGACGTCCTGCCCCGAGTGCCAGGGCACGCTGCGCAAGAAGTTCAACAGCGTCGGCGTAGTGTTCAAGGGCTCCGGCTTCTACCGGACCGATTCGCGCGATGCCAAGGGCAGCACCGTTTCCCCGGCTCCTGCAGCTCCGGCGGCCGCCCCCGCACCTGCACCGGCCGCCGCCGCCAGCTGACAGGGCACCCAACGGCTAGGGCGGCCCCGTCGATGCCGGCCCGCCGGTTGGGCCGCCAGTAGGCGCTGCAGGCTGAGCCAGCGTAATCTTTGCTCCTGCTGGCCGTTGTCCACATAGGCGGTTCCGCGGCTCCCGTGGATGCGTGCGGATCCGTAGCGTGGCGGCATGGCTCTTTCACCCAGCACGGTTGCCCCGCCTTCGGCCTGGGCTTCGTCCCCGCCCTCCCGCCCAATGCCTGTGGAGGGCTCCGGTCGCTGGGCCCGCGCAGTGTTGCGCCCGGCCAACCTTCCTGCCGCCACATTCTCCGCAGCTGGCCGGCAGTTGCGGAGCCGGAACGGCCGCACGGATCCCCGCAGGCAGCGTCCGCCCCGCGGCCGTCTGTCGCCGCACCACCTGGGCGGTTGGTTGAACCGGAACCGGCGGCTTATCGCGGCCCTCCTGTTCTGCATCCCAGCAGGTCTGACGGTTCAGCAGCTGACCCCCGCGCCCGCCGACACCGTCGTTGCCTTCGCCGCAGCGGCGGATCTTCCCGCCGGGAAGACCCTGGTCCCCGGCGATGTCAGCAGCGTCAGTGTGCCGCCGGGCCTCGTCCCTGCCGGCAACCCCGGCAGCGAGGCCGCGTTCGAGGGAAAGCAGCTGGCCGCACCGCTGCGCCGGGGCCAACTCCTCACCGACGCCCAGATCCTGGGCCCGGGCCTGCTCGCGGGAAGCCCGCCCGGCTCTGCCGCCGTTCCGCTCAGGATGGCGGATCCGGCCTCCGTCCGGCTGGTCTCCCCCGGGCAGCTCGTCAATGTGGTGCTCACCGGCGGCAACGGCTTTGACCAAGCCGGCGAAAGCCGAATCCTGGCCGAGGCCGTTCCGGTGCTCTGGACGTCAGTGCCGGGCGGCAATCCGGGGCCGTGGCCCGCCACCGCGGAGACTGAAGGGCTGGTGGTAGTGGCAGCGGCGGCCGATCAGGCACGAAGGCTGGCGGGCGCATCTACCCAAGGCAAGCTGTTCTTCGTGCTTGTTAGGGCCGCGCCGGGCTAGAGCCCGGGCAGCCCGCACCGCCGGTTGCGGCCGGCAGCGCAGCCCGCAGGATCGCGGTGCCCGCCCCAAAGGTCAGCCCCAGTGCGGTGGCTTCTGCTCCTGGAGCCATGCGTCGTGATCGTAATTGTCGGGCTGGTCACCCCAGCGCCGCGGGTCGTCTTCCGAGGCCTTGTTCGGCAGCACGCCGTCGGGGAGGACGGCCTGTGGCTCCGAACGGCGGGAGCCCTCCGTGGCCGCTTCCTGGCCGGGCCCCTCTCCCGCCGACTCGCCGGCCTTCGGCTCAGCGGTCTTGGGCTCAGCGCCGCCGCTCGCGTCGCCCTTGTTAGGGCCGGTGTTGCCTGTGTTGTCCTGGATAACGCCGTCCGCACTCATGCCGCCGGCCTCCTTACTGCCTGTAGTGCCTGTAGTGCCTGTCGATCGTGGTGCTGGTTCCTGCCGGCGCGATTCCTGGCCCGCAGTTTCGTGGCCCCGGAATACCTGTCCCGCGGGTTCCGCCGTCACGTGGTACTCGGCGGCCCGCGCCTCGTCGATCGCCAGGTGCTCGATGTCGTCGTCAAAGAACCCGTGCGATGTCCGGTGCCGGCTGGAGGCGGGAGGCTTCTCCAACCCGAGGTAGCCGCCAATCCGATCGGCGCAGGCCGAGGGATCGGTGAAGACCTCTATGGTCCACAGCGGCATGTAGCGCCAGCCAAGCCGTTCCAGGAGCTGCGGCCGGAGTCGGCTCCGTTCCCGGACGCTCATCCGCCGGTAGTGGCCGGTGCCATCCGACTCGATCGCTACCGGACGGGGAATCTCCGCATCGTCCTGGCCGATCGTCGTCATGGGATCGGCGGCCGCCACCATGTTCAGGACGCCGTCGTATTGGTGCCACACCCGTGCCCCCCGTGCGCGGAGCCGGTCGCCCAGGTCGGCCACCAACGGATCGGCGCCGAGCGCCTGCTCGCTGGCCGCGGCCCGGGATGCGGGGCTGCCAAGATCTGTATTGCCCGCGATCTCACGGTCCAGCAGTTCGTAGAAGTCCACGGCGCCGTGGCTAAGGCGGCTGACATCAAGGTCTTCGGGGCGGAAGCAACTGAGTATGTGCAGGGACCGCCGGGCTCGCGTCATCGCCAGGGCGAATTTGGCGCGTCCCCCCTCGGCGGAGAGCGGCCCGAGGCTGTGGAGGGTGCGTCCATGCGGGGTGCGGCCGTAGCCCGGGGAAAATATGACGTGGTCACGGACCAGGCCCTGGGCCCGTTCCAGATCCACCACCCGGAAGGACTCGTCCCCCGCGGTGAAGAAGCTGCCGAGCATGGGGTAGTTGGGCAGTTGCGCCCTGATGGCCTCGCCGATTCGGGCGGCGTGGCGCAGGCTGCCGGTCACCACGGCCAGCGAGGTCCGGGGCCGGAGCCGGGCGTGTTCGAAGACGAGTTCCACTGCGCGGTTCACCTCGGCGACAACCGATTCAACGCCGTCGTGGTCGGCGCTGGGCAGCCCCGTGCCGTCGGGGAGATACTCCACGCTGAGGGTACGGTCCAGGCCCGTGGCGGATTGTCCTTCAGGGAGCCTGGTAAGTTCCCCGCCGTAATAACCCTTGCTGAGCTGGCGGACCAGGTCTTCATCGACCGCACGGTAGACGGTCCTCAGGTTCCGGACCGGAAGCACTGCGGAGAGCGCCCGGTACGAGCTCTCAACGCTCTGGTAGGAGCTCTCCCCCGCCGCGAGCCGTTCAACGCCCACGGTAAAGGTCCGGGGGCTGGCGATCTGTTCGTCGCCGAAGGCGATAACCTGCCGGGAGCGGGCGATGGCCGGGAGGACTGCCTGCAGCGAGGTCGTCTCCGCGTCGAGGATCACGACGGCGTCGAAGGTCTGCTCGATCGGCAGGAGGCCTGTCAGGAGGTAGGGGCTGACGGAACATACCGGCACGAGGGTGGGCAGCAGCTCCTGCGCCTGGCCGCTCAGGGCTGCCAGGGTCACCCGGCCGTCCTTGAGCAGGCTGCGCAACAGCTCGGCCTGGCGGGGGTACGCCGCGATTGCCGCGCGCCAGCGCTCGGACAGGTTCCATCGCAGCCGGGCAGCGCCGCTGGCGATGTGGGCGTTGTCCGCGAGACGGTACTCCGCCTCAAGCTGGCGCAGGGCGTCGCCGTCGGACATGGCGAGGTAGTCATCGCCGCTGATCATGGCTTCCAGGGCCGACTGCCACCAGGCCAGCTCCAGCTCGGCGGTCACCGACCGCTCCGGAACCTCACGCGCGGCAAGGTCGGCGAGGAGCTCGCCGAGGCCGTGCTCCCGCATGCTCTCGACAAGCAGGGTGCGCTCCGGCAGGGTTTCCAGGGTCGCGGTGTCGGCGACGAGCCGGCGCACCCGGGCCAGGAGTTCGTCGTACGGCGCGCGGTCCAGGTCGCCGCCGGCAGGGGTGTGCTTGACCGCCTGCCCGAGTTCGGCCAGTTCCGCAGCGAGTCCCCGGTACAGACCCGAGATTTCGGCCAGCCCGGACGGGACAGCCGGGTGCCGCTGCGTGGTGGCGTAGCCGGACCAGGACGCGCGCTGCTCCTGCACGAGCACCAGGGAACTGTGCAGGTCAGCGATATGCACGCCGGGCCGGACATACTCCTTGGCTACCCTGCGCAGGCGTGAGCGCTGCATCGACGGCATCTCGATCCCGCGTTCCCTGCGCCAGCTGGAGGACGCCGTGGCGGAGATCAGGTCATGGACGGGCCGGTCAAAGATGTCGGGAGTGAACTTGTCCAGGCTTTCGCGGACGGCCACGAGCAGTTCGATCTGCTCGCCCCATTCGGCAAAGGTCCCGCCGAGCCGGATCTCTGCGTGTTCCACCACGGCGTCCATGCGGCCGCGCAGCAAGGGCAGTTTCTCAGCCACGGACTGGGCGACGTTCTGCGCTTCTTGGGTCTCCTTGCGGGTGAGCAGTCGCGCGCCGTGCCAGGGGCTGGTGGTCGACGCACGGCTGAAGCTGCCGAGCTCGGCAGCCCGGCGGAGCCGGCCGGCGAGTTCCTCGCGGTCCCGGATGTTGTCCAGCACGCTGCGCTTGAGCCGGACCGTCGTCGCCGGCGCAGGCTGGATGGAGGTCAGCTCCGCCAGCGACTGCATGGCCTCGTACGGCGAACAGCCCCAGCGCGCCCGGACGTTGTGCAGGGAGGCGACATGTTCCATCAGGGCGTGGCGGTGCCCGGTCAGTGTGGCGTGCAGGTTGCTCAGCTGCGGCTGGAGTGACTTCTCGTTGCGGACAATCGCACGGACCAGCTGGGCCTTGAGCTGCAGCGGGCTGGCGTTGCCGTTCAGCTGCAGGAGCACGGAATCCAGGCCAAGGCCATCGAGCTGTGCGGAAATCTCAGCCAGGCTGGCCCGCCTGTCCCCCACCACCAGGACGGATTTGCCCTCGTCCACGAGGGCGCCGACGGTGTTGATGACGGTCTGGGTCTGGCCGGTGCCCGGCGGGCTGCTGACCACCAGCGAGTCGCCGGCCCGGACCGCGTCGATGACATACTGCTGGTCCGTGTCGGCGTCGAGCAGCAGGAGCTCCTCTGCGGGGTCCCGCTCATCCGTGCTGGGGAAGCGGCCGGGCACCAGCACGGGCACATCGACCCGTTCGCCGGCACCGGACCGTGCCAGCGCGGTGACAATGGGGTTGTTCTGGTTGATCCACGGATCATCGAGGTTGCCGGAGAGGTCGGAAAAGGTGGAGACGAGCAGGTTGTGCTCGATCTCCGCGCCGTGGATGGGCTGGACCAGGGTGCCCAGGCGGTCCAGAACGGGTTGGGGGTCATAACGGGCCGTGCTGTACGCCATCCGCGTGACCGCGTTGACGTCAAAGACGATCCCGTGGACGGACTTGAGGTGCCGGACCAGCGCCGGGTTGATCTGCGCCTGTTCGGTGAGCTGCAGTTCGTAGTCGTCCTCGCCGGGACGCACCGTAAGGGAAATGGCGGTGAGCATGACCGGGGCCGAGATCCGTTGCGGCTTGCCCCCGACGGCGGACGTCCACACGACCGTGCCGGCGGAGAAATACCCCGCGTCGATGCCGCGGTCATTGGCGAGTTCGAAGATCTTGGAGCGCAGGTTGCGCGATGCCCTGGCCGCAACGACGTACTGCTGGCGGTCGCGGATCAGGGTGGAGAGCCGGGTGCGCCGGCCTGCCATCAGCTGGGCAAGCCCTGACGGATGGGCATGGGTGAGGTCGATCGAGCCTTCGGGCGTCTTGGTGAAGCGCAGCATGGTATCTGCTCCGGTGACGGGTTTGAGCCCCGACAGCCAGTTCCTGAACTCCTCGGAGCCCTCGGGGTGGCCTTGACCAACTGACACTGCTGCCTTCTTTTCTGTGCTCGACTTCTCTGTGCCGGACCGCGGCGGGCTCGACTCTGGCGCGTTCGACATATGAACGCTCGTCTGTGTTGCGTCCGCGCTTTCCCCGACCGCGTTGTGTGTGCTCGCGGTTGTCTGGCTGGCGCGGGACGCCTTGGACCATACCGGCATGCTTTCGAGGGTAGCCCGAATCCCCCGCAGGTGCGGGGCCGCAACACTGGGCGGTGCGAAATTCGGCTCGAATTGCCAGGAACAAAATGAAAAGGCCGGCCTCGAAAGGCCGGCCATTCACATTGCTATTCCCACTCGATGGTTCCCGGCGGCTTGCTGGTCACATCCAGCACCACGCGGTTGACGCCGTCCACCTCGTTGGTAATCCGGTTGGAAATCCGGGCCAGGAGATCGTAGGGCAGCCGCGACCAGTCGGCGGTCATGGCGTCCTCGGAGGACACGGGGCGCAGGACAATCGGGTGTCCGTAGGTGCGGCCGTCGCCCTGGACGCCGACGCTGCGGACGTCCGCCAGCAGCACCACGGGCATCTGCCACACTTCGTCATCCAGTCCGGCGGCGGTCAGTTCGGCGCGGGCGATCGCGTCGGCCTTGCGGAGCAGGTCCAGGCGTTCCTGGGTGACATCGCCGACGATCCGGATGCCGAGGCCCGGGCCGGGGAAGGGCTGGCGTCCGACGATTTCCTGCGGCAGGCCGAGCTGCGCTCCGACCGCGCGGACCTCGTCCTTGAACAGGGCGCGCAGCGGCTCAACGAGTTCAAACTGCAGGTCCTCGGGGAGGCCGCCCACGTTGTGGTGGCTCTTGATGTTGGCCGCACCTTCGCCGCCGCCGGATTCGACGACATCGGGGTACAGGGTGCCCTGGACGAGGAACTTGATCTTTTCACCGTGCGCCGCAGCCTCGGCGATGATGGCCAGTTCGGCTTCCTCGAAGGCGCGGATGAATTCGCGGCCGATGATCTTGCGCTTGGTCTCGGGGTCGCTGACGCCGGCAAGGGCGCTCAAGAAGCGCTCCTGCTCGTTGGCGACATAGAGCTTGACGCCGGTGGCGGCCACGAAGTCACGTTCGACCTGTTCGGCTTCGCCCTCGCGCAACAGCCCGTGGTCGACGAAGACGCAGGTCAGCTGGTCGCCGACGGCGCGCTGGACCAGGGCGGCGGCCACTGCCGAGTCGACGCCGCCGGACAGGCCGCAAATGACCCGGGAGTCGCCGATCTGGTCGCGGATGCGCTGGACCTGTTCTTCCAGAATGTTGCCGGTGGTCCAGTTCGGTTCCAGGCCGGCGCCCTTGAAGAGGAAGTTTTCCAGGACCTGCTGGCCGTAGGCCGAGTGCTTGACCTCGGGGTGCCACTGGACGCCGTAGAGGCGCTTGTCCTCGTTGGCGAACGCGGCGACGTCGGCGCCCGCCGTCGTGGCGAGGACCTCAAAGCCCTCCGGCGCTTCATGGACGGAGTCGCCGTGGCTCATCCAGGTGCTCTGGTGCTGGGGCATGCCGGCCAGGATGGAGCGGCCCTCGCCCAGGGTGGTGGTCTCAGTGGCGCCGTATTCACGGAGCCCTGTCTGGGCCACCTTGCCGCCGAGGGCGTTGGCCATGGCCTGGAAGCCGTAGCAGATGCCGAAGACCGGGACACCGGCTTCGAAGAGGTCAGCGCCAACGCGGGGGGCGCCGTCGGCGTAGACGCTCGAGGGGCCGCCCGAGAGGATGATGGCGGAGGGATTCTTGGCCAGCAGCTGCTCGGTGCTGTACGTATGCGGAACCACTTCCGAATACACATTCGCTTCCCGGACGCGGCGGGCAATCAGCTGCGCGTACTGGGCACCGTAGTCAACAACCAGAACGGGCCTGTGGGACGTCTGGGATGCAGAGGGAGTAGTCACCCCACTAGCCTACTTGGCGCCGCTGCCCGCCCGCACATTGAGAAGCAGGTGCGGGGCCCGAATCACGCGCGGAGGTAAGCGAACTCACACGCCCGACGGCGGCAGCCGGCGCCGTGGCCCCCGTCAGGACCGCCGCGGTCCGGGAACTGCCGGGGCTCAGTACCGCTGCGGAGCCTGCGGGTTCGCTGCGAGTTCCGCCTCGACCTCTGCGTGGAACTTCTTCTCCACGAAGAAGGACAGGAACGGCACGACGCCGCCCAGGGCCATCACCACCAGCTTGGTGAACGGCCAGCGCATGAGCGACCACAGCCGGAAGTTGGAAATCAGGTACACGACGTACATCCAGCCATGCACGATCAGGACCGTGATGGACAGGTTGACGCCGCCGATCACCCCGGGAGGCTCGGCGTCGGCGAATCCGAGGCCGAACGGCTGGCCGGTGACGGCGTTGGTGCCGCCGGCGAAGAGGTACTGCCCGAAGCCGTACCGGGCGATCAGTTCGGCGCAGAGCAGCAGCAGCATCGTGCCCGTCAGGTACGCGAGCACCTTGTAGAACTTCAGGGCGGACCGGATTTGGGCCTCGGTGCCGCCAAAGCGGCGCTTCTTGCCGGTCTTCCCCGCGCCGTTGGTTGTCTGCGGCTGGATGGCGGGCTGGGGCTCGATCATGATTGCACTCTCGGGTCTGTGGGGTGGGGGGCTGTGGGATGCGGGTCGGTGGCGCATTCGGCCGTGGAGGGTCCGGCGGCGTGGTGTTCAGCAGTGGGCCGTTGGGCCGGGTGGTTTTCGGCCGTATGGTGTTCGGCGGCCTCGTCCCCGGCCAGTTCCTCGTCGAGCTCGTCTTCGAGGTCCCGGCGGTAGTCGTCCTTGACGAGCCGCCACCAGATGAACAACGCGAAGCCGGCAAAGACCACCCATTCCACGGAATAGAAGAGGTTCAGCCAGTTGAGCTGCTGCGCGGGCGGCTGCGGGCCGATCCGGAGCGGTTTGACGTCGCCGCCGGCAGCGGAGGGCCCGACGTCGGTGCCGCCGGACAGTTCGGTGCTCGCGGCGACAAAGCCCGGGTAGCTGCTGACGTTCCAGTCGTTGATGAGCTCGGCGACCGAGACGGCGCTAGCCCGGCCGGGCCCGGGATCGGTGTTCGGCAGCGGGGACTCGGAGGGCAGCAGCCGTCCGGTCAGTTCGATGGTGCCCGACGGCGGCGCACCGGCGTCCGCGGGATCCGCCACCCAGCCGCGCGCGACCGGAATCCAGGTCTGCGGCGTGGCACCGCCGCCCTTCAGGGCCGGGGCATCCTTGACTGCGAAAGCGGAGACGATCCAGTAGCCCTTCGCCCCGGCGTTGAGCCGGCCCGGGACGAGGACCTGCTTCTGGGGGTCGTAGGTGCCGGTGGCGGAGACCATCTGGTCAGCCACCGATCCGGGGAAGAATCCGCCCGGCTGCAGGACCGCGGTGAGCTGACGTGTCTCCTCCGTTGTGGTGGAGACCGGGGCTTCCGCCTGCGTGGAACGGCCAAACTGCCACTGGCTGAGCAGCACAAAGACCCCGGAAATGGCGATCGCGAACACGAGTCCTGCGATCCAGCGGGGTTTGAGGGCAGTTTTCAGCACCTCTTAACCGTACTTCGTCCCTGTGTAGAACAGCGAAACGGGCCTCCAGCGGGGCAGGCAATCCAAGCGTGGGGCAGCCCACGCTTCAGTGGTCGAAGAACACCAGGCTGGAATTGATGAGCTCGGCGATCACTTCGGCGTCGTAGGCGCGGCGGAGCGACTCGCGGAAGGACTCCTTCGACAGGGAGCGTGCCAGTGTCGCGAGCACTTCGAGGTGATCGGAGAAAGAGCTCGCCGGGGTGGCGATGAGCAGGATCACCGTGGCCGGGCCGTCCGCTGCGCCGAAGTCGAGCGCCCTGCCGTACTTGGTGATGCCGACCGCGATGGAGGTCTGGGAGACCAGCTCGCTCCGGGCGTGCGGCAGGCCCACACCGCCGGGCAGGCCGGTGGCGAGCTGGTGCTCCCTGGCGTTGACCTGTTTGAGGAAGCCCTCCAGATCGGAAATTCGTCCGGCCGCGTGCATGCGTTCCGCGAGCTGGGATGTGGCGTCGAGCTTGTCCGAGGCATCCATTTCGAGGATCACCATTTCGGGTGTGGTGAGCTCGGCGTCGTACCGGTCCAGTGGTTCCGCCAAGAGATGTCCCTTCGAAGTGGCGTCAGTGCACGCCGGCCGGCAGTCCAATGACTAGCGTTGCAATCTGCACTGCCGGCCGGCGCTGCGTCTCAGCGCAGGGGCACGATGTCCTCCACGCCCAGCCGTGCGGCGTCGGCGGATTCGTCGTCCGGCTGCTGCTGGCTCAGGCGCTCGGCATCAACCCGGGCCAGATAGTGCTTGATTTCGCTCTCGCGCTGCGCATCACTCCAGCCGAGAACGTCTCCCATTAGTTTAGCGACTACGGGAGCGGCGGACACACCGCGGTCCCACGCCTCAATCGAAATCCGGGTGCGGCGGGTCAGGACGTCCTGGACATGGCGGGCGCCCTCGTGCGTCGCCGCGTAAACGGCTTCGGCGGCCAGATAGTCGTCCGCGCCCGGCAGCGGCTCCGCCAGTTCCGGGCTGTCGGCGATCAGCGCCAGCACCTCAGGCGCCATGGCACCGTAACGGTTGAGCAGGTGTTCGATCCGGGCCACGTGGACGCCGGTCTCCTCCGCCATCCGGTTTCGCTGGTTCCACGCGGCCTTGAAGCCGCTGGCCCCCAGCAGCGGAATGGACTCCGTGCAGCTCGGCGGGACGCGCTCGTCCATGCTGCGCGTTGCCTCGTCGACGGCATCCTTGGCCATGACCCGGTACGTGGTCCATTTACCGCCAGCGACCACCACGAGGCCCGGTACAGGGTGGGCCACCACGTGTTCCCGGGAGAGCTTCGCCGTGGAATCGCTTTCCCCGGCCAGCAGCGGACGCAGCCCCGCATAGACGCCCTCGACGTCCTCTCGGGTCAGCGGGCGCTTGAGGACCTTGTTGACGTGCTCCAGCAGGTAGTCGATGTCCTTGCTGGAGGCTGCAGGGTGCGCCTTGTCGAGGTGCCAATCGGTATCTGTGGTTCCGATGATCCAGTGCCTGCCCCAGGGGATCACGAACAGGACGGACTTCTCGGTCCGCAGGATCAGCCCCACCGTGGACTGGATCCGGTCGCGGGGCACCACGAGGTGGATGCCCTTGGAGGCCCGCACCTTGAGCTGCCCGCGGTCTGTCACCATGGCCTGGGTTTCGTCGGTCCAGACTCCGGTGGCGTTGATGACCTGCTTGGCCCGGATCTTGAAGCTGGAGCCGTCCTCGTGGTTGACCACCTTGGCGCCGACCACGCGCTCGCCTTCGCGGACGAAGTCCACAACCGACATCTGGTTGACCGCGTGGGCGCCGTAGTGCGCCGCGGTCCGCACGAGGTTGGCGACGTACTTGGCGTCGTCGACTTGACCGTCGTAGTAGCGGATGGAGCCGACGAAGGCGTCGTCCTTAAGGCTGGGGGCGGCGCGCAGGGTCCCGCGCCGGGTCAGGTGCTTGTGGAAGGGGACGCCGCGGCTGTGCCCGCCGGTGATGGACATCGCGTCGTACAGCGCGATCCCGGCGCCGATGTACGGCCGTTCCAGGAACGGCTTGTGGAGCGGGTACAGGAACGGGACCGGCCGGGCCAGGTGCGGTGCCAGCACGGAAAGAATGAGCCCGCGTTCGTGCAGTGCCTCTTTGACCAGGCCGAAGTCGAGCATTTCAAGGTACCGGAGGCCGCCGTGGATCAGCTTCGAGGAACGCGACGACGTCCCCGCGGCCCAGTCATTGGCCTCGACGATGCCAACGCTGAGCCCGCGGGTGACCGCGTCCAGGGCGGCGCCGGCGCCCACGATGCCTCCGCCCACGATCAGGATGTCGAGCTCTTTGCCGGGGGCGGTGGTGCCCCTGAGCACCGTGATTGAAGCCTCGCGTTCCGCAGGCCCAAGGACACCTCCGGCCACGGCAGAACCGCCGGGAAAACTGTTCATGTCACGCCTCCATCCGGGTCAAACCTCGTTAGGGCACCAGACTACGTCCAAGTTTCCCGGATGGGCAGGGCCAAACAACCGCCAGCGCGGGGTTCAGTTGCCGGCGTAGGGCGAGACGACGACGTCGACGCGCTGGAATTCCTTCAGGTCCGAGTAGCCGGTGGTTGCCATCGAACGGCGCAGCGCTCCGATGAGGTTGGAGGTGCCGTTGGTGTGGTGTCCCGGTCCGAACAGGACCTCTTCGAGCGGGCCCACCGTTCCGACGTTGACCCTGTCGCCGCGGGGCAGTTCGAGGTGGTGGGCCTCCTGGCCCCAGTGCCAGCCCTTGCCGGGGGCCTCGTCGGCGCGGGCCAGTGCGCTGCCCAGCATCACGGCGTCGGCGCCCATGGCGATGGCCTTGACGATGTCACCGGAGGATCCCATGCCGCCGTCGGCGATTACATGGACGTAGCGTCCGCCGGACTCGTCCATGTAGTCGCGGCGGGCGGCAGCGACGTCGGAGATGGCGGAGGCCATCGGCGAATGGATGCCCAGGGCGCGGCGGGTGGTGGTGGTGGCTCCGCCGCCGAAGCCGACCAGCACGCCGGCGGCACCGGTGCGCATCAGGTGCAGGGCCGGGGTGTAGCCGGCCGCTCCGCCGACGATCACGGGGACGTCAAGTTCGTAGATGAACTGTTTGAGGTTCAGCGGCTCGTGGTCCTTGGAGACGTGCTCGGCCGAGACCGTGGTTCCGCGGATGACGAAGATGTCGACGCCGGCGGCCAGCACGGTCTTGTAGTGTTCCTGCGTGCGCTGCGGGGTCAGGGAGCCGGCCACCGTGACGCCGGCGGCGCGGATCTCGGCGAGGCGCGAGGTGACCAGTTCGGGCTGGATCGGCGCCTGGTAGAGCTCCTGCATGCGCCGGGTGACGGCGGGGCTGTTGGTCTCGTCCGCGAGGCCGCCGATCTCGTCCAGCACGGACTGCGGGTTCTCGTACCGGGTCCAGAGCCCTTCGAGGTCGAGCACGCCGAGTCCGCCGAGCCGGCCCAGGGCGATGACGGTTTCCGGCGACATGGCCGAATCCATCGGCGCCGCGATGACCGGCATGTCGAACTTGTAGGCGTCGATCTGCCAGGAGACGGAGACGTCCTTGGGGTCACGGGTGCGCCGGTTGGGGACGATCGCAATGTCATCCAGGGAGTAGGCACGACGCCCACGCTTGCCTCGGCCAATCTCAATCTCGTAAGTCACTGCTCTAGGTTATCCCAGCAGACGCGGGGCGCCGCTTCGGCGTACCGCGGCGTCATGCTGTGGCGGAACGGACAGCGCTGGATGCGACAGACACATTGCCCGGGAATACCAGCATCGGGGCGCTCCCCTCACTCGCCGCTGACGTTCTCGGCATCCGGGACGGTCAGCTGGGACTCGAACATCCGGAAATAGCGGCCGCGGAGCGCCACGAGTTCCTTGTGGGTGCCTTGTTCCACGATGCGGCCGTCCTCGAGCATGTAGACCACGTCAGCCTTCTCGATCGTGGCGAGCCGGTGGCTGATGGCGATGATGGTGCTGCTGCGGTCGGCGAAGAGCCGCGTGAAGATCCGGTGCTCGGCCAGCGCGTCGATGGCCGACGTCGGCTCGTCCATCACCATGAAGGAGGCGTTGCGGTAGAAGTTCCGGGCCATTGCCAGGCGCTGCCACTGCCCGCCGGAAAGCCCGGAGCCCTTCCGGCCGCGCGGGTCCTCCATCCAGTTGCTGACGTGGTTGTCCAGGCCGTTGGGCAGTTTGTTGATGAACTCGAGGGCTTCGGCATCCGCGGCGGAGCGGCGGACCCGTCCGTCGTCGCGGGGCGCATCGACGTCGCCAAAGAAGATGTTTTCCGCCGCGGTGGCGAACTCGTACTTGAGGAACTCCTGGCTGAGCACCGCCAGGTGCCGGTGCCAGGATGTGACGTCGACGGCGGCAAGGTCGACGCCGTCGAGCATCACCTGCCCGGAATCGGGACGGTACAGCCCGGCCAGGATGCGGATCAGGGTGGACTTGCCGGCGCCGTTCTCCCCCACGATCGCGATGTGCTGGCCCTGCCTGATGGTCATCGAAATGCCGCGGATCACTTCCAGTTCGCTGCCGGTGTAGGTGAAGCGGATGTCCCGCAGCTCCACCGTTTTGGGCGCCTGCAGCAGGGGCGGGGCGTGGCCGGACTGCACGGGCAGCGCCATGAAGAGCTCGTAGTCCTTAAGGTTCGCGAGGTCCTCGTCGATCGAACTGAGCGAGGAGACGAGGTTGTTGGCGGTGGACAGGGCGCGGCTAACAATCTGCTGCACGTACAGGAACTGCCCCACCGGCTGCGCATGGGCGATGATTTGGCCCACCACCCAGATCAGGGAGACCACCTCGGCGCCGTACTGCAGGGCATCGGCCGCGAGCTGTTTGGGAATGTAGCGCTTCTGGAAGTCCAGCCGGCGCTTTTCGTCGGCGTCCCGCAGACTGGAGCGCAACCCCATCAGGTGGCCGACGATCCCGTAGAGCCGCATCTCCGCGATGTGCTGCGGGCGCAGCAGGTTGGTTTCGATCATCCTGCGCTGCCTGCGGGAATCGACCTGGGTGTTCCAGTGCGCGATCTGTTCGCGGGAGAGCTTGAACTGCAGGTAGACGCTGGGCACGATCGCGACCAGGACGATCACGGCGATCCACCAGCTGACCAGCAGCAGCGCGCCGATGGCCAGGAGCACGGAGACGAGCTGGGTGAAGATGGCCGCGATCCGGTCCAGGACGCGGGCATAGGAATCGGAGAATCGCTTGGCGCGGTCGTAGAGGTCGACGGTCTCTTTGTCGTCGTAGCGCCAGAAGTCCAGATTCAGGAAGCGCTCGTACATGAGATCCCCGACGATCGCGCCGACCCGGAAGCTCATGAGCTGCTGGATGTAGCGGTCCACGCTGCTGAACGATCCCCAGAAGAGCCCGAGTGCCGCGGTGATGATGACGTAGACGATCGCCTGCCCGCCGGCGGCGGCGTCGCCCGCGTAGGCGGCGGCCAGCGCGGTGGTGGTCAACGCGGCGAAGTACGTCGTGACCAGTGGCAGCAGTGCCGAGATCAGCGAGCCGAGGACCTTCATGACGACGGCGGCGGGTGAGGCCCGGAAGCTCACCCGCAGCACCTGCGCCACGGCTTGGGCGTAGGGCTTGAGCGCGAGCTTGCGTTTGGGCGCACGTACCGGCAGGAGTTCGGACATGCCTCCAGCCTAGTTCCGGGCGCAGACACGAACAGGCCGTGAGGAGAAGTCCCCACGGCCTGTTCACTGAAGTTCCGGCGGTTTAGCGCGACCCGTAGTTCGGGGCTTCGACCGTCATCTGGATGTCGTGCGGGTGCGACTCCTTGAGCCCGGCCGCGGTGATGCGGACGAACTTGCCGCGCGCCTTCAGCTCGGCCACGGTCGGGGCGCCGGTGTAGAACATGGTCTGGCGGAGGCCGCCGACCAGCTGGTACGCCACCGACGACAACGGCCCCCGGTACGCGACCCGGCCCTCGATGCCTTCCGGGATGAGTTTGTCATCGCCGGAGACGTCGGCCTGGAAGTAGCGGTCCTTGGAATAGGAGGTGTTCTTGCCGCGGGTCTGCATGGCGCCAAGGGAGCCCATGCCGCGGTAGCTCTTGAACTGCTTGCCGTTGACGAAAATCAGGTCACCCGGGGATTCGTCGCAACCGGCCAGCAGGGAGCCGAGCATCACGGTGTCGGCGCCGGCGACGAGCGCCTTGCCGATGTCACCGGAGTACTGCAGGCCGCCGTCGGCGATCAGCGGCACGCCGGCCGGGATGGCGGCCTTCGCCGACTCGTAAATGGCGGTGATCTGCGGGACGCCGACGCCGGCCACCACGCGGGTGGTGCAGATGGACCCCGGGCCGACACCGACTTTGATGCCGTCGGCACCGGCGTCGATCAGCGCCTGGGCACCTTCACGGGTGGCGGCCTGGCCGCCGATGATGTCCACGTGCGCCGCAACGGGATCGGACTTGAGCCGGCGGATCATCTCCAGCACGCCCTGGGAGTGGCCGTTCGCGGTGTCCACGAAGAGGGCATCCACGCCGGCGTCCACGAGCGTCATGGCGCGTTCCCAGCCGTCGCCGAAGAAGCCGATCGCGGCGCCGACACGCAGGCGGCCTTCGTCGTCCTTGGTGGCGAGCGGGTACTGCTCGGCCTTGGTGAAGTCCTTGGTGGTGATCAGGCCCTTGAGCCGGCCCTGCTCGTCCACGAGCGGGAGCTTCTCGATCTTGTTCGTGGCCAGCTTGTGCGAGGCTTCCTCGCGGCTGATGCCGACGTGTCCGGTGACGAGCGGCATCTTGGTCATGACGTCGCTGACCAGCCGGAGCGGGAAGTCAGATTCGGGCACGAAGCGGGTGTCGCGGTTGGTGACGATGCCCAGCAGCCGGTTGCCCTCGTCCACCACCGGGAGACCGGAGACGCGGTAGCGTGCGCAGATCTCGTCCAGCTCGGCCAGCGTGGCCTCGGGGCCGATGGTCAGCGGGTTGGTGATCATGCCGGATTCGCTGCGCTTGACCCGGTCCACCTGGTCGGCCTGGTCGGCAATGGAGAGGTTGCGGTGCACGACGCCGAGGCCGCCCTGGCGGGCCATGGCGATGGCCATCCGGGACTCCGTGACGGTGTCCATCGCGGCGGAGAGCAGCGGGGTCTGGACCGTGATGCGCTTGGAGATCCGGGAGGACGTGTCCGCTTCCGAGGGGATCACGTCGGTGTGGCCGGGCAGGAGCAGGACGTCGTCGTACGTCAGGCCGATGAAGCCGAAGGGATTGTGTTCGGGCTGGGTCATGAGTGCGCCTCTTACCTTGGGTTACGGGGTTCACGGGTAGGGGTTGCAACAGATGACCAGCCCGTCATTACGGGTCTGGCCTGTGCAGAAGGTCGAGCAGAAGGTTATGCAACAGGTCGTGCAGAAGTCCTGAATAAATAGTAGAACCTTGGCGGCGATAGCCATATTCCGGGGCAGTAATGTGCGGCTTCAATGTGAGCCGTCCCATGCCGCACGGCTCCCCCGCCCGGGGCGTTCCTACCGGCTCGGCCGTCCGGGCGGGCCTATTTCCAGCCGGTGGCGGCGAGCAGCCGCTTCTCGAACATGGGGATCATGGTCTGGACGTACGTCTTGGTCAGGTGGTTGTCGTCCTTGTAGACGTAGACGTTGCCGACCACCGCGGGGCAGGTTCCGTTGGCGCAGATGAAATCGCTCATGTCCATCAGGGCCAGCCTGGGCACCTGGCCGCGGTACGCGTCCAGCGGCGAGGACCCCGCGAGCGATTCCTGCTCCGGCACGTTGCATTCCGCCGCGTCCTCGCCGTTCTTCTGGACGCACTCGGGCATGTTGATGTTAAAGCGGGGGTTGTCGCGGATGCCCACCACGTCCATGCCGGCATCGGTGAAGGGTTTGATGCCCTCCAGGTACTGCGGCACTTCGGTCTCGAACGGCGCTTCCTTGTGGGTCAGGGACGCAACCGTGAACACGGCGTCGGGCCGGTGGTCCAGGACGTACTGCGTGCTGGCCCTGTTGAAGGCGTTGCAGTCCGCGTCCCGTTCCGGGGACTCCCCTCCGAAGCGGCAGTTGCCCTTCAGGAGGGTGACCACTTCCCAGCCGTGGCTCTTCGCGATGGGGCCAAGTGCCGCCATGTACTGCTGGGCATGCGAGTCGCCGAGCACCACGATCCGCTTGGTGACCTTCTCCGGCTTGTTGTTCTGCAGGCAGCCCTGCAGCAAGGGGTCGCTGGCGACGTTACCGTCAGTGCACAGCCCGTCGATGTCCGCCCACTCGTTCTTCATCGCCGCCGGCGCGGGGATGATCTTCGCTTCGGGCGTGGGTTTGCCGGCGTTTTCCGGCGCCAGGGCGGCCGCGCCCGGCGTCAGTTCCTTGGGCTGGGAGGCTGCCTCGGCCTCGTCTGCGACGAGCTGGCTCTGCCACAGGGCGGCGGGACCGGCCAGCAAGGCACCACAGGCGGCAATCACGACGGCGGTGCGCCAGGCGCGGAGCTTGGGCCAGTGCCAGTCGCGCAGCGGCTTCTCGACGAAGCGGGTGGTGAGCACGGCCAGAAAGACGGACGCGGCGACGATGCACAGCCCCTGGAACAGGTTTGGTGCCGTGATGCCCGCCCCGGCGAGGGCAAGGACCAGCAACGGCCAGTGCCAGAGGTAGAGGGCGTAGGAGTTGTCTCCCAACGCCACCAGGGGTTTCCA
>JBKPBZ010000088.1:0-15422 GCA_046727115.1 Actinomycetota bacterium | reverse complement strand
CTGGCCTCCATTTCGGCGGTGCGGGCCAGCGAGGCGGCCAGGGCCAGGGCGTCGCGGTGCTCCGGGGAGGGTTCCTGCTCCTCGGGGGCTTCGGTGGCCGCGGCGAGCCGGGCCGTCACCGCTTCCAGGGCGTCCTGTTCGCTGACAATCTGGGCCTCGGCTCTGGCAAGGGAGGCGGCCAGGCGCTCACTTTCCCCCACGGCGCTGCGCAGCACCGCGTTCAGGTGGCCCAGGCGTTCGGCGACGGCCGCGAGTTTCGCGTCGGAATCGTGGAGTCTCGCAAGGGCCGCGTCCGCCCGGTCCTGGGCCTCGGCGCGCCGGGCCCGTGCGGTGGAGAGGGCGAAGCGGTTGCGTTCGAGCCCGGCGGTGACGGCGGCCAGCTTTGCGGCGGCGTCGTCGACGGCGGCCTGGACCTCCAGCAGCGACGGCGCCGACGCGGAACCGCCGGTCACGGTCAGCGCGGTAAAGACGTCCCCGGCCCGGGTCACGGCGGTGAGCCCGGGGTGTGCTGCGATCAGCTGCGCCGCGGCCTCCAGGTCCTCGACGACGGCGACGCCCGCCAGCAGGGCGGCCAGCGGCAGG
The DNA here is from genome assembly GCA_046727115.1 of Actinomycetota bacterium. Lineage (GTDB taxonomy): Bacteria > Actinomycetota > Actinomycetes > Actinomycetales > Micrococcaceae > Arthrobacter. The sequence goes on along the minus strand of JBKPBZ010000088.1, from coordinate 14,840 downwards.
CCGGGCGCGTCCGGATCCGCAGCCGAAACCAGTTCCGCAGCCCAGCGCGTGCCCTCGGGAAGCGTGCTGACGCCGGCCACTTCATCGGCCAACGGCGCATCCGCCGACAGCGGAGCACCTCCGGTCGCGACGTCGGCGAGCAGCAGCGCGGCGCGGCCGGCGTCGTCCTCGCGCAGCAGCCGCACAGCGGCGGCGGCCGTCTCCGGGTCCCGGACCACCACGGCGTCGGACGCGCTGCCGAGTGCGGCGGCGACGGCGGCCTCGAATCCGGCCTCCACGGTGATCATGGATGCCAGGGAGCCCAGGACCCCGGCCGCCAGGTTCCCGGCGGCCGCGCCGAGCACGTGCCCGGAGCCGTCCTTGCGATTCAGGCCGAGCTGGAGGGCATCGCGGCGGGCCATGAGGGCGCCGCGTTCCCGCTCCCCCTCACGCTCGGCCGCCTTCAGTGCGTCAATTTCGGCGATGACCGTATCGAGGGCCTCGCTCGCGGCCTCGTAGTCGGCGTCGAGCGATTCCTCGCCGTCTTCGACGCCGGCCACCTGGGTCTCCAGTGCCGTGAACTCACTGTGCGCGTGCCGGCGGCGTTCCTCGCCGGCCTTTTGCGATTCACGGAGGCGTCCGAGCTCGGACTGGGCCGACTCGACGCGGGACCGTGCCGCGCCGACCTGCCCGGCGAGCTTTGCCAGGCCTTCGCGCCGGTCCGCGGCGGCCCGGAGCAGGGCCGCGAGCCGCTTGTCCTCGGCGGCGGCGGCCTGTTCGGCATCTTGTTTGGCTGCTGTTGCGGCGCCCAGGGCCTCCGTCCGGTCCAGGATCTGCCGTTCCAGCCCGGCCTGCTCGTCCCGGACGCGGGCGGCCTGCTGCTCCAGCTGGTCCGGATCCCGGCCGGTATCCGGGACCGCGTCCGCTGCGCCGAGCAGCCGGCGGCGCTCCTCGGCGAGCGAGCCGAGCGACCGGAGCCGTTCGCGCCCGGTGGAGAGCGAGTACCAGTTCTCCCGTGCGGCGTTCAGCGCGGGGGTGGCCTCGGCGGCGAGCCGTTCGAGGACAGCCTGGCGCTGCCGTCCGGCGTCGAGGTCGCGTTCGACGACGCCGCGGCGGGCCTTGAGCGCCGATTCATCCGCGACGTCCTGCGCGAGCGCGGACTGCAGCTGGACGAGGTCGTCGGCCAAGAGGCGTGAGCGGGCGTCGCGGACCTCGAACTGGACGCCCTGGGCACGCCGGGCCACTTCGGCCTGCTTGCCCAGCGGGGTCAGCTGCCGCCGGATTTCGCCGGTGAGATCGCTGAGCCGGGACAGGTTGGCCTGCATGGCCTCGAGTTTGCGGACCGTCTTTTCCTTGCGGCGGCGGTGTTTGAGGATGCCGGCGGCCTCTTCGATGAAGCCGCGCCGGTCCTCCGGGGTGGCGTGCAGGACCTTGTCCAGCTGGCCCTGGCCGACAATCACGTGCATCTCGCGGCCGAGCCCGGAGTCGGAGAGCAGCTCCTGGATATCGAGCAGGCGGCAGCCGGCGCCGTTGATGGCGTATTCCGAGCCGCCGGTCCGGAACAGGGTCCGCGAGATCGTGACCTCGCTGTATTCGATCGGCAGGGCGCCGTCGCTGTTGTCGATCGTCAACGAGACGTGGGCCCGTCCCAGCGGCGGCCGGCCCGAGGTGCCCGCGAAGATCACGTCCTCCATCTTGCCGCCGCGGAGGGTTTTGGCTCCCTGTTCGCCCATGACCCAGGCCAGCGCGTCCACGACGTTGGATTTGCCCGAACCGTTGGGGCCCACCACGGCGGTGACGCCCGGCTCGAATTCAAAGGTCGTCGCGGAGGCGAACGACTTGAATCCCCGGACAGTCAGACTTTTGAGGTGCAAGGCGCTTCGGCTCTCCTGGTCGGCGGACTGGGCCCGCTGTTCGACGAAAGATGATTCGGACGGACGCGGTGTTCGGGACGGCCCCGGATACCTCCAATCTACTGCGGTGTTGCGACAAGTCCGTGCAGAACCCGTGCAAAGCCGCGGCTTTTGCCGCAGAATATGCAGGAACTGACCTCCACCGGGCATAGTTAAGCTCTTGGGCCTGCGCCCGAGGGTGCGGTGCACCGCCGGAGCGCAGGACGGACGTGAACAGGGGCTTGATTTTGGTAGGCAACGCAACATTCCGGCACAGCAACACCGCCTTACTCTCGGTGAGCAGCGTCGAAGCTCCGACGATCGTGAGTTCCATGGATTTCGACCGCAGGTTGGCGTCGACCCTGCGGCGGCTGAGGGTACCCCCGAAGCTGCTCGAGCGGGTCGCCGGGATCACGCACCGGCGCTGGTGGGCCCCCGGGACATCGTTCGACGACGCCGCCATCGAGGCGGGCGCGAAGGCCCTTGCCGAGTCCGGCGTCGAAGCGTCCGAGATTGGCCTGCTGATCAACACCTCCGTTACGCGGCGCAACCTCGAACCGTCCGTCGCGGTGAAGATCCACCACGGTCTCAGCCTGCCTTCGTCGGCCATGAACTTTGATCTGGCCAACGCTTGCCTCGGATTCGTCAACGGCATGACGCTGGCGGCCAACATGATCGACTCCGGCCAGATCAAGTACGCGATGATCGTCAACGGTGAGGATGCCCAGGCAACGCAGGAGGCCACCCTGGCCCGGCTGCAGCGGCCCGAGACGACCCGCGAGGATTTCAACCGCGAGTTCGCCACGCTAACCCTCGGCTCCGGAGCCGCTGCGGCCGTGCTGGGCCCGGCGGACCAGCACTCAGGGGCCCACCGCATCCTCGGCGGCGTGATGCGTGCGGGCACCGAACACCATGAACTCTGCGTGGGCGGCATCGACGGCATGGCCACCGACACGAAGGGCCTGCTCGACGGCGGCCTGCAGCTCGTGGTCGACGCCTGGCACGAGGCCCAGCCGGAGTGGGACTGGGCCTCGATGGACCGCTACGTCACGCACCAGGTGAGCAATGCCTATACTCAGGCCATCATCGAGGCCATCGACCTGGACCCGGAGAAGGTGCCGATCACGTTCCCGCACTGGGGCAATGTGGGCCCGGCCTCCCTCCCCATGACCCTCGCGGCCGAAGCGCAGACTCTCGCAACCGGGGACCGCGTGCTGTGCATGGGCGTCGGTTCCGGTCTAAACACCGCCATGGTGGAAATCGTTTGGTAGCCGCCGACTGGCCCGGCGTCGACCCCGAATGGTCGCGCGAAATCGAGGTGCCGTCCACGTCCGCCGCGGATGGGCCCGGAACCGTGCGGCGCTGGCACCTGCTCGACAACGGTGCCCAGCTCACGCGCCGCGGCCTGAGTCCTGCCGGCACCCTGCTGTGCGTGCACGGCAACCCGACGTGGTCCTACCTGTGGCGGACCCTGCTGGGCGCCGGATCCGACCCCGCACATCCGTGGCGCGTGGTGGCGGTCGACCAGCTGGATATGGGCTTCTCCGAGCGCACCGGCACGTTCCGGCGCCTGGAGGACCGGATCAACGACCTCGGCGACCTCACCGCCGCGCTCGGATTGGACGGGCCGGTGGTCACCGTCGGCCACGACTGGGGCGGCGTGATCAGCCTCGGCTGGGCCGTGGCGCATCCGGAGCAGCTCGCCGGGGTGGTGCTGACCAACACCGCCGTCCACCAGCCCTCCGCCTCCCGCATCCCGCCGGCGCTGCGGCTTGCCCTGCACCCCGCCGTGCACCGCTGGGGAACGACGACGTCGGACACCTTCCTGCGCGTGACACATTCCCTGGCCCACCCGCCGCTCGCCGCGGATGTCCGCAGCGCCTTCATGGCCCCCTACCGTGGCGCCGACCGCCGCGCCGGCGTGGGGAACTTTGTCGCGGACATTCCCGCCGACCCGTCCCATCCCAGCTTCCCGACGCTCAGCCGCGTCGCGGAGGGGGTGCGGGGGTTGAGGGTTCCGGCCTTGATGCTCTGGGGCCCGCGCGATCCGATCTTTTCCGACCGGTACCTCAAGGACCTCATCAGCCGGCTGCCGGACGCGAAGGTTCACCGCTTCGAGGGTGCCGGCCACCTGGTCGCGGAGGACCGGGACATCGCCGCTCCCGTCTTTGAGTGGCTTGCCGAGTGCGGCAGGAACAACGGAGACGGCGGGCACGGTTTGCCACGCACCGACGCCGCGGCCGGCGGACCGGCCGACCGCTCGCCGCTGGAACACTCGATGCTGGAAGACGGGGCCGGGCCGCCCGAGCCCGGCGCCGAGGTCCCGCCGCTTTGGGCGCCGCTCACCGCGCTGGCTGCGGGACCCGCAGCCGGGGATACCGCCGTCGCGGAAATGGCAGCGGACGGCAGCGTCGCCCGCTCGCTCAGCTGGCGGGAGCTGGAAGAGAATGTCGCCGCCCTCGCCGCGGGCCTGCAGGAAGCCGGTGTGGGGCACGGCAGCCGGGTAAGCCTGATGATTCCGCCGGGCGTGGACTTGACCGTGGTCCTCTACGCCTGCCTGCGGCTAGGCGCGGTGGTCGTCGTGGCCGACGCGGGCCTGGGCACCCGCGGCCTGAGCCGCGCCGTAAGGGGCGCCACCCCGGATTTCCTCATCGGAATCGACAAGGCGCTGGCGGCTGCCTCGGTACTCGGCTGGCCGGGACGGCGCATCAGTGTCCGGGATCTCCCGGCCGCGCGCCGCCGCCTCCTCGCCGTCGAAACCTCCCTCGCCGCGCTCCGCCGCCGCGGAGCCAGTCCGGAGCTCCCTTGCCGGGATCCGGCCCTGGTTCCGGACCCGGACGCCCCTGCCGCCGTGCTCTTCACCTCTGGCTCCACCGGTCCCGCCAAGGGCGTGCTCTACACGCACCGGCAGCTGGCGGCGATGCGGGATACCGTGGCCGCGACGCTGGGGATCCGCCCGGGCGCACGCCTGGTGGCGGGCTTCGCGCCGTTCGCGCTGCTGGGACCGGCGCTCGGAGCCGTCTCGGTGACGCCCGCCATGGACGTCACCATGCCCCGCACCCTGACGGCCAGCGCGCTGGCGGCCGCCGCCGCGGCCATCGACGCCACGGTGATTTTCGCCTCACCCGCGGCGCTGCGCAACGTCCTCGCGAGCCAAGCCGGCCTGAGCCGGGCCGGGCACGAGGCCCTGGGCCGGGTGGAGCTGCTGCTCTCCGCCGGCGCACCCGTCCCCGAACCGCTCCTCGCCGAGGTGCAGCGCCTGCTGCCCCGGGCCTCGCTGCACACCCCGTACGGGATGACCGAGGCGCTGCCCGTCACCGATATCAGCCTTGAACAGATCCGCGCCGCCGGGGCCGACGCCGCCTCCGGAACCGTGGCGGGGGCCGGCAACGGCGTGTGCGTGGGCTGGCCGGTGCACGGCGCCTGCGCCGCCGTCGCCCCGCTCGCCGCTGACGGCACCGCTCCCGGGAACAGCCCCGCCACGGCGGCGGGAGTCACCGGCGAGATCCTCGTCAGCGCCCCACATGTGAAGGAAGCCTACGACAGGCTCTGGCTGACCCAGCGTGAGAGCGTCCGCACGGCCGGATGGCACCGCACCGGAGACGTCGGGCACCTCGACGCCGCCGGCCGGCTCTGGGTGGAAGGACGCCTCGTCCACGTCGTGACGGCACCGGGTGCTGTGGTGACGCCCGTCGGCGCCGAGCAGGCCATCGAACGCCTGGACGACGTCGGGATGGCCGCCGTCGTCGGGGTCGGTCCGTCCGGGACCCAGGCCGTCGTTGCCGTCATCGAAACCGTTCCGCCGGTCCGCCGGGCCGGCCCCGCCGCGCCGCAGCTGGCAGGCCGCGTACGGGACGCCGCCCGTGCGGCCGGCGTCAGCGTCTCCGCCGTGCTCGCCGTCCCCTCCCTGCCGACCGACATCCGCCACAACGCCAAGATCGACAGGACCCGCCTGTCCAGATGGGCGTCCAAGGTGCTGGCCGGCGGCAGGCCGGGCACACCGTGAAGGTCCTCGTCACCGGTGCGAGCGGCCTGCTCGGCCGTGAAGTGGCCCGGCTGCTGGTGCGGCAGGGCCACACCGTCACCACGTTCCAGCGCCGTCCCTCCGGCGTCGACGGCGCTACAGACCTCCCCGGGTCCGTCGCGGACCAGGACGCCGTCCGCCGCGCCGTCGCCGGCGCCGAGGGGGTCATCCACCTCGCCGCGAAGGTCTCCTTCACCGGCCGCGCGGCGGAGTTCGACGAGGTGAATGTCGAAGGCACGCGCCGCCTGCTCCGGGCCGCACGCGAGGCCGGGGTGCGGGACCTGGTGTTCGTCTCCTCCCCCTCCGTCGCCAACTCCGGGACCGCCATCGCCGGGCTGGGCGCCGAGCCTGCCGACCCGGTCCGCGCGCACGGCGACTACTCCCGCACCAAGGCCGAGGCCGAACTGCTGGCGCTGGCCGCGGACTCGCCGGAATTCCGGGTCGCGGCGGTGCGCCCGCACGTCGTCTGGGGCCCCGGCGACACGCAACTGGTGGAACGGGTGCTGGACCGTGCCAGCCGCGGCCGCCTGCCCCTGCTCGACGCCGGTGCGGCCCTGATCGACACCACCTATGTGGACAACGCCGCTGCGGCCATCGTGGCCGCGCTGCACCGCATGGATCACATCCACGGCCGGGCGCTCGTCGTCAGCAACGGCGAACCCCGCCCAGTCGGGGAGCTGCTGGCGGGCATTTGCGCCGCGGCCGGCGTCCCCGCGCCGTCGTGGGCCGTGCCGGGCAGCCTCGCGCGTGCCGCAGGTTCGGTGATAGAGAAGGTCTGGTCCCGGTCCGGCCGGGCCGGGGAGCCGCCCATGACCAGGTTCCTCGCTGAGCAGCTCTCCACCGCCCACTGGTTCGACCAGCGCGAGACCCGGGAGCTCCTCGACTGGTCCCCCGCCGTTTCGCTTGACGAGGGCCTGTCCAGGCTGGCCGGGCACTACGCCCGGACGCCCCCTACCAGCGGCCGTTCCGAGGCCGGGGCTGGCAGACCGGGCAGGTGTAGGAGGAACGGTTCATGAACTGTTCCCGCTTCATCAGGCTGACCCGGCCCGCGGCGGCGCAGCGCTTGCACTCCTGGCCTTCCCGGCCGTAGGCGTTCAGGGAGCGGTCGAAGTACCCGGAGGCTCCGTTGACGTTGACGTAGAGCGAATCGAAGCTGGTGCCGCCGGCGGCCAGCGCATCCGTCATGACCTCGCGGGCGGCGTCGAGGAGCCGCAGCGCGTCGGCGCGGCGGAGGGTGTCGGTGGGCCGGGCGTAGTGCAGCTGCGCCGTCCAGAGGGCCTCGTCCGCGTAGATGTTGCCGATCCCGGAGACCAGGCCCTGGTCCAGCAGCGCCCGCTTGAGCCCGGTTTTGCGTGCCCGCAGGCGCCGGTAGAAGCCGTCGAAGGAGAACCAGGGGTCCAGCGGGTCCCGGGCAATGTGCGAGGCTTCCTCGGCGATGAGCGGCAGCGGCGTTTCGGCCAGGCCGCCGGGGCCGCCGTCGTCAGTGGGGACCAGCGAGGTGAGGAACAGGCCGCCGAAGATGCGCTGGTCCACGAACCGGAGCTGGCTGGGCATGCCGTCGGCGGGGCTGAGCCGCAGCCTGACCTTGAGGTGTTTTTCGTCCGGGACGCCGCGGTCCTGCATCAGCAGCTGACCGGACATGCCAAGGTGGGCCATGAGTGCGACGGCGGGGGCCGGCTCTGCGGCCGGGACGGGCTCTCCGGACAGCACCCCATTCCCGGCCGGGGCGGGCGTGTCCGCCAGCGGCATCCAGAGGAATTTGCCGCGGCGGACCACGTCCAGCACGCGGGCGCCCTCAAGGTTGCCGGCAAAGTCTTCCGGGCCCAGGGCATGCCGTCGCAGGGAGCGCGGGTCCAGCACCTCGACGGAGGTGATGGTCCTGCCCCGCACCCAGCTCACCAGGCCGCGCCGGACCACCTCAACCTCGGGCAGTTCAGGCAACGCGGCCGCCTAGCTGCCGGTCTGGGGGTGCAGCTGCTGCGGATCGGGCGCGGAGGGGGCGGTCAGCCGGCGCCAGGCGTCGGCGGCGGCTTCCTGCTCGGCTTCTTTCTTGGAGTTGCCGCTGCCGGTGCCGTAGTCGGTGCCGCCGATCCGCAGCACGGCCTCGAACGTCCGGGCGTGGTCCGGTCCGGAGCCGTCAACCGCGTAGTTGATGGTTCCGAGCTGCCGGCTGGCGGCCAGCTCCTGGATACTCGTCTTCCAGTCGGTGCCGGCGCCGAGGGCGGCGGCGTCCTTCAAGAGCGGGCCGACCAGCCGCATGACCAGCTGCCGGGCCGTCTCGATGTCGTTGGAGAGGTAGGTGGCGCCGATCAGCGCCTCCATGGTGTCCGCCAGGATGGAGGCCTTGTTCTTGCCTTCGGTGAGCTTCTCGCCCTGTCCGAGGTAGATGTATTCGCCCAGCCCGATGCTGCGGCCGATGCCGGCCAGGGCCCGGGTGCTGACGACGGCGGAACGGCGCTTGGCCAGGTCGCCTTCGGGCAGCGTGGGGTTATCGCGGTACAGCGCATCCGTCACCGAGAAGCCCAGGATGGAGTCGCCCAGGAACTCGAGCCGTTCGTTGGTGGGGATGCCGCCGTTTTCGTAGGCGTAGGAACGGTGTGTGAGCGCAAGACGAAGCGTCCCGGCGTCAATAGTGACACCGAGACGCTTCAGAAGCTCTTCAGTTGAAGACATCTTTTTCAGCCTGTTGGCGGATTAGACGTCTGCGACCTTGCGGCCCTTGTATTCAAGGAACAGCGCGGTGCCAGCCGAGTCGGTAACGACCTTTGCCTGGTGCGGCAGGCTGTAAACAACCTGGCCGTTCTCTACGGTCTTCACCAGGTGGGGGGCAGTTGCCTTCCACTGGGAGCGGCGGGCGCGGGTATTCGAGCGAGACATTTTCCGCTTCGGGACAGCCACGGCTAACTCATTTCTCTCTAGAAAAACACTTACAAATCAGTTTTGCCGGTCAGGCTTAGCCAAGTCAGCCAGGGCGGCCCAGCGAGGATCTACGACCTCGTGGTGATGCCCCGGCTCGTCTTCCAGGCGTGCTCCACATTCGGAACAAAGGCCCTGGCAGTCTTCCCGGCACACCGGCTGGAACGGCAGTATGGTGACAACTGCGTCCCGCAACACCGGCTCAAGATCGATCAGATCGTGCTCGACTCGACGTTGCTCTTCTTCGTCTTCTTCGTCGGAGAACACAGCGTCCTCGTAGAAGAAAAGTTCTTGCACATCAACCTCTTGGTCATACGCAAGGGGATCCAGGCATCGGCCGCATTCGCCAGTTACTTCAACGAGCGCGGTTCCTGATACCAAAATTCCTTCGTGTACGGCCTCAAGCCGCAGGTCCAGCTCGACATCCGAGCCTTCCTGCACGCCAATGAGCGCCACGCCAAGATCACCTGGCGCGGGTACATGTTCCGTCAGCGTCCGCATGCTTCCCGGACTGCGTCCAAGGTCCTTGACGTCGAACACCAAGGGCGAACTAGCATCTCGTTTAATGAGAACTCCTGTTGAACATATGACCGACGTACTATCTTAGCCTGAACTTCCGGACGGACTCAAACCGGGGGCACGCCTGCGGTTCACACCACAGGGCGGCCTTCGATTCGGGCCACGCAACCGGCAGCAGGCCGCCGAGTACCGGTCAAGCTTACACTTTGCGCGCCCTGTTCTGGACCGGCTCGCCCGGAGCCAGCCGTTTCAGCACGGAGCGGGGAACAAAGTCCGAGACGTCCCCGCCCAGGGCGAAGACCTCCTTGATGAGGGTGGAGGACAGGTGCAGGTAGTGGCTTTCCGCCGGCAGGAACACCGTCTCGACGCCGGTCAGCTGCCGGTTCATCGTGGCCATCGGCAGCTCGTAGTCGAAGTCCGAGGACGAGCGCAGGCCCTTGACGATTGCGGACACGCCGCGCTGCCTGCAGTACTCGGCCAGGAGCCCCTCCCCCACGGGTTCCACCACGATGCCGCGCAACGACGCGAACGTTTCCTTGGCCATGTCGATCCGCTCCTCAACGCTGAAGCGGTACTTCTTGGCGTAGTTCGTTGACACGGCCACGATCACCTCATCGAAGAGGCCAGCGGCACGGGCAATGACTTCAAGGTGTCCATTGTGAATGGGGTCAAAGGAGCCAGGGCATACAGCGCGTCTCATGCTCCGAACCTACCGTATCCGCGCCGCAGCCCGGGATAACATGGCTGAATGTCCCAGCTCCCTCCCCAGTTCCCGTGGCAACGCGCCGCAACCGGCGCCAACCTGCTCTCCCCCGACGGTTCGCTGGGAGTCACGATCTTCGAGGAGATGACCACCCTGGCGCTCAGCACGGGCGCCATCAACCTCGGCCAGGGCTTCCCGGACGAGGACGGCCCCGTCGAGATCAAGGAGGCCGCCCAGGCCGCCATCGCCGCCGGAGCCAACCAGTACGCGCCCGGCAAGGGCATCCTGCCCCTGCGCGAGGCGATCGCCGTCCACCAGGAACGGTTCTACGGCCTGGCGCCCGATCCCCAGACCGAGATCATCGTCACCACCGGCGCCACAGAAGCCATCGCCGCCTCGCTGCTCGCGCTGGTCGGTCCCGGAGATGAAGTGCTCACGTTCGAGCCGTTCTACGACTCCTACGGCGCCATCATCGGGCTCGCCGGCGCCACGCACGTCACGGCCCCGCTCCTGGCCCCGGATTTCATGCCGGACCTGGCGGCGCTCGAGGCCGCGTTCAGCAACCGCACCAAGGTGGTGCTGATCAACAATCCGCACAACCCGACCGGCGCCGTGTTCCCCCGCGAGGTGCTGGCGCGCGTCGTCGAACTTGCCGAAAAATACGACGCCGTCATCGTCACCGACGAAGTGTACGAGCACCTGACCTTCGGTGTGCAGCACATCCCGCTGGCCACCCTGCCCGGCGCGGCCGAGCGGACGCTGACCATTTCCTCGGCCGGGAAGACGTTCTCCTTCACCGGCTGGAAGATCGGCTGGCTCTCCGGACCGGAGCACCTCGTGGCCGCCGCCCGGACGGTCAAGCAGTTCCTGAGCTACAGTTCCGGCACGCCCTTCCAGGCCGCGATCGCGGTGGGGCTGGGGCTCCCGGACGAGTTCTACGCCGGCATCGCCGACACGCTCCGGTACAAGCGCGACATCCTCAGCGAGGGACTCCGCGCGGCCGGCCTCGACGTCTTGACGCCGCAGGGCACCTACTTCGTGAACGTGGACACCTCTCCGCTGGGGATCACCGATTCCGTGGAGCTGGCCCGCAGGCTCCCGGCGCTGGTGGGCGTCGCCGCGATCCCGGTGCCGGTCTTCTGCCACGCCGACGGCGCCGAGCGCACCCGCAGCCTGCTCCGCTTCGCTTTCTGCAAGCAGCTGCATGTCCTGGAGGAGGCCGCCGAGCGGCTGGCGACCCTGCGCGACAGGCTTTGAGCATGGCCGGGCAGCAACCCGGAGCCTCGCGGTTCCTGCGGACCACCGGGCAGCACGCCGCGATCGAGCCGGATCCCTTTACCGACGGCGGCTTCGTGCTGAGCATCGGCGGCGCCGAGCAGTCCCACGTCAACCTGGCCGATCCCGCGGACATCTTCTACGAATACCTGCGCCGGATCGGGCACGTGGTGGACCTCGCCGCCCCGTGGGGTGAGCCCATCAGCGCGCTGCACTTGGGCGCGGGCGCCCTGACCCTGGCCCGCTACATCCAGGCCACCCGGCCAGGCTCGGTCCAGTATGCCGTGGAGCTGGAGCGGGAACTGCTGGACTTCGTGCTGGCACAGCTGCCCCTGCCGGAGGGAACGCAGCTGCACACGGTGATCGGCGATGCCCGGGACGCCCTCGCCAAGCTCCCGGCGGAACTGCGCTTCGACGTCGTGATCCTGGACATCTTCTCCGGGCCGGAGGCGCCGGAACACATCGCGTGCACAGAGTTCTACCAGGAGGCGGCGGCGAGGCTGACGCCGCGCGGGGTTTTGATAGTGAACGTGGGCGACGAACCCGGGCTGACCCTGGTCCGGAGCCAGGTGGCGGCCATGCGCCGGGCCATGGCCGACGTCTCGGCCTTCGCCGAGGCCGGGATGTTCACCGGCCGTTACCCCGGGAACATCATCCTGACCGGGACGCAGGGCCCGTGGCCGGAGGTCTGGACGGCGGCGCTCACGGCACGCGGCCCGCATCCGGCCAGGCTGCTGGCCGGCGTCGAGCTGGATGAGCTGGCCGGCTAGTCCCCGACCTCTAGATCCACGCCGTCCACGGCGTCCACGCCTTCTAGGCCCTCCGCGGCTTCCACGCCGGGCTCGGCGAACCACAGCCGGGTTTCCCCGTACTTCTTCTCGGCAAAGCGTTCCATGCCCCCGGGCCATGCCGGCTCGGGGCTCCGGGATGAGCGTTCCACCACCACGACGGCCCCCTGACCCAGGTGCGGCACCAGCTTGGCCAGCACGGCAGCGAGGGCCGGCTCGTCCAGGGGGTAGGGCGGGTCCAGGAACACCAGGTCCCAGCGCAGGGCCTCGGCGGTCCGGTCGAGGAAGGATTCAACCTTGGAGCGGTGCACGGAGACCACCTTGCGGCCCGCGACGGTGTTTACCAGGTCCGCGTTGCGCTGGCAGACGGCGCTGGCCTTGGCATCGGATTCGACCAGGTCCACGGAGCCGGCGCCGCGGCTGCCGCTCTCCACGCCCAGCGAGCCGGATCCCGCGTACAGATCCAGCACGCGGGCCCCGGCAATGACGTCGAAGGCGTCCAGCCGGGAGAACAGCGCTTCCTTGACCCGGTCCGTGGTGGGCCGCGTCAGGCTCCCCGGGACGCTGACCAGGGGGCTGCCGCCGGCCGCGCCGGCAATGATCCGGCTCATGGCCGAAGCCCTTGATGTGTGGTCCTAGCCGCGTTCAAGGAACGCCTCCTTCTCGGGGTTCAGGTATTCGTCGATCGCGGCCGCGAGCCTGGGCTGGCCGGCCAGTGTCGGATCGGCGGCCACGATCCGCTGGGCGTCCTGCCGGGCCCGGGCGATCACGTCCTCATGTTCGAGGACGCGCAGCAGCTTCAGGGTGGAGCGCCCGCCGGACTGCGAGGCGCCCAGGATGTCGCCTTCCCGGCGGAGCTTGAGGTCCTCCTGGGACAGTTCGAAGCCGTCGGTGGTGGCAGCCACGGCATCGAGCCGGCGCCGGCTCGGATGGCCCGGCTCCAGGGTGGTGACCAGCAGGCAGGTCCCGGGCAGCCCGCCGCGGCCCACCCGGCCGCGCAGCTGGTGGAGCTGGGAGATGCCAAACCGGTCCGCGTCCAGGATCACCATGAGGGTGGCGTTGTGCACGTCCACGCCCACCTCAATCACGGTGGTGGAGACAAGCAGTTTGGTCTGATTGGCGGTGAAGGAGGCCATGGTCTCGGACTTCAGCACCGGGTCCTGGCGGCCGTGCAGCGGCGCCACAGCCACCCCGGCGAGGGCCGGTTCGTCCTGGAGGAGTTCCACGACGCCGGTGACGGAGGCGAGTTCCCGCGAGCCGTTCTCGCCTTCGAGGTCCGCCGCGGACGGTTCGGCCTCGCCCGGGGTGAAGTCGCCGTCGTCGTCCGCGCCGATCTTGGGGCAGACCACGTAGACCTGGTGGCCGGCGTCGATCTCTTCCCGCGAACGGGACCAGATGCGGGTGGCCCAGGCCGGGTGTTCCGCGAGCCCCACCACGTGCGTGGAGATCGGGGCACGGCCTGCCGGGAGCTCATCCAGCACGGAGGTTTCGAGGTCTCCGAACACCGTCATGGCGACGGTCCGGGGAATCGGGGTGGCGGTCATGACCAGCAGGTGCGGCGGCTTGCTGGCCTTGGCCCGGAGGGCGTCGCGCTGTTCCACCCCGAAGCGGTGCTGCTCGTCCACCACAATCAGGCCGAGGTCGTAGAAGGACACGTTGTCGCTGAGCAGGGCGTGGGTGCCGATCACGATTCCCGCCGTTCCGGAGGCCGCGTCCAGCATGGCCTGCTTCCGCGCCGCGGTGGGCATGGAGCCGGTGAGGAGGGTGACCTGGACGGCTTCCGGGCCGAACCCGCCGAGCATCCCGTCCCGGGAGAGCGGTCCGAGGGTGCGCCGGATGGATTCATAGTGCTGGGCGGCGAGGACTTCCGTGGGGGCCAGCAGCGCGGCCTGTCCCCCGGCGTCCACCACCTGCAGCATGGCGCGCAGGGCCACGATCGTCTTGCCGGAACCCACCTCGCCCTGGAGCAGCCGGTTCATGGGCGAGTCCTGGGCGAGCTCGTCGGAGAGCGTCTTGCCGACGGCGGCCTGGCCGGCGGTCAGCGTGAACGGCAGCTGACGGTCGAACGCCGGCAGCAGCCCGTCCGGTGCCGGGCGGCGGGCCGTTGCTTCCTCGGCGGCGAGCTGGGCGCGGCGGCGGGCCAGGGCCGACTGGAGCACCAGGGCCTCCTGGTAGCGGAACCGGTCGCGGGCGCGCTGGAAGTCCGCCGGGGTTTCCGGGGCGTGGATCAGCCGGTAGGCGTCCGCGACCGGCAGGAACTTCTCCCGCGCCGCGATCTCCGCGGGCAGCGGGTCGCCCAAGGTTTCAAGGTCCACGGTGTCCAGCAGTGTCGAGATGACCTTCTGGATGGACCAGCTGGTGAGCTTGGCCGTGGCCGGGTAGACCGGGATGGGCATGGCGGCGAGCTTTTCCGGGTCGACGCCCGGGGTGTCGGGGTCCTCGTCGAGCAGCAGGAAATCGGGGTTGGTCAGGCCGAGGGATCCGCCGTAGCGGGTGACCTTGCCCGAAAACATGGCGCGCCGGCCCGGCTGCAGCTCCGCTTTGGCCCGGAACCCGTTGAAGAAGCTGACCTTGAGCGTGCCCGGCAGCGCTCCGCCGGCGTCGTCGGAGATCACGACGTCGGTGAGGGAACCGCGCCGGGCGCGCATGGGCCGGGTGCTGTTGGAGACCACCCGGGCGATCAGGGTCACGTCCTCGTCCAGCGGGACCTCGCTGATGGGCGTCAGCTCGCCGCGGCTGAGGTA
>JBKPBZ010000087.1:0-6089 GCA_046727115.1 Actinomycetota bacterium | reverse complement strand
TCCACCGCGCGCAGCATCTTGCTGCTCTTGGCCAAGTCCCAGGCGAAGGCGATGAACGCCACCGTGTACGTGCCGGCGGCCAACAGCATGAAGAGCTCGCTGTACTGGCCCATGGTTTCGTTGATCGAGAACAACATTACTGATCCTTCTTCGACTCGGAAGAGCCGGCTGTTGACTGGATGAAGTCTTCTGCGGGTTGTTCAGGGGTGGCGTGTGTGCCGCCAGCACCCGTGCTGCCTGTTGCCGTGCTGTGTGGTGCCGTGCCGGCGTTGTCCGCCCGGTCATTATCCGCCGTTGGGCTGGGAGCGGGCTGGGAACCACTGGTGGCGTCCTCGCCCAAGAGCCATTCGTCGGAGAGGAGCTTGCGGATAGCCGCAGCCTCGCCGGCCAGGCGGTGGTCTTCTCCGCGGGCCAGCAGACCGTACTCCACCATGGTGCGGCCGTCCGCGTGGGTGCCGGTGCGGACCCAGACGCGGCGGCGGTTCACGTAGAGCGAGGTCACCAGCCCCGCCACAGCCAGGAGCGCGAAGATCAGGGCGTACAGCTGCCCGGGGTTGTGGTGGATGTCTACGCCGATGTAGCGCTTGACGCCGTCGAAGCTGATGGAACCCTTGCCGTTCGGCAGCGTGTAGCTGCTCCCGGGCGCCAGGACGATGCCCTTCGTATCCAGGTTGCGGGCGTTGAGCGGCGTCAGTTTCTTGACGTCGAGCTCGAAGACGTTCTGCGGGGAGCCGGCGTTCAGGCCGAGGTCGCCGAAGTAGGAGTTCAGCGTCAGCTGAGGGTTGATCAGCTCCGGGTCACCGCTGAAGGACACGCCCTTGTCGGTGACGAACGCCGTCGGCAGGAAGAACCCGGCGAAGGCGAGCTGTTCCGGTTTGGCGTCCGGGACCTTGATGACCACGGAGGAGTAGTAGTTCTCGCCCTGGAGCTTGGCCACCACGGGACCCTGCATGGCGATGTTTCCGGCGCCGTCGCGGACGGTGACCACAGGGGCGTAGCCGTTGCCGGTGAGGTACACGCTGGTGCCGCCGAGGCTCAGGGGGTCGTTGACCTTGAGCACTTCCTTCTTGGCGGGTGCGTCCGGGTTTTCCTTCGTGGTCACGGCGGCCGTGAAGTCGATGGGCTGACCGAACTTGCCCTTCGACTCACGGTCGAAGGTGATGTCGAACTTGTCCAGCTGCACCGAATACGGCTGGAGCTGGCTGCTTTGGAAATTGGTGCCTGGCGTGAACTGGTCGTAGCCGACGAGGGTGTTGACGAACGTGTCGCCCTCCACCAGGATCCGCTGCCCGCTGTAGCCGAAGAGGCCTCCGGCCGCCACCGAGACCAGCACCCCGATCAGCGCGGTGTGGAAGACGAGGTTGCCGACTTCCCGCAGGAAGCCGCGCTCGGCCCCCAGGGAGGGGCGGGCGCCATCGCGGTCCCGGACGTCCACCCGGTATCCGCGCTTCTTCAGCAGCTCTGCGGCGCCGGTGATGGCGGCCGGCGCCGGGATCCCGGCGTCGGCCGGAATCACGAGGGTGCCGTATTCGGGGAGCCGGGACAGCCGGGCTGGGGTGCGCGGGGGCTGGGAGCGCATCGCTTTATAGTGCGCGATGGCCCGCGGGATGACGCAGCCGATCAGCGAAACGAACAGCAGGATGTAGATCGCGGAAAACCATGCCGAGGAGTACACGTCGTAGAGCTGCAGCGAGTCCAGGATCTTCCCGTAGTCCGGGTGGTCCTTGATGTACTGGGTGACAATCGCCGGGTTGGCCGGACGCTGCGGGAACAGCGAGCCGGGCACGGCGGCGACGGCAAGCAGCAGGAGCAGAAACAGGGCCGTGCGCATGCTGGTCAGCTGCGTCCACGCCCACCGGAGCGTGCCCAACGGACCCAGCGAGGGCAGGACGGCCTCGGGCTTCGGGGACTTCTTCTTTTCGTTCACGCGCTCGCTCATCAGATTGGCAATTTCACATCGGTTTGGAACCAGTACTGCAACTCGGAGACCCAGGTGCCCCACACGCCGCTGGCCATCAGGATGCCGAGCAGGACCAGGATGCCGCCGCCGGTGCGCTGGATGGCGAGCCGGTGCGTGCGGAAAAAGGACATCACGCCGACACCGCGGCGCACGGCCAAGGCGATCAGCAGGAACGGGATGCCCAGCCCAAGGCTGTACACGAAGGCCAGAAACGCGCCTTTGGCCGCCGAGGAGCCGCCGGAGAGGCTGAGCAGCTGGACGGCGGAATAGGTGGGGCCGATACACGGTGCCCAGCCGAGCCCGAAGGTGATGCCCAGCAAGGGCGCGCCCCATAGCCCGGCCGGTGGCCGGGCGTGGATCTTGGCATCGCGCTGAAGCCAGCCGAAGCCGCCCATGAAGACCACCCCCATGACGATCACCAGGACGCCCAGCAGCTGGGTGATCCACTGGTTCTGCGAACCGGTGATGAGGCTGCCCAGCTGCCCGAAGGCCCCGCCGAGCAGCACGAAAATCACGGAGAAGCCGAGGACGAACAACCCGATGCCGGCCAGCATGCGGCCGCGCCTTTGCTTCTGCAGGTCGACGCCGGTCAGTCCCGTCACGTAACCCAGGTATCCGGGCACCAGAGGAAGGACGCAGGGCGAAAGGAACGAGACGAGTCCGGCCAGCAGTGCGACGGGAATGGCAAGCAGGAGCGATCCGTTCAGGATGGCTTCGGCGAAGGGGCTGTTCACGGCCGGTCCGCTACTCGGCCACGGCGGAGGCGATCAGGGACTTCAGGGTGCCCTGCTGGATTTCGCCCAGGACCCGGGAGGCGACGCGGCCCTGCTTGTCCAGCACGAGGGTGGTGGGCACGGCGCCGGGCGGCACGAGCCCGGAGACGGCCAGCAGCACCGCGCCGTCCTTGTCGTTGAAGCTCGGGTACGTCAGGTTGAAGGTCTTGTCGAACGCGTCGGCCGTGGCCTTCTCGTCACGCAGGTTGACGCCGAAGAACTGCACACCCTTGGTCTTGAATTCCTGGTGGAGCGCCTCGAGGGAGGGCGCCTCGACCCGGCAGGGGGCGCAGGCGGCGAACCAGAAGTTCAGCACGGTGACCTTGCCGGGGAAGTCCGCCGACGTGACGGCCGTGCCGTCGAACAGCGTCCCCTTCAGCGCCACGGGACTCTTGCGGTCAGCGACGGCGAACTCCGTGACGGACCCGTCTCCGGCCACGTAATTCTTGTTGTCCCCGGCCTTGGCCTGCTTGGCGAGGGCATCGTCCTGGGCGCAGCCGGAGAGCCCGAGCACTGCGGCCAGCGCGGCGCCGCCGACGGTCAGGACGCGGCGGCGGGACAGCGGAGTCCCTTCGTGGCGGTTGGCGGCCATGGTCAGGCTCCCGGGGTGCTGGCGGCACCGGGGAGGAGGGCGGCAGCGGGCTCGCTGTAGTCGACGCGCACCAGCGCGCCGGCGTCGTCGAACACCAAGGAGGTGAGGGACGTCAACGTGCATTCGCGCTTGCGCGGGTCGTGCCACAGCGGCCTGCCTTCGGCGCTGAGCCGCGTGGCCCAAATGGGCAGCTGGTGGCTGACAAGGATGGCTTCGGCCCCGCTGCCGCCCAGCTCGACGGCCCGGACGCGCGCGTCCTGGACGGCTGCAATGACCCGCGCGGCCTGCTCCTTGTACGGCTCGCCCCAGGAAGGCCGGAACGGGTTGTACAGCCGGGCCCAGTGCCTGGGCCGGAGCAGTTCCGCCTTGGAGACGTGGAGACCCTCAAAGTAGTTCTCGGCTTCGATGATGCGGGCTTCGGTGGCAATCTCGAGGCCCAGGGCATCGGCAATCGGCTGCGCCGTCTCCTGCGCACGGGTCAGCGGGGACGCGGCGAGGTGGACGATCCGGGCCCCTTGTTCGGAACGCTCCCTGAAGTGTTCGGCCAGCGTGCGGGCCATCTCCCGGCCGAGTTCGGAGAGGTGGAATTCCGGCAGCCTGCCGTACAGGACACCATCGGGATTGTGGACCTCGCCGTGGCGGAGCAAATGAACAGTGGCTTGGGGCATGTCTACCAGTTTCTCAAAGATGCCGGTCGATCTGAAATCTTCTACAGGAGGTAGAACTGATGAGTTTGGAAAAATGTTCCCTGGAGTTGGAATAAAAGATGCAAATGCATGTTTATACTGGGTGAAGCAGTTAGTTGAGATTTCAACCAATGAGGCTTCAACTAACGATCAGACGAACCACCGCAGTACCAACCCGACTCAAGGAGATTCACCATGGCACTTCCCGCAAACGTCACCACCGGCACCTGGACCCTCGACCCGTCGCACAGCGAGATCGGCTTCACCGTCCGCCACGCCG
Source organism: Actinomycetota bacterium (assembly GCA_046727115.1). Classification (GTDB taxonomy): domain Bacteria; phylum Actinomycetota; class Actinomycetes; order Actinomycetales; family Micrococcaceae; genus Arthrobacter. The sequence continues at coordinate 1,798 of JBKPBZ010000087.1, read as the reverse complement.
GCATCAGCAAGGTCCGCGGCCAGTTCACCGACGCCGCAGCAACCCTGGACCTCGCCGAGAACGTCACCGATTCCAAGGTCAACGCCTCGATCAAGACCGCAAGTTTCGACTCCGGCGACGCCAACCGCGACGGCCACGTCCGCGGCGAAGACTTCTTCGACGTCGAGACGTTCCCGGAGATCTCCTTTGTCTCCAACACCATCGTCCCCAAGGGCGACGCCTATGAACTCCAGGGCGACCTCACCATCAAGGGCGTCACCCGCCCCGTGGCCCTCGACACCGAGTTCAACGGTGTGGCCGTCGATCCCTTCGGCAACACCCGCGCCGGCCTCAGCGCCGAAACCACCATCAGCCGCAAGGACTTCGGCCTGACCTGGAACGCGGTCCTCGAAGCCGGCGGCGTGCTGGTCAGCGACAAGGTTGCCATCAACCTGGAACTGGCCTTCATCGCTCCCGCAGCGTAGCTAGTAGTCGGTGCAGCCCGGCCCGTCTTTCGTCGAGCCCGGGCGTCCGACGCCGGAACGCCGGTTCCAGCGCCCTGCTTCATCTTCGCGATGAAGCAGGGCGCTGTTGTTTGCGCCGCTGTTGTTGCGCCGCTGTTGAACGCCGTTGCTAGTGCCGTTGGGGGTGCCGTCTCCGGGCCCCGACAGGCCCTGCGATTCCCTAGATAACAGGGGTATGGCGGTCTACAGTGAAGCCATGAGCAACCCGAGTGATGTACCCCCACAGCAGCCGGGCGCCCAGCCTCCGGCGTCGGGCAACGTCCCGCCAGGCGGCCCACAGCAGCCCCCAGTCAATCCGCCACCTGCTTCCGGCCACCAGCCACCGCCGCCCGGGTATCAAGGTGAGACCGGCTATCAGACTCCCCCACCGGGCTATCAGGCACCACCGCCCGGCTATCAGACTCCCCCGCAGGCGTATCAGGCCCAGCCTGCCTCTGCCGGCGGATTCCGCTTCGAACTGCCCACTGACCGTCCCAGGAACTTCGGCGATGCCCTGCCCATAGGCGGGCTCTCCGGCATGTTCAAGGTCGCTCCGATGCCCACCGAACTGAAGGTCTCGTACTGGATCTGGCTCATCGGCGGACTGCTGGGACTCCTCGGTGGAGTGATCGGGCTGTTTGGGTCTTTCGTCCTGATCGCCTTCGCGCCGCCAATCGGACTCCTGGTGCTGCTGCTTGTCATCGTGGCTCTTGCACTGGCAATTGCTCAGATCGTCCTGGCCATGAAGATGAAGGAAGGCCGGGAGTGGGCCCGCTTCGCCCTCACCATTCTGGTCGGCATCTCCTTGGTGCTGTCAGTCATTAGCGCTGGCGTCGCCGACGGCCGGGCAGGCGGAAGCCTGCCGGGATTCATCATCAGCCTGGTGGCGACCGTGCTCATGTGGCTGCCGAACGCCCAGGCCTGGTTTGTCGCCAACCGGGGCCGGATCTAGGCCGGCCGTCGCCTGCGGAACCCGCCGGATCGTGGCAGCGCCGGAGCGTCCCTGCTGCAGCCTTGACGGCCTAGAAATCAGTGCCGAGAATACCTCTCCGGAATGATCCACGCGGCGGCCGGGCCGCGGTACGGTTGAGCTAAACCATGCTGGGGGCAGGGCAGCATCTCTGGTCCCGTTGGCCGATTCAGTGATCGACACGCAAAGGACCGCTTATGAGCAACCCGCCAGTCCAGCCCCCACCGCCCAACGGCTCCGAGCCGGGCGGGGAATCCACTCCGGGCTACGGCCAGAACGCCCCACAAAATCCGCAGTACGGCCAGAACGCCCCGCAGGTGCCGCCAGCCTACGGCCAGAACGCCCC
>JBKPBZ010000086.1:0-7526 GCA_046727115.1 Actinomycetota bacterium | reverse complement strand
GGCGTCAGCCGGCTGCAGGCCGGTGCGCAGCGGCTGCGGGACGGTGCGCAGCGGCTGCGGGACGGCGCGGGCCAGTTGCACGCGGGAGCGGACAGGCCCACGGCCGGCTTCGCCACGCTGGCCACTGGCACGGACAAGCTCGCGGACGGCAACGCCAGGATCGCGGACGGCACCGGCACGCTCTATTCCGGAGCAGCCGCGGTGTCGCCCCACCAGCATGCTCCGGCAGTCCATGCCGCAGCGGCACTCGGACTCGTCGCAGTGCCGGCCTTTGGCTCCATCGGCGCCTTCCTGGCACTGAGGAAGAAGCAGGCTTCGTAACAGGAGCCCATCCAGAGTCAGCGTGGTCCAACGTGGCTACTATCTGGGACGGCTCCCCGAATCGCGGGAACCGAGGGGGCCGCGGGCGACTTTGGTTGTGCCGGCCGAGGTCCTTGAGACGGCCGCATAGCCGCCTTTGGAACCGGTGACCATCACTGAAATCGATCGCCACAGACCAGCGGCGCCCGGGGCGTACGAAGGGCCGTTGGCTCCAATGATGGCAACCTGCGAGCGGTACCACTGATAGGACAGAGTGACCTGCCCAGGGACCCAGACGCCAGGCGACACCGTGAGCACCGCCCCTACCGCAGCGGTGCCTCGGATGGCCGGTACGGGTCCGCTCAGAGGGATCGACGCAAGACGGACGGCCCGCAAATAACCGGCCAGATAGGATCGCCCCAGATTCTCGATGCCGCGCCTGGAGAAATGGGTCAAATCGTCCTTGTAGACACCCCCCGCTTTGGACCACGCGATCCCCGTGTAAGGCACCCGCGCCGGAGTTTCCCGTTGGCTTCTGTCGATGTTGTTCCGCCCCGGCGTGGCTGCAATACCTTCCGGTGACATCTGGCCGATTACGAAAGGCAACGTCGGGCTCGCCAGCCCTCCCCGGAAGAAGGCAATCAGCTGATCCAGCTTCGCACTGTATCCGGCCGTGGACATCGAAGAGTTACGTTCACCCTGGTGCCAGAGAATGCCCTTGAGCTCTACGACGTAGCCGGCCGCCCGCGCGGCCGCGATCCCCTCGAGCGTCTGCTCCACAGCCAAGCTGGGAAGGTCGAACTCGGGGTCCTTTGCCGCACCGACAGTCCACGTGAGCGTGGCAGGGGAACTGACGAATCCGGTCCAGCCGTGCGCAGCGGGAATGATCAGCACGCCGACGTTATCGGGCTGGGCTTTCAAGTACTCGCGAGCCATGGTTGTAGCGGGCGAGAGTCCGCTTGCCCTGTCGTGCATGTCCAGGGGAACCGTCGCTGCCCGAAACTTGCGGACCTTTGCGCCGTACTGGAAGATCCGGGGATCCGCCGCATCTTCTGCGCCGCCGATCGGTAAGCCGCGGCCGGACATGTTCGATTGCCCTGCTGCCAGGAAGACGTGGAGGACATTGACGGGCGTGCGTGCTTGCGCGGGCGCTACACCTGCCAGGGTCAGGCCGATAACTGCCAGCCCGACCACAAGCCCCCGGTAGTACTTGGCTATGGCCTGATGCACGCAATCCCTATCTGCTTGTCGGGCGAAGCCGCCCAGGCCCCTGTTATCTAGCCGCGAACGGAAGTCCCAGCGCGGCTACGCCAGCAGGTCCAGCAGGGAGCCGACCTCGCGTCCCGCGAAGCCCGGGGCCGGCTCCCCGCCGCGATTCAGCCAGACACCGAGGAGGCCGGCCGCCGTCGAGCCTTCCGCGTCGAGCAGCCGGTTGTCCCCGACGTACAGCGTTTGGCCGGGGCCGGTACCGATCCGCCGGACACCCTCGAGGTAGATGGCCGGGTCCGGTTTTGCGACGCCGACGGTATCGGTGCCCACCAGAACGGCAATCCGTTCCAGCCCGGCCGCGTCCAGCTTCACGCGCTGGTAGTCGTGGACGTTGTTGCTGACGGCCCCGTAGGGGATGCCGGCGGCGTCCAGGGCGTCCAGCAGCGGTCCGACGTCGTCGAACGCGCGGATGTAGCCGTGTTGCCGGCTGGCGTAGGAACTCACCCAGTGGTGGGCCTGCTCGCCGTCCGCAAGTTCGACGCCGAAGTACCCCAGCGCCGCCCTGCCGCGGAGCAGCCGCTGCTCATTGAACGTCAGTTCGCCGGCCAGGTAGCGGTCGTAGAAGTGGGTGGTTTCATGGGTGAAGATCCGCCCGAACCTCTCCCACCCGGCCTCGTCCAGGCCGGGCAGGAGGTGCTCGCTGACGTCGCGGAGGGCTGTCGTCATGGCGAATTCGAGGTCCACCAGGGTGTCATCGATGTCGAAGAGGACCCCACGGACGGCGCCCAGGCCCGCCGCCAGCACATGAGGTGCCGAGACGTCGGGCTCCGGCATGGGATCCGGCAGGATGTCGGTCGTGTTTCCGGGTCCGCGCACGGTGTCCATGAGCCGAACGTCAGCCGCGGAAGGCGCGGAGGCGGGCCAGGGATGAGTCCTTGCCCAGGATGACCATGGATTCGAACAGCGGCGGGGAGATCCGCCGACCCGAGATGGCTGTGCGGACCGGGCCGAAGGCCAGGCGCGGCTTGACGCCGAGGCCTTCCACGAGGGCCTCCTTCAAAGCAGCCTGGATGTTCTCGGCCGTCCAGTCAGCGACGGGCTCCAGCGCGGACAGGGCGGCGTCGAGCACCTCGGTGAGGTTCTCCGGCAGGCCCTTGCGGGCGTCGTCGGCGACGTCGATCGCGTCGTCGGCCTTGAACAGGAACGCGAGCATTTCGGGGGCCTCGCCCAGCAGGGAGATGCGCTCCTGGATCAGCGGGGCGGCCTCGGCCAGGATCTCCTCCTCGCGGGCCGTGAGGCTCTCCCCCACGAATCCGGCGGCCTGGAGGTAGGGCACCAGGCGGCCGCGGAAGTCCTCTGCTTCGAGCATGCGGATGTGGGTGCCGTTGATCGCCTCGGCCTTCTTGATGTCGAAGCGGGCCGGGTTGGCCAGCACATCGTTGACGTCGAAGTGCTCGATCAGCTGATCGACGGTGAAGATGTCCTCGTCGGCGGAGAGGCTCCAGCCGAGCAGGGACAGGTAGTTGAGCAGGCCTTCGGGAATGAAGCCGCGGTCCCGGAGCAGGAACAGGTTGGACTGGGGGTCACGCTTGGAGAGCTTCTTGTTGCCCTCGCCCATGACGTACGGCAGGTGGCCGAAGACTGGCATGTAGCTGGCGACGCCGATGTCCATCAGGGCGCGGATCAGCACCACCTGGCGGGGCGTGGAGGAGAGCAGGTCCTCGCCGCGGAGCACGTGGGTGATCCCCATCAGCGCGTCGTCCACCGGGTTGACCAGGGTGTAGAGCGGGGAGCCGTCGGCGCGGACAATGACGTAGTCCGGGATGCTGCCGGCCTTGAACGTGATCTCGCCGCGGACCATGTCCGTGAACGTGACGTCCTCGTCGGGCATGCGGACGCGCAGCACGGGCTGGCGGCCCTCGGCCTTGAACGCGGCGAGCTGTTCCTCGGAGAGCTGGCGGTCGAAGTTGTCGTAGCCCAGCTTGGGGTCGCGGCCGGCCGCCCGGTGGCGGGCCTCGACCTCGTCCGGCGAGGAGTAGCACTCGTAGGCGTAGCCGGCGTCAATCAGCTTGGCCACGACGTCCTTGTACAGGTCCAGCCGCTGCGACTGGCGGTAGGGCTCGTGCGGGCCGCCGACTTCCACGCCTTCTTCCCAGGTGATGCCCAGCCATTTGAGGGCCTCAAGCAGCTGCTGGTAGCTTTCCTCCGAGTCGCGTGCCGCGTCCGTGTCCTCGATCCGGAACACAAAGGTGCCCTTGGTGTGCCGGGCGTGGGCCCAGTTGAACAGGGCGGTGCGGATCAGGCCGACGTGCGGGGTGCCCGTGGGCGAGGGGCAGAACCGGACACGGACCGGGGTGTCAGCGGTGACTTCACCGGTGGGGGCAGCATGGGCGGAGCTGGAAACGGCGTCGGACGCGGAAGCAGTAGTCATAGTGGTACCAACATTACCAATCTCTCCCCCCGCCCCCTGCCCGGGATGCCGCTACGCAAAAGGACAGCCGCACCGTGATCCGAACTGCAGATCCACGGTGCGGCTGTCCGAAATCGGCGCTGCCAATTCCCGGCGGAGCGGTTAGCGGCGGACCACCGGGTTGGAGAGGCGTCCGATGCCCTCGATCTCGACCTCGTAGCGGTCGCCGGCCTTTACCGCGCCGACGCCGGCCGGGGTGCCGGTCATGATGACGTCGCCCGGCAGCAGGGTGAAGGCCTGCGAGACGATGGAGACGAGTTCCCGGACGCCGCGAATCATCTGGTTGGTGCTGCCGTCCTGGCGCAGTTCGCCATTGAGCCGGCCCTGGATCTGCAGGTCCTCGGTGTCGAGTTCAGTCTCGATCCACGGCCCGAGCGGTGCCGAGGTGTCGAAGCCCTTGGCCCGGGCCCACTGCAGGTCCGTTTTCTGGACGTCGCGGGCGGTGAGGTCGTTGCCGCAGGTGTAGCCGAAGATCACGTCGTCCACCCGGTTTTCGGGCACGTCCTTGCAGATCCGGCCGATGACGACGCACAGCTCGGCCTCGAAAGAGACGTCCTCGGAGAACTCCGGAAGGACAATGGGATCATTTGGCCCGATCACGGAGGTGTTGGGCTTGAGGAACAGCAAGGGCTGCGCCGGGACCTCGTTGCCGAGCTCCCGGGCGTGTTCCGCGAAATTGCGGCCGACGCCGATGACTTTGCTGCGCGGGATGATCGGCGCCAGCAGGCGGACGTCCTCCAGCTTGTGCTTCATGGGGGTTCGTTCCACGCCGTGGAAGAACGGGTCGCCCTTGATGACAGTGACTTCCTCACTGCCGGGCTCACCTTCCACGATGCCGTAGAGGGGATCAGAATCAACTACAAACCGGGCGATACGCATGGTTCCCAGCCTACCGTCCCGTCACCGGGCCCCGCGTTCAGCGGCGCGGCTGTGCAAGTGGCCAGGCTCTGTGCAAGTGGGCAGGCTCTGTGCAAGGAGTCGGGCCATGCGCAGGTGGTCAAGCCCCGTGGACGCGGTCATGCTCCGCGCAGGTAGTCCAGCTGTGCCGCGACGGAGAGCTCCGCGGCGCGGCGGACGGATGGATCGACGTCGGCGTACACGGCGTCGGCCACCTGGGCCACTTCGGCGCGGGAGCCGAGATTTTCGAGGGCGGAGCGGATTTGTCCGAGGCGGTCCTCGCGGTGGTCCCGGTAGGCGCGGACGATCGTGTCCAGGGCGGGCAGCATCGGTCCGTGGGCCGGGAGGACTGTCGCCGGGCCCAGGGATTCCAGCCGGTCCAGCGAGGCCAGGTAGTCGCCCAGGGTGCCGTCGGGATAGTCCAGGACCGTGGTTCCCAGGCCCAGGATGGTGTCGCCGGTGAGGACAGAGCCGCTGATGCCGTCCTGCGGCAGGTGGAAGCAGACCGAGTCGGACGTGTGGCCCGGCGTCGCCAGCACGCGGATCTCGGTTCCGGCGGCGTGGATGACTTCGCCGTCCACCAGTGGGCTGCCCCCGTGGCAGTGCGCGGGATCCTTGGCGCGCACGGGTGCTCCCGTCAGTTCGGCAAACCTGGCGGCTGCGGCGGTGTGGTCCGCGTGCCGGTGGGTGATCAGGATGAGCTCGACGGCGCCTGCCTGGGCCAGTTCCTGCAGATGCGTCTCATCCAAGGGGCCGGGATCAACCACCACCGTGCCGGCCGCCCCGGGGGCCGCAATCACGTAGGAATTGGTCCCGTGCAGGCTCATCGGCCCCGGATTGGGGGCCAGCCGGTACCGGGTCAGCTCGGTGCTGCGCACCATGGCGCGGGGCTCGTCAGGGATCACAGTTCCATCTTGCCACCGAAGGGGCACCGCACTAGCGGCTGTCACACGAGCAACAGGACCACGATGACCGCGGGCAGGAGGGCCTCGGCGATGGCGCTCGCCCACAGCCGCCGCTCCGACAGCACCAGGATAATGCCCAGCAGCACGTGGCCCAGGCTTGTGAAGAGCAGCAGCACCCGCCCGGCGGCCGGCTCCGCCCCCGTCAGCATGAGGGCGCCAACGATCGCGCCTACTCCCCAGATCATGTTGTAGAACCCCAGGTTGAACGTCCAGATCCGGACGGCGTCCGTGTCTTCTGGCTTGATCAGGAACAGCCTGTGCAGGCGCTGGTCCCGGAAGAAAAAGGACTCGAGGATTCCCACGAAGATCAGCACAACCCCGAAAATGACGCCCAAAACCTGGATGAGTCCAGTCATGCCATATTGTGGCCCTGCGTCCGGGGCGGAGCTAGGGGCTTCCGGCCGGTCGCACCTGGCCTTTTGACCGGTCTTTTGTCCGGCCATTAACGACGACGGCGGCCCCGCACCCGAAGGTGGGGACCGCCGTCGAACGCTGCCCTTGATGGAGGCGCTGCCGCCTAGGCGAGCCGGGTCAGCCAGCCGTGGGTGTCCTCCACGGTGCCGGTCTGGATCCCGAGCAGCCGGGCGCGGATGGCCAGGGTGGTCTCCCCCGCGGTGGCGTCTTCGGAGCCGATGAACTCGGTGGCGTCCTTGAGCACGCCGATCGGGGTGATGACCGCGGCGGTGCCGCAGGCGAAGACCTCGGCAATTTCGCCGGAGGCAACGCCGTCGCGCCACTCATCCAGGGTGATCTTGCGTTCGGTGACTTCGCGGCCCATGTCCCGGGCCACCTGCATCACGGACATCCGGGTGATCCCCTCGAGGATGGTGCCGGACAGTGCGGGGGTGACGAGGGACCCGTCCTTCATGACGAAGAAAACGTTCATGCCGCCGAGTTCCTCGACGGCGTTGTCGTTGAACTGGTCCAGGAACAGAACCTGCTTGCAGCCGTGCGCCTCGGCCTCCTGCTGGGCGATCAGTGAGGCGGCGTAGTTGCCGCCGCACTTGGCGGCGCCTGTTCCGCCGCGGCCGGCGCGGGCGTACTCACGCGAGATCCAGATGGAGACGGGCTTGAGTTCGCCGCCGAAGTAGTTCCCGGCCGGGGAGGCGATCACGCGGAAGGAGACCTCGCGCGCTGCCCGCACGCCCAGGAACGCCTCGGTGGCGATCATGAAGGGCCGCAGGTACAGGGCTTCGCCGTCGCCGGAGGGCACCCAGTCCTTGTCCGCCGCGACGAGTTCGCGGATGGCGCCGAGGAAGTACTCTTCCGGGAGTTCGGGCAGGGCCAGGCGCCGGGCGGACCTGTTCAGCCGGGCGGCGTTGGCCTCGGCCCGGAATGTCCAGATTGAGCCGTCGGCGTGGCGGTAGGCCTTGAGGCCCTCGAAGATCTCCTGGCCGTAGTGCAGCACTGCGGCGGAGGGGTCCAGGGAAATCGGGCCGTAGGGCTCAACCCGAGCGTCGTGCCAGCCGCCGTTGCCCGCGGCGTCGACGGTGTAGTCGACAATCGCGGTGTGGTCAGTGAAATAGTCGCCGAACCCCGGGTTTGCCAGGATGGCTGCACGCTCTTCAGCAGACTTCGGGGTCTCCGACAGGTGCTGGGTGAATTCGACGCCATGGGCAGTCTGAGTCATGGTTCCTCCACGATCGGCTGCCTGGTGTGGGAACGTGGTTCACCCTCGGACCACG
>JBKPBZ010000085.1:0-5999 GCA_046727115.1 Actinomycetota bacterium | reverse complement strand
GGTGGTCTCGATCGGCAGTCCCTTTTCCTCGGCGAAGGCAATGGCCTTGTCGCGGGTCAGGGCGAGGTCGCGGACCGGTGCGATGCACTTCAGGTCCGGGCCGAGGGTCTGGATGCCGACTTCGAAGCGGACCTGGTCGTTGCCCTTGCCGGTGCAGCCGTGGGCGACAGTGGTGGCGCCGAACTCGCGGGCGGCCTTGACCAGGTGCTTGACGATCACCGGGCGGGAGATGGCCGAGACCAGCGGGTAGTGGCCCTGGTAGAGGGCATTGGCCTTCAGCGTGGGCACGCAGTACTCGTTGGCGAACTCGTCGCTGGCGTCGGCGACGTAGGCTTCGACGGCGCCGCAGCCCAGCGCGCGCTGGCGGATGGTCTCCAGCGATTCGCCGCCCTGCCCGACGTCGACCGCCACGGCGATGACCTCGGCGCCGGTGGCTTCACCGATCCAGCCGATGGCTACGGAAGTATCCAGGCCACCGGAGTAGGCCAGAACAATACGCTCAGTCACGGAAATGCTCCTTAGTTGTTTGGTGATGCTGTAATTCTGGGAAAAATCTCTGTTGCAAGCCTGTCACAAGCCCGGCGCGCCCGGTCCCTTGAAAGGCTCATGGTGTGGCTTTATTGGCCAGCTTCCTCGGCGAACTGCAGGAAGCGTGCGGCGATGTCCGCGCCGCCCAGGGGGTCCCGGGTGACAAGCAGGACGGTGTCGTCCCCGGCGATGGTGCCCAGGATCGAGGGCATCACGGAGTGGTCGATGGCGAGGGCAAGGAAGTTCGCGGCGCCCGGCGGGGTCCGGAGCACCACGAGGTTGGCCGAGGCCTCGGCAGTGACGAGCAGTTCCCCGCACAGCCGGGTCAGCCGGGCGTCGAGGATTTCCTGGGTGACGCCGCTCTTGGCCGCCCGTTCGCCGCCCTCGCCCGGGACGGCGTAGACCAGCACGCCGTCCTTGCCGCGGACCCGGACGGCGCCGAGTTCCACAAGGTCGCGGGAGAGCGTGGCCTGGGTGACCTGGACGCCGTCGTCCGCGAGCAGCGCCGCGAGCTCGGCCTGGGAACGGACCGATTCGCCGGTCAGAATAGCCGTAATCCGTGCCTGCCGGGCTGTTTTGGTGGCAGGGCTGGCCCCCGGAGAGGCTGGCTGGACGGACATCAGGCCAAGCCGTCCACCGGCGCCAGCCCGTCGACAACAGCCAGGCCGGAGCGGTGCATGAGCCAGGCCATGAGCGCTTTCTGGGCATGGAGCCGGTTCTCGGCCTCGTCCCAGACCACCGATTGCGGGCCGTCAATGACGTCCGCGGCGATCTCATAGCCCCGGTAGGCCGGCAGGCAGTGCAGCACGACGGCGTCCGGCGCCGCCAGCTTCATCGCCGCGCCGTCCACGGCATAGTCGCGGAACAGCTTCATCCGCGCTTCCTTCTCCGCCTCCTGGCCCATGGACACCCAGGTGTCGGTGGCCACGACGTCGGCGCCCAGGAGCGCCTCGGCGGCGTCAACCGTCACCAGCACCGAGCCGCCGGTCTCCGCGGCGCGGTCCTCGGCGGCGGCGATGATCTCCGCGGACGGCAGGAAGCCAGCGGGTCCTGCGATCCGGACGTTCATGCCCGCCGTGACGCCGGCCAGCAGGTAGGAATTGGCCATGTTGTTGGCCGAGTCACCCAGGTACGCCATGGTCAGGCCCTGGAGCGAGCCCTTGTGCTCCTTGACGGTCAAGAGATCGGCGAGCAGCTGGCACGGGTGGTAGTCATCGCACAGGGCGTTGATGACCGGAACGCGGGAGTTCTCGGCCATGGCGACGAGCCCGGCATGCGCGCCGGTGCGCCACACGATGGTGGACACCATGCGCTCGAGCACCTTTGCGGTGTCCTCGACCGATTCCTTGTGCCCGATCTGCGCCTCGCCGGGGTTGATGATGAGCGCATTGCCGCCCATGTCCGCGATTCCGGTGGCGAAGGAGACCCTGGTCCGGGTGGAGGTCTTGTCGAAGATGACGGCCACGGTCTGGCGGCCGCTGCCCGCCGCGGCGAAGGGCTGCACGCTGTAGGGCGCGGCCTTCATCCGGACGGCGAGCTCGAGGACCTCGGCCTGTTCGGCCGGGCTGAGGTCCGTGTCCTTGAGGAAGTGGCGGGTGGGCACTGATGTGGTCACGGCGGCGGTCACTGGGCGTCCTTTGCGGCGTTGTTACTGGAAGAGGCGGGCTGGTCGGCCTGGACCTGGTCGGCGGGCTGTTCGGCAGCGTCTTCTGCAGAGAGCTTTGCCGTCTCGAGCAAGGCCGGCAGTGCCGCGAGGAAGCGGTCGGCCTGTTCGGTGGTCAGGATCAGCGGCGGCGCCAGGCGGATGGTGCGCGGGCCCGGGCTGTTGACGATGAACCCGGCGTCGAGCCCGGCGCTGACGACGCCGGCGGCGATGTCGGCGTCCAGATCGAAGCCGATCAGCAGCCCCTCGCCGCGGACCTCCGTGACGCCGGCGATGCCGGCGAGACCGGCGCGCAGGTGCTCCCCCATGGTCCGGACGTGGGCCAGGATGTCTTGGCTCTCAAGGACGTGCAGGGTGGCGAGGGCGGCCGCGGTGGCCACCGGGTTGCCGCCAAAGGTGGTCCCGTGCTGGCCGGCGGTCAGCAGGGCGGACGTTTCCGGTCCGAACGTCACGAGCGCGCCGACCGGGAAACCGCCGCCGAGGCCCTTCGCGAGGGTTACGGCGTCGGGCACGATTCCGGCGTCCTCACTGGCCAGCCATTTGCCGGTGCGGGCGATGCCGGTCTGGACCTCGTCGAGGATCAGCAGGGCCCCGGCCGCGCTCGTCGCCTCGCGTGCGGCCTTAAGGTAGCCGGCGGGCAGCGGCCGGACACCGGCCTCGCCCTGGATGGGTTCGAGGAAAACGGCGGCGGTAGTGTCGTCCACGGCGGCGCGGAGGGCCTCGATGTCACCGAACGGGATATGCACGACGCCGCCGGGCAGCGGTGCGAACGGTGCCCGGTACGCCTCCTTCGCCGTCAGTGCGAGGGCGCCCATGGTGCGCCCGTGGAAGGCGCCTTCGAGCGCGATGATCTTGGTGCGCGGCTTCTGGGCACTGTCCGCGCCTGCGCCGTTCGTGCCGGCGCCCGTGTTCCGGCGCGCCAGCTTGAAGGCCGCCTCAACGGCCTCCGTGCCGGAGTTGGCGAAGAACACCTTGGAACCGGCCGGCGCCTTGGCCAGTTCCAGCAACTTCTCGGCCAGGGCGATCTGGGTGGGGCTGGTGAAGAAGTTCGAGACGTGGCCCAGGGTGGCGAGCTGGCTGGAGATGACCGAGGTGACGAACGGGTGGGCGTGGCCGAGCGCGTTCACGGCGATGCCGCCGAGCAGGTCCAGGTACTCCTTGCCGTCGGCGTCCCACACGAGGCAGCCTGCGCCGCGGACCAGGACCCGCTGCGGGGTGCCGAAGACGCCCAGCAGGGAGGACGAGTAGCGGGAGAGCCACTGCGCACCGGTGGCGCGCGAGTGCACGAGCTCTCCCACGGCCGAGTGCTCAAGATCCGTGGAAGCTGCGGTTTCGATCTGGTTCATTTGCTTTCCTCGTCGGGGACGACCTGCGTGCCGATGCCGGCGGTCGTGAAGGTTTCCAGCAGCATCGAGTGCGGCAGCCGGCCGTCCACGATGTGGGCGCGTTCGACGCCGTCGTCAATCGCTTTCAGGCAGGCCGCCATCTTCGGGATCATGCCGGATTCAAGGCGGGGCAGCATCTCGCGCAGCTCCGAAGCCGTCAGCGACGAGATGAGCGATGACCTGTCCGGCCAGTTGGCGTAGAGGCCTTCGACATCGGTCAGGATGACCAGCTTGGATGCCCCCAGGGCCGACGCGACCGCCGCCGCTGCCGTGTCCGCGTTGACGTTCAGTACCTGCCCGGTGGTGGATCCGTCTGCGGAGATCTCCGGGGCAACGGTGGAGACCACCGGGATCCGGCCGGCCGCGAGGATGTCCACGATCCCTTCCGGGTTCACCCCGACCACCTCGCCCACGAGGCCGAGGTCCACCTCCTCGCCGTCCACCACGGTGCCGGTGCGGACGGCGCGGAGCAGTCCCCCGTCTTCACCGGACATGCCGACGGCGTAGGGGCCGTGGGAGTTGATCAGGCCGACGAGTTCGCGCCCCACCTGCCCGGTGAGGACCATCCGGACCACGTCCATCGCCTCGGGCGTGGTGACGCGCAGCCCGCCCTTGAACTCGGATTCGATTCCGAGCCGGCTGAGCATGGCGTTGATCTGCGGGCCGCCGCCGTGCACCACCACGGGGTGGATGCCGACGTGGTGCAGGAACACGACGTCTTCGGCGAAGGCGCGGCGGAGCTCATCGTTGACCATGGCGTTGCCGCCGTACTTGATCACCATGGTGCTGCCGGCAAAGCGCTGGATCCAGGGCAACGCCTCGATCAAGGTGGCGGCTTTGTCCCGGGCGTCCGACTGGGACGTAGTCTCGCGTGTCTGGGTGTTCATGTTCGTCCTTACTATTCCTTCCCCGGGGTTAGCTGGAGTAGGCGCTGTTTTCGTGGACGTAGTCGTGGGTGAGGTCGTTGGTGAGGATCGTGGCCTCGGCCCCGCCGGCTTGCAGGTCGATCTCGACGAGGACCTCGCGTGGTTCGAGGTCGACGAGGTTCCGGTCATCGCCGATGCTGCCGTTGCGGCAGATCTGCACGCCGTTCATGGACACGTTCAGCTGGTCCGGATCGAACGCGGCGTCGGTGGTGCCGACGGCGGACAGCACGCGGCCCCAGTTGGGGTCCTTGCCGAAAATCGCGGTCTTGAACAGGTTGGAGCGGGCGACGGCACGGCTGACGATTTCGGCGTCCCGCTCGCTCGCGGCGTTGAACGTCCGGATGGCGATGTCGTGGCTGGCGCCCTCGGCGTCGCCGATCAGCTTGCGGGCCAGCTCGGCGCAGACCTGGGTCAGGCCCGTGCCGAAGTCGGCGGCGGACGGCACGGCGCCGGAGGCCCCGGACGCCAGCAGCACCACGGTGTCGTTGGTGGACATGCAGCCGTCGGAGTCCGCCCGGTCGAAGGTGACCCGGGTGGCGTTGCGGAGTTCGGCGTCGAGCGTGCCGGGCTGGACGTCGGCGTCCGTGGTGAGGACCACCAGCATGGTGGCCAGGCCCGGGGCCAGCATGCCGGCGCCCTTGGCCATGCCGCCGATGCTGAACTGAGTGCCGTTGGAGTCCGTGCCGGTGAAGACGGCCTGCTTGGACACGGAGTCCGTGGTCATGATCGCGGTGGCCGCCGCGGGGCCGCCGTCGGCGGCCAGGGCCGCGGTGGCGGAACCGATCCCGGCCAGGATCTTGTCCATGGGCAGCTGTTCGCCGATCAGTCCGGTGGAGCAGACCACGACGTCGGTGGCGGAGACGCCGAGGGCCTCGGCGGTCTTCTCCGCGGTGGCGTGGGTGTTCTGGAAGCCCTGCGGTCCGGTGCAGGCGTTCGCCCCGCCGGAGTTGAGGAAAACGGCGTCCACGCGGCCGTCCTTGACCACTTCGCGGGACCAGTGCACGGGGGCCGCGGCGACGCGGTTGGACGTGAAGACCGCCGCGGCGGCCTTGGACGGGCCGTCGTTGACCACGAGGGCCACGTCCGGCTTGCCGGAGGCCTTGAGCCCGGCCGTCACGCCGGCGGCGCGGAATCCCTGCGGTGCGGTGATGCTCACGGTGCGACTCCCTGGAGGTTGAGGCCGGCGGATTCCGCCAGGCCGAGGGCGATATTCATGGACTGCACGGCCCCGCCGGCGGTCCCCTTGGTCAGGTTGTCGATGGCGCAGCACACGACCACACGGCCGGTGTGCTCATCGAAGGCAAGCTGCATGACCGAGTGGTTCGATCCCTGGACCGACTTGGTGGAGGGCCACTGGCCCTCCGGGAGCAGATGCACGAACGGTTCGTCGTCGTAGGCCTCGGCCCAGGCGCGGCGCAGCTCGCCGGCGGTGACACCCGAGCGCACCTTCGCTGTTGCCGTGGTGAGGATGCCCCGGCTCATCGGTGCCAGGGTGGG
>JBKPBZ010000084.1:0-4926 GCA_046727115.1 Actinomycetota bacterium | reverse complement strand
TGGGAGTCCGTCTTCGGCGGCCCCGCCTGGGAACGGATCACCGAGCCCGACGGCACTCCCGGCCAGTGGTACATGCACATCTTCGCCAAGGAACAGCCGGACCTGAACTGGGCCAACCGCGAAATCCGTGAGGACTTCCTCACGACGCTCCGCTTCTGGTCGGACCGCGGCGTGGACGGCTTCCGCGTCGACGTCGCCCACGCGCTGACCAAGGACCTCACCGAGCCCCTCATCTCCAAGGTGGAGCTCAATCCGACAGGCTCCGGTGCGGACGGCCACGTTGACGGTTCGCACCCGTTCTGGGACCGGGACGAAGTCCACGAGATCTACGCCGAATGGCGCGAGGTGTTCAACGAATACAACCCGCCGCGCACCGCCGTCGCCGAGGCCTGGGTGCACGCCACCCGCCGCGCCCGCTACGCCAGCCCGGAGGGCTTGGGCCAGGCGTTCAACTTCGACCTCCTGCAGGCCGACTTCGCCGCCGACGAGTTCCGCGAAATCATCGCCCGGAACCTCGCCGAGGCCACGGAATCCGGGGCCTCCTCCACCTGGGTGTTCTCCAACCACGACGTCGTCCGCCACGCCACCCGCTACGGCCTGCCCCAGGGCGGCGGCAAGCACGCCCAGGGCCAGGACGGCAAGGGCTGGCTGCTGGCCGGCGCCCCCGTCGAGGAGCTCGACGTCGAGCTCGGCCTGCGCCGGGCCCGCGCCGCCACCCTGCTGATGCTGGCGCTGCCGGGTTCCGCCTACCTGTACCAGGGCGAGGAACTGGGCCTGCAGGAAGTCGCGGAGATCCCCGACGCCGAGCGCCAGGACCCCACCTTCTTCCGGAACAAGGGCGTGGAGATCGGCCGCGACGGCTGCCGCGTGCCGCTGCCCTGGGCCCCGGAGGGCACCTCCTTCGGCTTCGGCGCCGGCGGGGCACACCTGCCCCAGCCGGCCTGGTTCGGCCGCTACGCCGTGGCGGCCCAGGACGGCGTGGAAGGCTCCACCCTGGAGCTCTACCGCAAGGCCCTGAAGCTGCGCCGCGAACTGCAGACCTCGGAGGAACTGCAGTGGCAGGAATCCGGCAGCCCCGACGTCCTGCGCTTCAGCCGTCCCGGCGGCTGGCAGACTGTGACCAATTTCGGCGACGCGCCGGTTGACCTTCCAGCCGGCGAGGTGCTGGTCAGCAGCGGCCCGCTGGACGGCGGACAGCTGCCGGCCAACACCACCGTCTGGCTGCGGTGAGCCCCGCAGCGAAGGTTTCGTCCGGCCCGGCAGCCCACGACATGAATGCCAACCACGTGCACGCCAACCAGATAAACCTCGCCCAGGAACTCGTCTACGGCTGCATGGGCCTGGGCGGCAGTTGGGCGGCGGAGTCGTACTCGTCCGCAGATGTGGATGAGGCGGCCGTCGCCGTCGATGCCGCCATGGGCGCGGGCATCACGCTCTTTGACCATGCGGACATCTACCGCCACGGCAAAGCCGAGTCCGTCTTCGGCGAGGTCCTGGCCCGGACCCCGGGGCTGCGGGAGAAGATCCGGCTGCAGACCAAGTGCGGGATCCGGCTGGGCGAGCAGGGCCTGGAGGCGTACTACGACCTCAGCCGGGTCGGCATCCTGGAACGGGTCAACGAAAGCCTGGCCCGGCTCCGGACGGACTACGTCGACGTGCTCATGCTGCACCGCCCCGATCCCCTGATGGATCCGGCGGAGGTGGCGTCCGCCGTCGGGCAGCTCATGGCCGAGGGCAAAGTGCGTGCCCTGGGCGTGTCCAACATGTCCGGCCCGCAGATCGAATTGCTGCAGGACCGGCTCGAGGTGCCCGTGGTGGCCAACCAGCTCGAAATGAGCCTGCTGAAGCGTGCCTGGCTCGAGAGCACGGTGCTGGTCAACCACGCCGAGGGCACGGACTACAGCTTCCCGCACGGCACCGTGGAGCACTGCGCCCGGAAGGGCATCCGGCTGCAGGCATACGGATCGCTGGCCCGCGGCCTGTACACCGGGGCGCCGGCCGCCGTGCCGACGCCGGCGGAGGAGGCCACCGCCGCCCTCGTGGCCGCCCTGGCCGCCGCGAAGGGGACCACAGGGGAGGCGATCGTGCTCGGCTGGCTCATGAAGCACCCGGCCGGGATCGCGCCCGTGATCGGCACCGCCAACCCGGACAGGATCCTCGCCTGCGCCGGCGCCGCCGAGGCCGCCGAAGCGATGACCCGCGCCGAGTGGTACGGCCTCTGGATCGCGGCCCGGGGAAGCAACATCCCCTAGCCAGTCCCGCCGTCCCGCCGCAACCAGCCAGCTGGCAGGTGAGGCCGTATTCAGTCCTGAAAGCGGCCTCAACTGCCAGCTGGCCGGGCAGGGACGTGATTTTGGTCGTAATGGTCGCCCCTGAGAGCCGGATCGCTTAGCGGCAAGTGCCCCCGGGCGGCTAGCGTAGATGCATGACCTCTATGACCACCGCCGAATCACTTCGGCATCAGCGCAACATCCCGGCCGACATCGCCCGCTCCTGGCTGCTGGTGAACGCGATGAAGACCGACCTCTTCGACCAGTCCGCCGTCTCCCGGGCCGACGCGATCATCCTCGACATCGAAGACGCGGTGGACCCCTCCCAGAAGGACACCGCCCGCGCCAACGTCGTGAACTGGCTGACCGCCGGCGGCAGCGCGTGGGTCCGGATCAACGACGCCACCAGCCCCTTCTGGGCCGACGACCTCGCCGGACTGCGCGGCACCCCCGGCCTGCTGGGCATCATGCTGGCCAAAACCGAATCGGCCGACCAGGTCACGGAGAGCTTCCACCGGATGGACGGCAAGACCCCGGTCATCCCCCTGGTCGAGTCCGCCGTCGGCATCGAGGAAGCCAACAACATCGCGAAGGCCCAGGGCGCCTTCCGCCTGGCCTTCGGCTCGGGCGACTTCCGCCGCGACACCGGCATGGCAGCCACCGCCGAAGCCATGGCCTACCCCCGCGCCAAGCTGGTTGTGGCCAGCCGCGTCGGCAACCTGCCCGGCCCCATCGACGGACCCACCGTCGGCACGAACCACCCGATCCTGCGCGAACAGACCGGCATCACCGTGATGATGGGGATGACCGGGAAGCTCTGCCTCGCGATCGACCAGACGCCGGTCATCAACGAGGTCATCAGCCCCACGCCGTCCGACGTCGCGTGGGCCACCGACTTCATGGCCGACTTCGAAGCCAGCGGCCGCGTCATCCGCGACGGTTCCGACCTGCCGCGCCTGGGCCGCGCCGAGAAGATCATGAAGCTCGCGGTAGCCTTTGGCGTGCAGCCGGCACTGTAGCGGCCACACCACTCAAGGAGACCCCGTGACCGGTACCCGCTACCTGGTTCACGGGGTCTTCTGGGATGGTCCGGCACCCGTGCCCGCGCCGGGATCCGGACAGGGCTGGCGCCCGGTGCTGCGCCTGCAGGACCCTGACGGCGCCCTCACGGAACTGGAGCTCGACGCCGGCACCCGGCTCGGTTTCCGGCTCGCCGCCGCGGGGAAACACTGCCTTGGGCACCACAAAGTGCACGGTCCCGCGGACCGGGACCACGTCCTGTGCCCCGCCCGGGCTGCCGCCACCAAGGGCAGCCAGTGCGAACGGTGCTTCGTGCTGGACGACTCGCGGCTCATCCACGATTTCCACCGCGGCGGCCGTGTCCCGCCGGGCCTGCGCGCGTACCTGATGCAGCCGCACTGGCTCTACGTCGCGACCTTCGCCAACGGCGCCAGCAAGGTCGGCACCGCCTCGCACCGGCGTAAATGGAACCGGCTCGCCGAGCAGGGCGCGGTCGTCGCCCGGTACATCGCCCGCGCCGGGGACGGCCGGGTGGTCCGCATCCTGGAGGACATGGTCACGCGCGACGCCGGGCTGCCGCAGCAGGTCCGCGCCGCCGCCAAGGCGGCTGCGCTGGTGGCGCCGGCAGCCGCCGTCGACCTCGATGCCGTGAACGGGCGGCTGGCAGGGGAGGCCCGGACCTTGCTCGCCGGTGCCGGCGGGGAGGGCTTCGAGGTGGTGGATGAGCGGTGGGTCCGGCCGGAGCTCGCTGCCGGCGCCTGCGCCCAGGCCGCCCGGCATCCCTACCCCCACAACCTGGGGGCCGGAGCGCACGGGTTCCGGATCGATTCGCTGAGCGGCAGCATTGCGCTGGCGGCGCTGGACGGGAGCGAACTGGAATTCGTGGTCAACCTGGGGCTGCTGAAGGCGCGGATGATCGAGCCGGGGGAGTACGAATCCGACGTCCCTGCGGTGCAGGAAGCGTTGTTCTGAGGCCGGAATTTCCCCGCGATGCGCAAAATACCCGACGCGCCCGTATTCGCGCGTCGCCAGGCATTTTGAGTGTCGCCAGGGACTTTGCGCATCCGGCGGCCGGCCGGGCCCCGGTAGACTGGCACGGTGCTGAATGAATTCTGGGCCACCGCGTCAACCGCCTACAAGGTGCTCGTCTTCAGCGCCATGGGCCTGATCGCCCTCGGCATCATCCTCAACGTGGTGGGCAACAGCACCGGCAACCAGGCCCTGGCCCTCGCCTCGCTGCCGGTGATCGGGCTGGGACTGATCCTCCACCTGGCCGGGATTGTGGTCCGCGGCCAGACGATCCGGAAGAACCTCAAGCGCTAGCGGCCGCGTTCCGCACCACATGGCTCCGGGCATGCCCTACGGCGTCCGCAAGGGACGTGAACAGGTGCTTGTGGTGCCGTAACGAACGGATGACCCCCACGTTGGTCACGAGCTCCAGATGCTGCGGCTGGACGCCTTTGAGCAGGACGGTCACGCCGCGCAGCTCGAGCGCGGAGATCACCTCGACGAGCATGTGGGCGCCCGTAGCGTCCAGCATCCGCAGCTGGGACAGCCGGATGATGGCCACCTGAACGTCCTTGACCTGGCTGATCTCCTGCAGGACCCGCTCCGCTGCGCCGAAGAACATGGCCCC
>JBKPBZ010000083.1:0-52903 GCA_046727115.1 Actinomycetota bacterium | reverse complement strand
CCTCGGCGAGGGCGCGCCGCTGGTAGCCGCGCAGGGCGTCGGCCGGCAGCTGCCGGGCCGTGCGGCGGGCCGCGGTGTGCGCTCCGCGTTTGACCTGGCTGCCGCCGGCGTCGCCGTCGAGTCCGTCCAGTCCGGCCGAGGCCGCCAGGGAACGTGAAACCAGGGCCGAGTGGACATCCACGCGGGACAGGTAGACCTGGCGGCCGCTGGCCGCGCGTTCAATCTCGTCCCGGCTGGGCAGGGTGGGATCGGCCCAGGTGCTCTCGTCCCAGCCGTGGCCCAGGACGGTGCCTTTGGCAGGGGATGCGGCGACGGCGTCGAGCAACTCAGCGGCCGAGCGTACGCCGGCCAGCTGGAGCCCCTCCAACGCGATTCCAGTTTCCGTCACGTGGACGTGGGAGTCGACGAAGCCGGGGGCCAGGAGCGCTCCCTGCAGATCGATCACCTCCATGGAGGCGTCAGCGATCGACGTGGCGGCCTGCTCGGAACCGACCCAGGCGACGGTGTCGCCGTCGACCAGCATCGCGGTGGCAAAGGGATCGGCCGCAGTGTAGACGGAACCGTTACGGTAAAGCGTGACTTTGCGGGGGGCGGGGGCGGCCGGCGAATCGGTCATGGGGCGGGAACTCCTTGTAACTGGTGGCCGGCCCAGCGCCGGCGGGTTCGAAAGTCGTGGCACGCCGCGGTAGCGGGCCAGCGAGTGGGCCAGGGAGCGGGCGCACGGCCCGCAGCCCTACGCCACGGAGGAATAGGCCACGACGCCGCGCTTGATGAGTTTGATGGCCTGCTCGCACAGCCGCGCGATCCGGGGGTCGAGGTTCGGGATGTCGGCCAGCTGGTCCAGGAGGTCAATCACCTGTTTGACCCAGCGGACAAAGTCGCCCGCAGCCAGGTCGGTGCCGCTCAGCACCTCCTGGAGATGCCGGCCCTTGGCCCATTTGAAGATCGGCCAGACGAGGCCGAGTTCAGGCTCGCCCGTCAGCGGCAGCTTGTTGGCCTCCTCCACGTCCTCCAGTGCGGACCATTCGCGGACCACGATGTCTACCGCGGACTCCAGGGACACACTCGGCATCTTCGGCCGCAGGCCGCGGTCCTCGCGCTTGGCCTGGTAGACCAGCACGCTGGCCAGGGCGGCGATCTCGGCGGCGTCGAGGTCGTCGAACGCGCCCATCCGCAGCGACTGCGAAATCAACAGGTCCTTTTCTCCGTAGATCCGCCGTAGGCGTTGCCCGTCCGGGCTGATGGACAGCACGCCGGTGTTCGAGGTCTCCAGATAGCCGTAGCCGGTCAGGACGCCGCATACGCGGTCGAAGGTCTTGGCGATGGTGTTGGTCCGGCCCTGGATCTGGCGGATGAGCCCGTCCGTTTCCTGGCGGAGCTTCCACCAGCGTTCGGACCAGCGGGCATGGTCCTCGCGTTCGCTGCAGCCGTGGCACGGGTGGGCGCGGAGCTCGCGGCGCAGCTCGGCGATCCGCTTCTCCTGGTTGGGCGCGGCGGAGGCCCGGCCGAAGTCGTCGTCGCGGCGCGGGGGCGCCGGCGGCCGGTGCTCGCGGATGGCGTTGCGCACCGAGGACGCCAGATCGCGGCGGGACTTGGGGACCTTGGCATTGAAGGACTTGGGAATCCGGATCCGGGTGATCGGCGACAACGGACCTTCGACGTCGTGCAGTCCGATCCGGCGGAGCTGGTTGTCCAGCGTCATGACGGCGGGCCGGGGCTCCCGGGATTCGTGGTCGGAGCTGAGCACCACCGCCAGTCCGGGCGACTTGCCGGCGGGGACATCCACCACGTCGCCTGGCAGCAGCCGGCTCAGGGAGTCCTCGGTGAGGGACTTTTTGGCCCGGGAACTGCCCCGGGAGGCGGTGGTCTCGGCATCGCCCAAGGCCCGCCGCAGCCGCGCGTATTCGGTGAAATCCCCCAGATGGCAGGTCATGGCCTTGCTGAACCCGGCGATGGACTCCTCCCGGCTCCTGACCTGCCGGGCCAGCCCCACCACGGAACGGTCCGCCTGGAACTGGGCAAAGGACGACTCGAGGATCTCCCGGGCACGGGGCCGGCCGAACTGCGCCAGGAGGTTGATCGACATGTTGTACGTGGGCCGGAAGCTGGAGTTCAGCGGGTAGGTCCGCCGTGAGGCGAGGCCCGCGACGGCCGCGGGATCCGTGCCGGGCTGCCACAGGACGACGGCGTGGCCCTCGACGTCGATGCCGCGGCGTCCGGCGCGGCCCGTCAGCTGGGTGTACTCCCCCGCCGTGATGTTGACATGCGCCTCACCATTGAATTTGTCCAGCTTTTCCAGCACGACGCAGCGGGCCGGCATATTGACGCCGAGGGCGAGCGTTTCGGTAGCGAAGACGGCTTTGACCAGCCCGTCGACGAACAGCTTCTCCACAACTTCCTTGAAGGTCGGCAGCATGCCGGCATGGTGCGCGGCGAGTCCGCGCAGCAGGCCGTCCCGCCAGCTCCAGAAGCCGAGTACGTCGAGGTCGTCGGAGGGGATGTCCTGGGCGGCCTCGTCGACGCGCTGGGCGATGATCTGTTGTTCGCGCTCGGTGGTCAGCCAGAGGCCGGCCGCGACGCACTGCGCCACGGCGGCATCGCAGCCGGCCCGCGAGAAGATGAACGTGATGGCAGGCAGGAGATCCTGCCGGTCCAGGCTGGCGATAACCTGCGGCCGGCTGGCCTTCCGGACCGGGCTGCGCTGGGCGCTTTGCGGCTCGTCCCGCTGACTGCGTTGGTTTCGGCGCTGGCTCCGGCCGCCATGGCCGAAGCGGCCCCGGAAGTTCATCTGGCTCTCGGCCCGTGCCATGGACAGCAGTTCCGGGTTGACCTCGAAGCCGGCCCGCAGCTCTGACGTGACGGCCGCCGAGGCACCGGCGGCAACTACCTTGCCTGCTGAAGTCTCACCGGCAGCCGCCTCGCTTGCAGTTCCCTCACCGGGCAGCGCGATCTCGTCAAAGCTGGTGTCGCCGGCAAACAGGTCCACGATCTTCCGGCCCACCATGACGTGCTGCCACAGGGGCACGGGGCGGTGTTCGGAGACGATCACGTCGGTCTGCCCGCGGACGGTGTCGAGCCACGCACCGAACTCTTCGGCGTTGGACACCGTGGCGCTCAGCGAGGCCACCTGAACCTCGCTGGGCAGGTGGATGATGACTTCCTCCCACACCGCGCCGCGGAAGCGGTCAGCGAGGTAGTGGACCTCGTCCATCACCACGAAGCCGAGGTCATCGAGGGTGTCCGAGTCCGCGTAGAGCATGTTGCGGAGCACCTCGGTGGTCATCACCACCACGGGGGCGTCGCCGTTGATGCTGGTATCGCCGGTCAGCAGGCCCACTTGGGCGGCGCCGTACTTGGCGGCCAGCTCGGCGTACTTCTGGTTACTCAGGGCTTTGATGGGCGTGGTGTAGAACGCTTTGAGTCCGCGTTGGAGGGCCAGATAAATGGCGAATTCCCCCACGATTGTCTTTCCGGCGCCGGTGGGGGCGGCCACCAGCACACCCCGCCCGGCCTGCAGGGACAGGCATGCTTCGCGCTGGAAGTCATCGAGTTCGAATTCGAGCGAGCGGATGAACCCGCCCAGATAGGTCTTGGCTTCGGCGGCCCGCTCGACGCTGGCGCGGTAACGTTCGGACGGCGATTCCGGCCCGGGGTGTGACGACATACTTCCAGCCTAATGCGCGAAAGGCTAGAGGTTCTCCAGCTCGGAGCTGGGGGTGGCCTGGTCGGCTGTGGCTTCGGTCTCTGCCGCGTGCTTGACGGCCCGCCGCTCGCGCCGGCGGTCGTTGAGCAGGCAGAGCCCGATCGCGGCGAAGAACAGCGCCAGCATGGGTCCGGCCAGGTAGAACATGCTCATGGCGTCGGCGCCGGGGGCGGCCATCGCGGCGAACAGGCACACCAGGAACACCGTGATCCGCCAGCTCCTGAGGAGCTGCTGGCCCTTGATGAGGCCGGCCAGGTTCAGCCCGAACAGGACCACCGGCAGGAGGAAGGCGATGCCGAAGGCGAGCAGCAGCCGCAGCACAAAGGACAGGTACACCTGGGCGCTGATGAAGTTGGAGCCGCCCGACGGCGTGAAATCGGTCAGGACGCGCACGGCGTTGGGCAGCACGAGCCAGGCCAGCAGGACGCCGCCGAGGAACAGCGGCACGGCCGCTGCGACGAAGGACAGGGCCAGGCGGCGTTCCTTCTTGTGCAGCCCGGGCACAATGAAGGCCCAGAGCTGGTAGAGCCAGACGGGGCTGGCGATGATCAGGCCCAGGAACACGGACACCTGGATCATGAGGTCAAACGAGCTCGCGACGCCGTCAAAGTTCAGGGTGGCCTGCCGGCCCTCGTGTTCGTTCAGGTCGCGGATCGGCTTAATCAGGGCCGCCAGCATGGGCTGGTAGACAAGGAAACCCACCACCGTCCCAAGGACGACGGCGATTGCCGCCTTGAAGAGCCGGTTGCGCAGCTCTTTCAGGTGGTCGAGGAGCGCCATCCTCCCCTCGGGGTTCGATCGACGGCTCATGGTTACTGCCATGCGGTCTTAGGCGCGGGTCGACGGCGGAACGTCGGTTCCGTCACCCGTGCGGCTTTCCGGTGCGCCGGGCTGCGGGTGGTTGATGACCCGGCCTTCGACCGGCTCGGAGCCATCCTTGGCGTCGGTGGTGCCGTCCTTCTTCATTTCCCGGACTTCCGACTTGAAAATGCGCATCGACTGGCCCAGGCTGCGGGCCATGCCCGGCAGCTTCGGCGCAGCGAAAAGCACCAGTGCCAGGATGATGATGATGATGAGATGCCAGCCTTCAAGCCTCATGAGGGGAGGTCCTTTCGTTTGAATACATCCTATGACTAACGCGTTTCGATGTCGCGCAGTGCCTGGGGCTGCCCGCGGTCCTTCTTGCGCTGGATGCGGCGCAGCCGGCGGGCGTTCTGCCGGGCGAATTTGGATGCGTGGTAATCATGTCGCATCCGGGCAGGTGAGGCAAAAACGGCGTCGCCGGGAACCGGCCGATCGCCTGCATCCGTGCCGCCGGGGGCGCCGGCCACTGCGTCGGGGCCGTCCGTTGCGGGTGCGGCCGCGGGGTCCGAAGGCGAGGGCAGGTGGGAGAACCGGTCAGCGGCTTCACTCAATTCGGCAAGCGTGGTCATGGCTTGCCGGTACAGCCGCAGGCCGAGCACGCCGAAGAACAGCAGCGACAACGCGATGAGCGCTATCCAAATAACGATCCAGGACCACCAAGGCATGCGGATCAGTCTATCGGGCGATCGGGCAAGGCTTCGTATTGCGCCAGGGCCGCGGCGATCCATTCCCGCGACGCGTCCGCGAGGGCACTTGGGTTCAGGATCCGCACCATCCCGCCGTGCTGGGCGACGAACATCGGCAGCCAGTCCGTGCTGCCAAACCGGATTTCGGCGAGCATTCCGCCGCCGGGCAGGGCCGCGGTCCGCTCGGCGTAGTAGTCGTCAGCGAGGCCGGTGCCGCGGGGCGCAAGTTCCACCACCACCACAGTGTCGTCGTCGTTCGGGGTAAACAGTTTCACGGGAAAGCTGTCCGCCGGTTTCGCTGCCGTGGCCGCCGGCCGGCCGTTGGGTTCGAGCGCTTCGATCCTGTCCAGCCGGAAGTTGCGCAGGCCCTGGGCGGAGTGGCAGTAGGCCTCGAGATACCACGTGTTGTCCAGCGAATAGAGCCGCATGGGGTCCACCTCGCGTTCGGACACGGCGTCCCGCTGCGGCGAGAAGTACCTCAGGTGCAGCTGTGACCCGGACCCGATGGCCGCACGGGCGGTTTCGAGGGTGGCGGAGTTGCCGGGGGCGACCTCGGGGCCTGAGAGCGCGGCCGCCTTCAGCCCCTCCTCCCCCGCTGCCGCCATGAGTTTGAGCGTCACCGATTCGAGTGCGCCGCCTTCGGCGAGTTCGGGGAGTCCGTTGAGGGTCTCCAGGCCGGTCAGGAGGGCGCAGGCCTCGTCCACGGTGAACCGTACGGGACGGGTCAGGTCCAGTGCCTGGGTGATGAAGACGTGGTCATCGTCCCACTGGATGTCCAGCAGATCGTCGGGGTAGCCTTCCGGCAGACCCGAGCAGATCAGGATGCGCAGGTCATCCTCGAGCGCCTTCCGGGTGATCCCAAACCTCGCGGCGACCTCGCTGATGTGCAGTCCCTGGTTGTGGACAAGGAAGGGCACAAGCTGCAGCATCCGCTTGAGCTGGTCCTCCGAGGTGCGTTTGCGGGTGCGGACGGCGGGTCCTGCTGCGGGGAAGGCCACGTCCGGTTCCGGCCTGGCTGCGAAGGCTGCGGCGGCGGTAAGGCGGCGGCGGACGGCGCCCTCCAGCTCGGGAGGTGAAATCACGGTGACCCGGGGACCGTAGGAGGCCAGTTCCTCGCCCAGCGTCTCGGCATCGCGGAAAGGCACCGTGAGCCGGTCCGTCCCGGCCGCGGGCCGCTGCAGCGGGTGTTCCCTAGCTGCGGGTTCCAGTGCTAAGTCCGGAACCGCCTGAGCGCGTTTGCGGAGCCCCAGGAGCCGGCCGTGCTCGACGTCGACGACGGCGCTTTGGACCGGCAGCTCGGCCAGGGCGGCCAGCTCTGCGCGGACATTGAACCCGGCGGGTGGCGTGAATGTCTCCTTCTCCAGCACGGTTACGGCGGACGTCAGGCGGGAGAGCCGGAAGAACCGTTTGTCTCCCCGGTCGCGGTCGTGGCCGACGAGGTACCACTGGCCGAAGCGGCTGCCCAGGCCCCAAGGCTCCACCAGTCGTTCCTGCTCCTGGCCCGTGCTGCTGGCGAGGTAGCTGAACCTGACCGGGTGCTGGGCGTGCATGGCTGCCACGAGATCTTCGAAGGCCTGCCCGGCGGGCCGGATGCGCGGCTGGACGCCGGTGGGGAGTTCGGCGTCGACGAGGCCTCCGGCGGCCTGCAGCTTGCGGACCGCGTCCACGGCGGCGGAGCCGAGCGCGGCGTGCTCCCAGAGCTGCGCCGCGAGGATGAGGACAGTGCACTCTTCGGGGGTGAGGCTGACGTCGGGCAGCCGGTTCGATTCCTTGCCGATCCGGTAGCGGGTGGTTGCGGGGTCATCGGACCCCCAGCCGGTGTCCATCACGGTTTCGACGTCGAAGCCAAACTGGCGCAACTCGCCTTTGTCGCGTTCGAACATGCGGCCGAAGGCGACGTCACTGCTCGTGGTGTCGTGGTACACCTTTTCGCGCAGCTCGCTGCGGCGCAGGCCGTACTTGGTGTTGAGCAGGGCGATGAGCAGGTTCAGGAGGCGTTCTGTACGTGAGGCGGACACCCCGCAAGGGTACTAAAGCCGATCCCGGAAAATGACGAAAGCGCGGCAACAGCCGGAAGAACTTTTCCGATTGTTACCGCGCTCGCGCCCTCAGGGCAAATCAGCGGGCTGATTCAGCCGATCCTGCAGCGTGGTGTCCCTTAGCGGACGGCGACGAGATCCACGACGAAGATCAGGGCCTCGTTGGGGCCGATCGCGCCGCCGGCGCCACGGGAGCCGTAGGCAAGCTCGGACGGGATCTCAAGGCGACGGCGGCCGCCGACCTTCATGCCCAGCAGGCCCTGGTCCCAGCCCTGGATGACCTGGCCGACGCCGACCCGGAAGTCCAGCGGTGCGCCGCGGCCCCAGGAGGCGTCGAATTCTTCACCGGTGGACCAGGCGACGCCCACGTAGTGCGTGGAAACGGTATCGCCGGGCTTGGCCTCGGCGCCGTCCCCTTCGATCAGGTCCGTGATGACCAGTTCGGTGGGGACGTCTCCTTCGGGGAACTCAATTTCCGGCTTCTCGCGGTCGAGGTTGCGCTGTCCAAATGACATGGTTACTCCTTTGAGGTGACGTGTGGTGGTGGTGGGTTACTTGACGCCGAGGATGTCGACGACGAAGACGAGGTCGCCCTTGGCGTCGCCTTGGCCCTGATCACCGTAGGCGAGGGCCTTCGGGACCACCAAAAGGACGCGGGAGCCGACCGTCTTGCCGGTCAGGCCCTGGGTCCAGCCCTTGATGACACCGGTCAGCGGGAAGGTGGCCTTCTTGCCACTTTCAAAGCTGGAATCGAAAACCTTGCCGGTGGCCAGGGCCACGCCGACGTAGTTGACTGTGATGGTGTCGGTCTCCTTGAGGGCCTGGCCCTTGCCGGTGATGAGGTCCTGGGAGATCAGCTTGGTCGGCGCCTTGACGCCAGCGACCGAGATCTCCGGGACGCCCTTGTCGTTTTCCTTGACGGTGGGCAGTCCGGCCGGCGGGGTGACGGCGTCGCCCTCAGGCTTGTCCAGGACCGGCGGAGCGTCCTTGGCGGAGAGCACCTTGACGACCAGCAGCTGCGTCGGCTTGGCCGCGGTACCTTCGGCGGCGGCCTGGCCGGGTACGGCCAGGGCGATGTGGGAGCCAATCTTGGCGCCCACGAACGCGTTGTAGATCACGGGGCTGCTGGTCTTGAGCTCGTCGTTCAGCTCCAGCGGCTCGGGATCGTTCGCGAAAGTGTCTTCGAGGGTGGACCCGTCCTTGCCGTTGAAGGCAACGATCGAAATGTTGGCGATCTGGTTGGCCTTGACTCGTTCGCCACTGCCCTCGGTGACCACCTTGACAGTAGGTTCCTTGACGTCGAGCGGCTTGGTGAACTCGACACCGGGGGCCTTCTTGTCACCCTTCTCGGTCAATTTGACCGAGTCCAGCTTGGCGGTCTCACCCGCGGACTGGCTGGTGGGTTCCGGAGCCGGGGGCGCTTCGCTGCCGCCGCAGGCGGTCAGCAGCAGCAGTCCGGGAAGGAGAATTGCTAGTAGTCGGCGCACTTGGAAACTTTCGTCGAGGCAGGGTGGACTCAGTGCCGTTCGGTTTCCCGTGGCAAAGAAAGCGGCGACCGCAAGGCGGCCCTACCCCAGAATAACGTGCGAAGCTGGGTATCAGCCCATCGAGTCCAGCAGCGCATCCACCCGGTCGTCCACGCTCCGGAACGGATCTTTGCACAGGATGGTCTGGTGGGCGCGGTCGTTCAGCTTCAAATGAACCCAGTCCACGGTGTAGTCGCGGCCGAGTTCCTGGGCTCGCCGGACGAAGTCGCCGCGGAGTTTGGCACGGGTGGTCTGCGGCGGGGCGTCCACAGCATCCTTGACCGCGGTGTCGTCCACCACCCGGCGCACCGCCCCACGGGCTTGGAGCAGGTAGAAAAGGCCCCGGCCGCGGGAGATGTCATGGTAGGTCAGGTCCAGCTGCGCAATCCGGGGCGCGTCAAGGCCCAGCCCGTGCCGTTCCCGGTAGTTGTCCATGAGCTTCTTCTTAATGGCCCAGTCCACTTCGGTATCGATCGTGCTCGTGTCGCCGCTTTCGATGGCGTCCAGGGTGCGCTCCCAGAGGTCCAGGATCATCGGCACGTGTGGATTGTGCGCGCCGTGTTCGGCAATAAACGCCGTCACCTTGCCCAGGTATTCGCGCTGGATTTCCAGCGCCGTCAGCTGCCGGCCGTTGGCGAGCCGCACCAGTGCCCGGCCGCTGAGGTCGTGGGAGATTTCCCGGATGCTGCGGATCGGGTTCTCCATCCGCATGTCGCGCATGATCACGCCGGCCTCGATCATCCGCAGGATCAGGTCCACCGTGCCGATCTTGAGCAGGGC
Source organism: Actinomycetota bacterium (assembly GCA_046727115.1). Lineage (GTDB taxonomy): Bacteria > Actinomycetota > Actinomycetes > Actinomycetales > Micrococcaceae > Arthrobacter. The sequence continues at coordinate 43,305 of JBKPBZ010000083.1, read as the reverse complement.
CGTCGTTTCGGACATGTTGGAGTCGCCCACGATCACGTGCAGGCGCCGGTAGAACTCGGCGTCGGCGTGCGGCTCGTCCCGGGTGTTGATGATGGGCCTCGAGCGGGTGGTGGCGGAGGAGACGCCCTCCCAGATGTGGTCGGCCCGCTGCGAGAAGGCGAAGGTGGCCCCGTGCGGGGTCTTGAGGATCTTGCCGGCGCCGGCGATCAGCTGGCGCGTGACGAGGAACGGGATGAGGATCTCCGCGAGCCGGGAAAATTCCCCGCGGCGCGGGATGAGGTAGTTTTCGTGGCTGCCGTAGGAGTTCCCGGCCGAGTCCGTGTTGTTCTTGAACAGGTACACGGTCCCGTTGAAGCCCTCCGCCGCCAGCCGTTCCTGGGCTTCGTCGACGAGGTCGCACAGGATCAGTTCCCCTGCGCGGTCATGCGCGATCAGCTGGGCCAGGTCATCGCACTCGGCGGTGGCGTATTCCGGGTGGGAGCCGACGTCCAGGTAGAGGCGTGAGCCGTTGGTCAAAAAGACGTTGGAGGACCGTCCCCAGCTGACCACCTTGCGGAAGAGGTACCGGGCCACTTCCTCAGGCGCCAGCGGCCGGGACTCCGGACTTGAATAGGAAATTCCGAATTCGGTTTCGATGCCGAATATGCGCTTGTCCATCTCACTTCTCCTCAGCCAGCAATGCCACGATGTCCGGATCCTCGAGCCGGCGGAACGCCCGGCGGGTGCCGCGGCCGCTTTCAGATCCCCGGTCCAGTACCGCAACTTCCAGTGCGGATGCCGGCAGGGTGGTGGTGTCCTTGTCTGCCACGAGGCCGGCGAGGGCCAGCCGGATGGCGCCCGCGAAGTCGAGTTCGCCCTGCCAGCCCGCCGCGACAGCTTCGGAAACCTTGTCCGCCTGGCCGCCCATCACGATGAAGCCGTGCTCGTCGGCGATCGACCCGTCGAAGGTCAGCCGGTACAGATGGTCCGCTTCCTGGGTCTGGCCGACCTCGGTCACGGCCAGTTCCACCTCGAAGGGTTTCTGTTCGGCCGTAAACACCGCGCCGAGGCTCTGCGCGTACACACTCGCGAGGCCGCGGGCCGTGACGTCGTCGCGGTCGTAGGAGTAGCCCCGGACATCGGCGTACCGCACCCCTGCTTGCCGCAGGCTCTCAAATTCGTTGTACTTTCCGACCGCCGCGAACGCGATTTTGTCGTAGATCTCGCCGATTTTGTGCAGCGACGGGGACGGGTTCTCCGCCACGAGTGCGATCCCGTCCCGGCAACTGATGACTACCACCGAGCGTCCGCGGGCGATGCCCTTCCGTGCGAAATCCGCACGGTCCTTCATCAGCTGTTCGGGGGATACATAGAACTGCTGGGTCATCTCAGGCCTCCCGCTGGGCGGCTGCCCGGGATTCGATGACGCGGCCGGCCACAGTGGCGAGTTCGCCGTCCGCGACCCGGAACGCACCCGTCCGGTTCACGATATACACCACCGGCCATAGCTGCCGCACCGGGTCCGGCCCGCCGGTGGCGGAGTCGTCGTCGGCGGCGTCGTACAGCGCCTCGACGGCGACCGACACGGCGTCCTGTTCCGAGAGGCCGGGCCGCCACAGTTTTTTCAGCGCGCCGCGGGCAAACATCGAGCCGGATCCCACGGCATGGTGCTCCTGCTCCTCGTAGCGTCCGCCGGTGACGTCGTAGGAGAAGAGCCGGCCGAAGCCTGCGGGCCGGTCGAATCCAGCGAACAGGGGCACGACGGCGAGGCCCTGCATGGCCATGGGCAGGTTGCCGCGGACCATCGCGCCGAGCCGGTTCGCCTTGCCGTCCAGGCTGAGCAGTGTGCCCTCGATTTTCTCGTAATGTTCCAGTTCAACCTGGAACAGCCTGGTGATGTCCAGGGCGATCCCGGCTGTTCCGGCAATGCCCAGCACGGAGTACTGGTCGGCGGGGAAAACTTTTTCAATGTGCCGGCTCGCGATCACGTTGCCCATGGTGGCGCGGCGGTCCCCCGCCATCAGCACTCCCCCGGCGTAGGTCATCGCCACGATCGTGGTCCCGTGCGGGGCCTGCAGGGGCGCTCCCGGTTGGGCGGCGTGCCCGGTGCCGGGCAACTGGGTGAAAGACACTTGGCCGAAGGGCATTAAGTCGGGCCGTTCGCGCTGCAGATGCTCGGTAAATGAGGACGTCGCGTTGGCCGCTACTCGGTTGGCTGTTGTTTCCTGCACTAACGCTCTCCCTCAACGTGGTGGATCAACGACACTTCCGGCCCGTAGCCCCTCCCGCCGCCCTCATCCGGCGGCCGGTGGCGCTCCTATTGGCCGCCCTTTTGGACGAATGCCCGGACGAATTCCTCGGCGTTGGACTCCAGCACGCCGTCGATCTCGTCGAGGAGATCGTCGACGCCCTGGGTGGCTGCCGACGCCTGGGCGTCCCCTGGGGCCGGCGGCGCGGCGGGGACGTCCTCGTCAACCTCGGTGTCCCGCGACTGCGGCTGCTGCTGCTCCTGGCCTGCCATTGTTCTCTCCTTCATGTCCGTCCCTTTCTCCTAAGGGACATCCTGTAGCAATAGTGCCACGCCCGGGGCGCCCGCGGGGGGCTTTATTCCTAGGAACCGGGACTGAGTCCCAGCAGTTCAGCCAGGAACGTCCCGGCCTCCCGGTGCCGGGCAAAAAGAGCGCCGGTGAGGGCTTCGGTTCCGCGCAGAGGTTCGCGGGTGGGGACCCGCTGGAGCCTGCCGCGGCCGGGGACATCGAAGATCACAGAGTCCCAGCTGGCCCCCGCGAGGTCCGCGCCGAACCGGCTGACGCAGCGTCCGCGGAAGTAGGCCCGCGTGTCCGACGGCGGTTCGGTCACGGCGCGGGCGATCGCGGCGTCGTCCACGATCCGCTGTATCCGGTCGCGGGCCAGCAGCCGGTAGTAGAGCCCCTTTTCGGGGCGGATGTCAGCCCACTGCAGGTCCACGAGGCCCAGCCGCGCGCTGTCCCAGCCCAGGCCGTCGCGTTGCCGGTAGCCCTCCAGCAGGGACAGCTTGGCGAGCCACTCCACCGAGGAAGCGGCCGCCGCCCGGTCACTGCCGAGTTGGCTCAACGTGGCGGCCCATCGTTCCAGGACCTCGTGGGTGTGGCCGTCACCGTCCACCGCGTCCGCGACGCCGGTGTCCTGCGCATGCTTCGAGGCGGCCTCCAGATAGATCCACTGCAGGTCCAGGGCGGTGATCCGCCGGCCGTCGCCCAGGCGCAGCAGCGTGGTGAGCGAGGTGTCGTGGCTGATGGCCTGCAGCGCGGCGACCGGTTCGTGGACTTCAATCCGGGGCGCCAGCCCGGCCTCGATCAGGCTCAACACCATGGCGGTGGTGCCGAACTTGAGGAAGTTGGACGCCTGGCTGAGGTTGGCGTCGCCGATGATGACGTGCAGCCTGCGGTATTTGTCCGCGGTGGCGTGGGGTTCGTCCCGGGTGTTGATGATGGGCCGGCGGATGGTGGTTTCCAGGCCCACCTCGGTTTCGAAGAAATCAGCGCGCTGGCTGATCTGGTAGCCTGCCCGGGCGCTGTCCTGGCCGAGGCCCACCCGCCCGGCACCGCAAATGATCTGCCGGGTGACGAAAAACGGCGTGAGGCCGCGCACGATCTCGCCGAACGGCACCGCGCGCGGCATCAGGTAGTTCTCGTGCGAGCCGTAGGAGACCGACTTGTTGTCCGTGTTGTTCTTGTACAGGTTGACCGGCGGCAGGTCGGGATCGGCGGCGAGGCGGCGGACGGCGGCCAAAGCCACCAGGTCACCGGCGGCGTCCCACGTGACGGCAGCCCGGGGGCTGGTCACCTCGGGGCTGGAATACTCCGGATGGGCGTGGTCCACGTACAGCCGTGCGCCGTTGCCCAGCACCATGTTCATGAGCAGCGTGCCGGACTCGTCCTCGCCGTCGGCCTCGAGTTCCTGCCGCCCGTAGGCGAGGGCGATCGCCTCGGCGTCGAGGACGGGCGGCTGGTCGGTGAGCTGTTCCGGATCGGCGCTGCTGCGCTCCAGGGTCCAGCCGCGGGCATCGTGGAGCGGCTCCTCGTCGGTGTAGTCCCACCGCGTTTCGGCGCCGCCCGCGGCGCGCTGCCGGGTCACCTGGGCGTACGCCTGGATGACCCGGGCAGACATCATCGTGGCGTTGGCTCCGGGGGCCGAGGGCGCGTGGATGCCGTATTCGGTTTCCGAGCCCATCACCCTCATGGCCCCGCCGACCGGCAGGCCGCCGGAAGTATCGGCGGGCTTGCCGGGGACAACAGCCGTCACAGGTACTGCCCTGTGCTCGGCATCGTCTCGATGGACTTCCCGGGCTCCTGGCCGGCCTTGCCCTGGACGATGGTGCGGATGTACGTGATGCGTTCGCCCTTCTTGCCGGAGATCCGTGCCCAGTCGTCCGGGTTGGTGGTGTTGGGCATGTCCTCGTGTTCGCGGAACTCATCCACGACCGCCCGGAGCAGGTGATCGATCCGCAGGCCCTTCTGCCCGATGGTCAACAGGTCCTTGATGGCGTACTTCTTGGCCCGGTCCACGACGTTCTGCACCACGGCGCCGGAATTGAAGTCCTTGAAGTAGAGCATTTCGGTGTCGCCATTGGCGTAGGTCACCTCGAGATATTCGTTGGACTTCTCCGTGGAGTACATCGCCTCGACAGTCCGCTGGACCATGGCGTCCACTGTCGCCTGCACGTCGCCGTTGTGCTCGGCCAGGTCGGTCTCGTGGAACGGCAGGTCCGTGGTGATGTATTTGTTGAAGATGTCGGCCGCGGCCTCGGCGTCGGGCCGCTGGATCTTGACCTTGACGTCCAGGCGGCCCGGGCGAAGGATCGCCGGATCGATCATGTCTTCCCGGTTGGAGGCGCCGATCACAATCACGTTGTCCAGCCGTTCGACGCCGTCGATCTCGCTGAGGAGCTGCGGGACAATGGTCGTTTCGACGTCGGAGGAAATGCCCGTGCCGCGGGTGCGGAACAGGGAATCCATCTCGTCGAAGAACACCACCACGGGGCTCCCCTCGGACGCCTTCTCCCGGGCGCGGGCGAAGATCAGCCGGATGTGCCGTTCGGTCTCGCCGACGTACTTGTCGAGCAGCTCTGGTCCCTTGATGTTCAGGAAGTAGCTCTTCATGTCCGTCTTGCCGGCGCGCTCGGCGGCCCGCGCGGCCAGCGAGTTGGCGACCGCCTTCGCGATCAGGGTCTTGCCGCAACCGGGCGGGCCGTACAGCAGGATGCCTTTGGGCGCCTTCAGCCCGTGCTCCCGGTACAGGTCAGGGTGCAGGAACGGCAGTTCGACGGCGTCGCGGATCTGCTCGATCTGCGGGCCCAGGCCGCCAATGTCCTGGTAGGTGATGTCCGGAACTTCCTCCAGCACGAGGTTCTCCACCTCGGAGCGCGGGATTTTTTCCAGTGCATATCCGGTGCGGGAATCGATCGACAGTGCGTCGCCGACCCGGAGCCGCTGGGCGAGCAGGGCACCGGAAAGCCGGATGACCCGCTCCTCGTCGGCGCGGCCCACCACCAGGGCGCGGTCCGGCCCCAGCAGCTCCTTCAGCGTCACGAGGTCCCCTGCCCGCTCGTAGCCGAGTCCGGCGACCACCATCAGGGCCTCGTTTAGCAGGACTTCCTGCCCGACGGCCAGCTGGCTGATGTTGACCAGCGGGCTGATCCCCACACGCATCTTGCGGCCGGCGTTGAAGATATCCACGGATTCCTCCGTGGCCGCCTGTCCGCTGTTTCCGGCCGTCGGCTGCCGCTTCGGGTTGAGCTGGAGGATTGTGCCGAAGCTGTACGGCGGCTGTCCCTCCTGGTCGAGGGCGTTTTTCAGCCGCAAGATCTCTGCCTTGGCCGTTTCCAGCATGCTGACCAGCTTGGTGTTGTTCTGTGTCGCGGCGGCAAGCTGGCGGTCAATGTGGCGGAGCTTGTCCCGGAGGATGTTGACCTGCCGCTCTGCGACGGACAGCTCACTGGCGGCGTACCGGTCGCCCTCGCCGGCTGCGGCGCGGCCCGCGCCCGTGCGTGCGGCAGCATCCGCTGCGTCCTCGGCCGGTGTGCGGCCCGGGTCAGTATTCGGAGTCTCCATCGTGCATCAGCCCCTTCCTGCTCTTCTGTTAAGACCATAGCCCCAAGAAGGCGGGTGCCGCTGGAGACATCCGAAATATGCTGCCTAGTTCGTTATCTCCGGGGCGTCGACGACGTTTGTTCCGGCGATTGCGTCCCGGGCGGCGCGGCGCAGCTTCTTGTCCGAGACCGCACGTTCGCCGACAGCGCCCGGGGTCCAGGCATTGACGTCTTCTTCGTTAAAGTCCGTCTTGGAGGGGCGGCGCTTCACCGAAATTCCAGTGACGCCGTCGGCGAGGCGGCGGGTTACCAGCAGGAAACCGGTGTGGGCGACCATACGGTGGTCCGGGCGCACGGCGAGGCCCTCGAGGTGCCAGCCGCGGACCATGGATTCCCACGCGTCGGGCTCGGTGAACCGTCCGTCCGCGCGGATGGCTTCGGCTGTCCGCGAAAGCTGCGTCACAGTGGCGACATAATTGATCCACACTCCGCCGGGTGCCAGGACCGTGGCGACGGCGTCGAGGCATTCCCACGGGGCGAGCATGTCCAGGACCACGCGGTCCACGGAGCCGGGTTCCTCGGTGCGCACCACTTCCTCCTGGAAGTCGCCGAGCGAGATTTTCCAGGCCGGGTGCGGACCGCCGAAGATGGTCTCGACGTTGCCGCGGGCGATGTCCGCGAACTCCTCGCGGCGCTCAAAGGAATGCAGGTACCCGTTGTCCCCCACCGCGCGCAGCAGCGAGATGGACAGGGCGCCCGAGCCGACGCCGGCTTCCACAACGCGCGCGCCGGGGAAGATGTCCGCCATGGTCACGATCTGGCCGGCGTCCTTGGGGTAGACCACGGCCGCGCCACGCGGCATCGAGAGCACGAAGTCCGAGAGCAGCGGGCGCAGGGTCTGGTACTGCTGCCCGACGTTGTTGACCACCACTGAGCCGTCGGGCTTGCCGATGATCTCGTCGTGGTTCAGGAACCCGCGGTGGGTGTGGAAGGCCCCGCCAACTTCGAGCGTGATCGTGTTCATGCGGCCGCGTTCGTCCGTGAGCTGGACCCGTTCGCCTTCGCGGAATGGTCCGCGGCGGCGCGCCGCGCCGGTCGCACCATTCGGGGTGGTCGCGGCGGTGGTGCCTGCGGCAGTGTTGGTGCCTGCGGCGGTCGTGTTGGCGGCAGTGTCGCTGCTCATGAAGATGTTCCTCGCTCCTGTAAAACTGTGTGGCCGCGGACATGCCGGCGGGCACCGGTCCTTGCGCGTGGGGGGCCGGAAAATCACGGCCGCCCAGTAACTCTACCGGTTCTGCCCCTGGTTCTGGCGTTCGTTCCGGTACTTGCCTGTAATGGCATGCAGGACGGCGGACTGGCGCAGCAGCCCGGTGACAGCGCCCTCGCGGTCCACCACCGCGTACTCCTTCCCTTCGAGCTGGGCCAAGTACTGGACCAGCTCCTGGCCCTTGGACCATTCGGGGACATAGGCGCCGGCGCCAAGGGGGTAGGAGACCGCGGTCAAGGCGGTCGCTGCGGCCAGGGCGGGGGGCACGGTGGCGGCGGCCGCGGCGTCGACGATGCCCACGGGCCGGCCGTCCCGGTCGCACAGCACCACGGTGGGCTTCCCTGCCGGCGCCCGGTCCAGGAGGTCGGCCACCGTGCCGGTTTCTGGAAGGCCGAGGGCGGGTTCGGCGAGGGCCGCGGCGTCGACAAGGTACAGCCGGCCCCGCAGGCGGGCCTGCTGGATCGACGCCGATGCGCCCATCCACAGGAAGCTGCCCACGAGGGCGGTGATGAGGGTGAAGGAGATATCGGGCCGTGCGCCGCTGATCAGGGGCAGGACAATGAACCACAGGGCGAGGCCGATCACGATGATCCGGCCCGCCCAGCCGGCGGCAATGGTGCCCTTTTCCTGGTTGCCGGTGATTTTCCAGACGGCGGATTCCACTAGCCGGCCGCCGTCCAGCGGAAGGCCGGGGAGCACGTTGAAGATGCCGATCAACAGGTTGGCCCACACAAAGATGTTGGCCAGGATGTCGGCCACGCCGCTCAGGCCCCCGTATGTAAGCGGGAGCCACCCCGCCCCGGCCAGGACGAAGTTCGCCGCCGGGCCTGCCATCGCCACGAGGACGGAGCGGCCAGGTGAGGCAGTGAAACTCTCGAACTGGGTGTGGCCGCCCCAAAGGTTAAGGACAATTTTCTCCGTGGGCCAGTGGAACAGCTTGGCGGTCAGCGCGTGCGCAAGTTCGTGGGCCAGCACGGAAATCAGGAGCAGCAGCGCGTAGGCGAAGGCGACGAAGAAGGCGGTGACGCCGAGCCGCGGGTTGTTGCTCTGCAGGACCGGGCCGTAAGCGATCACCGTGAAGGCCGCGATGATGAACCAGGAGTACGCCAGAAAGACCGGAATGCCGGCAATGCGGCCCAGCGGGATCCCCTCCCGACGGCTGGCTGCATCTTTTTTGCCGGGCTGTCCCTGGCTGCCGGTGTCAGCCACGGGGAAGACTCCCGGCCGGCAGGGCCGCTGACGCCGCTGCACGCCCGAACGTGGCGTCCGGGAATTCATGCCGGAGGGCTACGAGCTCTTCCAGGTCCGCAACTGTCCGGCCTTCGAGGGTGTCCCAGGTGGCGCGGCGGGGATCGTGCGGGAGAGGCAGGATGTGCGGGATGGCGATCGTGACCACGCCGGACGCGATGGCGGCGGCGACACCCGGCACGGAATCTTCCAGGGCCACGCAGTGGTGCAGGCCAAGTTCCGGGTCCTGCTGTTGCAGGAGTTCAACGGCCCTCAGGTAGGCCTCCGGGTGCGGCTTCCCCTCCGTAACAGTGTCCCCCGTGACGAGGTACTCGAAGTAGGGCTCCGGCAGGCTCGCAACGATCTCCCGGGCCAGCGGGGCTTCGGACATGGTGACGAGGGCGCAGCGGACACCGGCGTTGTAGAGTTCGTCGAGCAGTTCGCGGGCACCGGGGCGCCAAGGCACGGAGTTCCGGACTTGGCTGATGACATGGCCGGTGAGGGTGTCGATGATGTCGCGCCGTTCCATCGCCACGCCGGCTTCCTGCAGGATGCCCGCCGAATACGTCAGGGCCTGTCCCACGAGCTGCAGGGCCTGGTCTTGGGACCATTGCCCGCCGTGGGCTTCCACGAGGGCGCGCTCGGCTTCGATCCAGTAGGGCTCAGTGTCGACAATGGTGCCATCCATGTCCCAGAGCGCTGCTTTAAGGAGGGGCCGGGAAGCTGGGGATCGCATGCCTTCCAGTCTACGGCGAAGCCCGCGGCCGGGCGCCCGCGCTACGCCTTTGGCGAATTCCGCCCGCCCGGACACGGGATTCCGGGCGGTAATTGCTCGGAATTGGGGCACGCGCGGCGCCCGATTGCCTGCGCGGGGCGGGGTCTTGGACGTAGGGTGATGGCATGAACAGCTTCGAGGCAGACCCCACCGAACCAGGCGCCGTCTCCGAGCCGGAGCGGCTGCTGCAACCCGTCCCCGAGGGCCGGCGCATCACCGTCATGCTGGCGGCCTTTGAAGGCTGGAACGATGCCGGAGAAGCCGCCAGCGATGCCCTGCGCTATCTGAACAAGCTCTGGGGCGGCAAGAAAGTCGCGGCGATCGACGCCGACGAGTACTACGACTTCCAGTTCACCCGGCCCACCATTCGGCGGACGGCGGCCGGTGAGCGGAAGATCAAGTGGCCGTCCACTCGGATCTTCAAGGCCAGCGTGCCTGACTCGAACGTGGACGTCATCTTCGTCCAGGGCACCGAGCCCTCCTACAAGTGGCGCGCCTACACGGCGGAACTGCTAGTGCACGCCGAGGCCCTGCATGTGGACTATGTCATCCTGGTCGGTGCGCTGCTGGCCGACGTGCCGCACAGCCGGCCGATTCCGGTCAGCACGTCCACGGACGACGCCGCACTGCGTGAACGGATGGACCTGGAGGCCTCCCAGTACGAGGGGCCGGTAGGGATTGTGGGCGTGCTCGGTGAGGTGGCGTTACTGGCGGGGCTCCCGACGGTCTCGCTCTGGGCCGCCGTGCCGCATTACGTGGCCCAGGCCCCGTCACCGAAAGCGCAGCTGGCCCTGCTGCACCGGATCGAGGAGCTGCTGCAGGTCCCTCTGGACACCACGGAACTGGTGGAGGAGGCCGACGCGTGGGAGCGCGGCGTGGACGAGCTCGCCACCGAGGACCCGGAAATTGCGGCGTATGTCCGCCAGCTGGAGGAGGCCAAGGACACCGCGGACCTTCCGGAGGCCAGCGGTGAATCGATCGCCCGCGAGTTCGAGCGCTACCTCAAGCGCCGGGGCAAGGACAAGCCCTAGCAGGTTTTGCTGCGCGTGGACGGCTAGAGTTCGACGCCGAGCAGTGCGTTGACGGCGTCGCTCACCAGCGCGGCGTCCGTGGCCGAAGCGGCCGGGGTTTCCAGTGCGGTTGCCAGGGCGGACTTGGCCCAGGCGTCGACGGCTGCGAGGGCGCCGGGCGCGTTGAGGTCATTGGCCAGCTCAGTGCGCATCCGGCCGATCAGGGCGGCGGCGGAGCTGTCGGGAGCCACGGCGAGGGCCTCGCGCCAAGTGCGGAGCCGGTCTTTGGCTTCGGCGAACCCTTCGGCGGTCCAGGACCAGTCCGTGCGGTAGTGGTGGGCCAGGATTGCCAGGCGAATCGCGGCCGGCTCTTCGCCGTCGGCGCGAAGCCTGGAGACCAAGACCAGGTTGCCCTTGGACTTGCTCATCTTTTCTCCGTCGAGGCCAACCATCCCGGCGTGCGCGAAGTGGCGGGCCAGCGGCACGCCGGCCAGGGAGTACGCGTGTCCGGCGCCCATTTCGTGGTGCGGGAAGATGAGGTCGGAGCCGCCGCCTTGGACCGTGAACGGTTTGGGCAGGTACTCCTGGGCGATCACGGTGCATTCGACGTGCCAGCCGGGCCGCCCCTCCCCCAGTTCGCCGCCGGGCCAGCGGGGCTCGCCCTCGCGGGCAACCCGCCAGAGCAGCGGATCGAGCGCCTGGCGCTTCCCCGCACGGCCGGGGTCGCCGCCGCGTTCGGCGAAGAGTTCCAGCATTTCGGCGTCCGAGAGGCCGGAAATGGATCCCAGCGTCCAGGCGTCGACGGCGTCGACAGCGTTGGTCGAGTGCTTGCCGGCCGCCTCGACGTCATAGTAGACGTCGCCGTCGGGCTCGCCGCCGGTGCCGGGGACGCGGTAGGCGAGTCCGTTGTGCAGGAGGCGCTCGATGGCTGGAACGATCAGGGGAACGGCCTCGACGGCACCGATGTAATGATCCGGGGCGAGGACGTTCAGGGCCTCCATGTCGGCCTGGAAAAGCTCGATCTGGCTCGCGGCGAGTTCGCGCCAGTCGACGCCGGTGGCCGTTGCGCGCTCAAGGAGGGGATCGTCGACGTCGGTCACATTCTGGACGTAGGCGACCTGCTGGCGGCCGTCCCGCCACGCGCGGTTCAGGAGGTCGAAGGCGACGTAGCTGGCCGCGTGGCCCATGTGCGTGGCGTCATAGGGGGTGATGCCGCAGACATACATGGACTGCTCGCCCGTGGCCTCCAGGGTGACGATGCCGCCCTTGGCGGTGTCGAAAAGGCGCAGGGCGGGCATGCTGCCGGGGAGCTGGGCAACGGGGCGGGAGATCCAGGATTTCACAGCCCAAGCCTAGTGCTAGGCGCCGATGACATTGAAACCGAGCAGCAGGAACAGTGACATTCCCAGGAGGATCCTGTACCAGACAAAGAGCCGGTAGCCGCGGGTGGAGACGTACTTCAGGAACCAGCCGATAATGACGTAGCCCACGATGAAGGCGATCGCAGTGGCCAGGGCCGTTTCCGGGAGCCCGTACGGGCCGGTGATGCCTTCCTTGGAGACCACCTTGTACAGCTGGTACAGGCCGCTGCCGAACACGGCGGGGATGGCCAGCAGGAACGAGTAGCGGGCCGCCGCCTCACGGGTGTAGCCCATCAGGAGCCCGGCGCTGATGGTGCCGCCGGAGCGGGACACACCTGGGAAGAGAGCCAGGGCCTGTGCGAGTCCGTAGTAAAGGCCGTGTTTGTAGGTCAGCTGGGTCAGTTCCCGGTCCTGCCTACCGATGGTGTCGGCCACCGCGAGGATCATGCCGAACACAATCAGCATGGTCGCGACGCCCCAGAGGCTGCGGAGCACGGACTCGATCTGGTCCTGGAACAGCAGGCCGAGGACGATGATCGGGACGCTGCCCAAGATCACCAGCCAACCCATGCGCGCGTCCGGGTCCTGCCGGGACACTTTGCCGGTCAGCGAACCGGACCATGCGCGGATGATCCGCATGATGTCGCGCCAGAAATAGACAATTACGGCCGTCTCGGTGCCCAGTTGGGTGATGGCCGTAAACGCCGCGCCTGGGTCTGACGCCTCCGGCAGGAAAGCGCCGACAATCCGCAGATGGGCGCTCGATGAAATCGGGAGGAACTCGGTCAGCCCTTGTACCAGGCCCAGCAGAGCCGCTTGTATCCAGTTCACGTTTATAGACCCTACGTTATGAAGCACGGCGACTCCCGTAAGCTTGCTGGCATGCAGCAGCGTTATGTCGGCAACAGTGGGTTGCGCGTGTCCGCCCTATCCCTTGGCACCATGTCCTGGGCCCGGGAAACCGAGGAACAGGATGCCGCCGCCCTGGTGCGGTCTTTCGTCGATGCCGGCGGAACCCTGATCGACACCGCGGCGTCCTACGCCGACGGTCAGGCCGAGGCCATGCTCGGCGGAATGCTGGGCGACGTGGTCGCCCGTTCCGAAGTGGTGATTTCCACGAAGGCCGGACTGATGACGGCGGACGGGCGCCGCAGTGTCGACACGTCGCGCAACGGCATGCTCTCCGGGCTTGACGCGAGCCTTGCCCGCCTGGGAACCGACTACGTGGATCTCTGGTTTGCCCACGCCTGGGATGCAAATGTGCCGCTGGAGGAGACCCTGTCCGCGCTGGACCACGCCGTGCGGTCGGGCCGTGCGCGTTACGCCGGTGTCTCCAACTTCAACGGCTGGCAGACAGCCAAGGCCGCCGCGATCGCGGGCTTCCCCCTCGTGGCCAACCAGTCCGAATATTCGCTGCTGCAGCGCAGCGCGGAGATTGAGCTGATTCCCGCCATCGAGGACGCCGGGCTGGGCCTGATGGCCTGGGGTCCGATCGGCCGCGGCGTGCTGAGCGGAAAATACCGCGGGCACATCCCCGGGGATTCCCGCGCCGCCAACCAGCGGCTCGCCACGTACGTGGAACCGTATCTTGAGGGGCCGGCGTCAAGCGTGGTGGAGGCCGTCGCCATGGCGGCGAAGGGGCTCGGCCGGACGCCCCTGGACGTGTCACTGAGCTGGCTCCTGTCCCAGCAGGGGGTGGCAACCGCGGTGGTCGGCCCCCGGACACCGGTCCAGCTCAAGGAGATCCTGGATTCGGCGCTCGCGCCGCTCCCGCCGGAGATCGCGCAGGCGCTGGAAGACGTGTCCGACCCGGCCTGAGGCCGGTCAAGAGGTCTTGGATTTGCGGGACCAGCCAGTTCTCAGAGTTTTTTGTCAGCTCTCTGAATTCTGCAGGATTTCGAGGTCCTCTTCGTCGTCGACATCGTCCTCTTCATCGTCTTCGTCCTCGTCGATGACTTGGAGCGGGGTCACTTCCCCATACGCCTCATACAGGGCGTCGTCGTAGACTTCAAAGGCGTCAGCAACAGCGAAGAACGCCGCTTCGACCGCGGGATCCCCGTCACTTCTGCGGGCGGAGGCCGCCGCCAGGTGTTCTTCCAATGCAGAGGTCAGTGACTGAAGCGCGACACGCGGATCGATGCTCATGACTTCACGTTAGTCGGAAAAAGACGAAAATGGAGAGCAATGAAAGAACATTTTCTGAGCAGCTCGGTCCGGCGGGAACGGGACTATGTGAAGCAGTACGAGTACCTCGTTCTGACGGTCGGCCCTGAGGATTCCCTGCCGGAGGCCCGCCGCAGGCTCGTGGAGCATTCGGAGTACGGCAAGTGGGAACTGGAACGCAGCCGCCTCTACGTGGGCGGCGGGCGGCGGTTCTGGTTGCGCCGGAAAGTCATCCAGGTCCAGCGCACCGTCTAGGACTCCCCGCGCTGATGCCACGGACATCGGCCGCGGCCCCGAACGCCGCCGCGTGAGGGGCCGCCTAGGGCGTGTCCAGCGGGCCCAGCCACGCGTTCGCCACGGTATTGTGCGCGGACTCGTCATCTGACGGGTGGAACATGCCGGCCAGCACGTCCCGGTACAGCCGCTCCAGCTCAGAGCCGCGGAAGTAGCTGGATCCTCCGGATACCCGGATGGCGAGATCCACCACAGTGCGTGCCGTTTCCGTGGCCCGGACCTTGAGGCCCACGAGCCGGGGGAACCACTGGCTGCCGTGGTCCACGAGGTCGTCGACGTCGGCCGCGACGCGGGACAGCTGCGGGTAGAGGGCATCCATGGCCATCGCCGCTTCTGCCACCTTCCAGCGGATGTCCGGGTCCTGGGCGTAGCTGCGGCCGCCGTTCTTGAAGGACGTCCGGCGCTTCACCGCCTCCACCCCGAGCGTGAGGGCCCGTTCGCCGATTCCGGTATACACGGCGGCGAGCAGTGTTTCGAAGCAGGCAAAGATCGCGAAAATCAGGGGGTCGGCATTCGGGCCCACCGGCAGTTTCCGGAAGATCCGGTCCGCCGGCACGACGGCGCCGTCCAGGAGTGTCGTGTTGGACTGGCTGGCCCGCATGCCGAGTGTGTCCCAGTCCGGCAGGATCTCGTAGCCGGGCGTTGCCCGGGTGATGAAGCCGTGGACCAGTTCCCCGGCTCCGTCCTGGGCCGAGGAGTCCTTCCCGAAAATCCCCAGCCGGGTCCACGCCGGTGACAGGCTTGTGAAGATCTTGCGGCCGGTGAAGCGGTAGCCGCCGTCGGGAAGCGGGACGGCCTCGGTGCGGGAATCGAACAGCACGGAATCGTTGCCGGCTTCCGAATTGCCGAAGGCAAAGATTTCTCCCTGCGCGGCCTCCTGGAGGACGAAATCGAGCGAGGAATCGCCCCGGGCGGCCAGCACCTGCGCGACGCCGGTCCACACCAGGTGCATGTTGATCGCCAGTGCCGTGGCCGGCGCCGCCGTCGCGAGCAGGCGTTGCAGCTGCACCGCTTCCGTCAGCCCAAGTCCGAGGCCGCCGTGGGCCGCGGGGACAAAGATCTTCAGGTAGCCGGCCGCTTGAAGGTCCGCGAGGTCCTCATGGAAGAAGGCGTTGTCGCGGTCGTACCCGGCGGCGCGGCCCCGGATCCGTTCCAGCAGCGGCCCGGTGAGAATGTCTTCGGGCGTCATGGCCGGGCGTCCGCTCAGTAGTTGGTGAGCAGGGTGTCCAGCACCCGCGCACCGAATTTCAGGGAATCCGCCGGGACGCGTTCGTCGACGCCATGGAACATGCCGGTGAAGTCGAGTTCGTCCGGAAGCATCAGGGGGGCGAAGCCATAGCCGGTGATGCCCAGCCGGCTGAGGGATTTGTTGTCGGTCCCGCCGGACAGCGTGTACGGCAACACCTTGGCGCCCGGATCCTCCGAATGCAGGGCATCGATCATGGAATCGACAAGGTTGCCGGCGAAGGGCACCTCCAGGGAGACATCGTTGTGCACGTAGCTGATGTCCACTCCGGTGCCGGCGAGCTCCCGGACGATCTCCAGGACCTGCTCCTCCTGCCCCGGCAGGGTCCGGCAGTCGATGAGGGCCTCGGCCGATTCCGGAATGACGTTGTGCTTGTAGCCGCCCTTGAGCAGGGTGGGGTTGGTGGTGTTCTGCAGTGTCGCGCCGACAAAGCGGGCCACTGTGCCGAGTTCCTTGAGGATCTTGTCGGGATCGTCGGGATCGAATTCGACCCCGGTCAGTTCGGTGACCCCGTCGAGGAACTGCCGGGTGGTGGGCGTGAGCTCGATCGGCCAGTTGTAGGAACCTATCCGGGAGACCGCACCGGCAAGCCTGGTCACCGCGTTGTCGGTGTTGATCTGGGAGCCGTGGCCTGCCCGGCCGTGGGCAACAAGGCGGAGCCAGGAGAGGCCCTTTTCCGCCGTCTGGAGCAGATAGGTGCGCTGGCCGCCGATGGTGGCGGAAAAGCCGCCCACCTCGGAGATCGCTTCGGTGGCGCCCTCAAAGAGTTCGGGCCGCTTGTCGACGGCGTAGCGGGCGCCGTAGGTGCCGCCGGCTTCCTCGTCGGCGAAGAACGCGAAAATGAGGTCCCGCTTGGGTTTGCGTCCCGTGCGGGCGAAGTTCCGCAGCACAGCGAGGATCATGGCGTCCATGTCCTTCATGTCCACGGCGCCGCGTCCCCAGATCAGGCCGTCTTTCAGCTCGGCGCCGAAGGGGTCAACCGACCACTGGTCGCGGAGGGCCGGGACGACGTCCAAGTGGCCGTGGACCACCAGGGCGCTGGCCGAGGGGTCCTCCCCCGCCAGCCGGGTCACCACGCTGGCGCGGCCGGGGGCGGCCTCGAAGATTTCAGCCTCCAGACCGACTTCCGCCATGAGCCCGGCGGTGTATTCGGCGGCCGCGCGTTCACCGGGGCCTGAGCCGTCACCGTAGTTTGATGTGTCGATGCGGATCAGCTCTTGGCAGATCCTGACGACCTCGTCCTCGGGCCTGGTTTCGGTCCGGTTGTCAGTCATTGCGGCTCCTCTTGGCGGGTGGCTCAATTGCTGGCTTCAGCCTACCCACACCCCCCGGCAAAGCCCCGATTATTTGTTTCCGGAAAAGTCGTGCTAGAGTCTTTCTCGCTGCTTCCGAGAAAAGCAAAACGCTGAGAGGCGAAAACTTCCCGGAATTACCACCTGCGCGGGTGGCGGAATGGCAGACGCGCTAGCTTGAGGTGCTAGTCCTCGAAAGGGGGTGGGGGTTCAAGTCCCCCTCCGCGCACAAGGGAAAACCCCTGGAATCCAAGGATTCCAGGGGTTTTTTTCTGTCCCCACTCCGGCTTTACCCACCAGACTTGTGAAACGGCCGGCAATGAGAAGGTGTAGCCCTCTTCGTTCCGCGCGCCCGGGGCCTTCCCAACTGCCGGGCCCGCTATACGCGCCTCCCGCCGGCGGTATCAAAACAGGTAGCTTACTCTCTGTTGTTTAGCCGACCCGTGCCTGTAGCCTGACCCCCATCGCGTCTGGGAGCGGTGCGCGAGGGGGAGCGTTGCGCCGGCCTTCCGTCACCACGGGCCGCCAACAGAAACCACCCCTGACACCGCTTTCCGGCGAGTAGCTACAGGCCGCACCGGCCGGGGTCCTGACCGGGACACTTTGGCTGGTCGGTACCGGAATGCGCCGCCCAGGACCGGGAGGCGGACCGGTAAACGAGAAGGTGGACACTACATGCAGCGAAGAATCACACCGCCGGCCGTCATTCTGGTCGCGTTCCTTGCCCTCACCGGCTGCGGCAGCGGCGCCGGCACAGGCACCGCGACGGCAACGTCGACCGCCGTAACGCCGGCAGCGGCTCAGACAGCCACTTCCACCCCGACTCCGGCGAAGACCTTCAGCGATGCGGACCTCAGCGGCCTGCTTTCAACGCTGAAGGACGCCCAGGGCAAGCCGCTGACTGTGGTCCCGGCAGCACAAATCGACCAGGGCATCCTCAAAGCCAAGGAATTGCTCAAGACCGCCGTATTCACTCCAGCGGCCTGCAAGTCCTTCGCCGACAGCAGCGCCCAGATTCCGGACGGCAGCACCTACGCGGGGGCCACTTCGATCTCGGCAACCGACAAAACGGCAACTGTGGTTACGGTCATTGCCCTCAAGGACGCTCAAACCATGACCGAGAAGCTGAACGCCTCCCAGGCGTCAGCTGCGCAGTGCAAGACTTTCACCATCGAAGCGGGCGGCCAGAAAATCACCACAGAGACCACGCCTGTTGCTGCTGAGACTAACGGGGACGTGTCTTTTGCGGCACTCACCAAGCAGCACCTTGGCACAGGCCAGGCCCAAGCTGCGCTGACCGTTACCGGCATCAAGGGCAACCTTGCCGCGACCGCCGTAAAAACAGGGCCAGTGGTCACTCAGCAAGCGTCAACCGAACTGACCAAGCTGATCAACACGGTCCTCGCCCACGGCTGACGCTCCATTGATCCAGGCTCCCCGGGCACAGGCGCCGCGTCCTGGGAGTCTGGACCAACGGCCGGCACCCGTCCGGATGGGTGCCGCGGATCTGGTTTGTTATTGCCGCCCCTCCCCCGCCGGCTGTTCAACTTCGGCCAGCGGATCGCGGCCGGACCACGTCTTGAGGATGGTCCAGGCCACGGCGGTGATCGGCACGGCCAGTAGCGCTCCGACGATGCCTGCGAGCACGGTGCCCGCGGCCAGGACGAGCAGGATGGCCAGCCCGTGGATGCTGAGCACTTTGCCCATCAGGACCGGCTGCAGGAAGTGGTGTTCCAGCTGGTTCACTCCGATGACGACGGCGAGGACGATAAGCGCCTGGACGGGGCCGTTGGAGATCAGGGCGACGGCGATGGCGAGGGTGCCGGCGACGGTTGCACCGACGATCGGGATGAATCCGCCCATGAAGATGAACACGCCCAGCGGCAGGGCCAGCGGCACTCCCATGATGGCGAGGGTGATCCCGACGACGAGACCGTCGATGGCGGCGACGATGGCCGTGCCGCGGACGTACCCGCCCAGGACGACGGTGCTGCGGTCCGCGGCAAGGCGTGCCTTGGCACGTTGGTCAGCGGGCAGGAAGCCGATGAGAAAGGTCCGGATCTCAGGCCCGTCCTTGAGGAAGAAGAACAGCGTCACGGCCATCAACACCGCGCCGGCGAAGATTTCCCCGAGGGTACGTGCCCCCGTGAGGGCTTCTGCACCGAAAGTGCTGGACGTGAAGAACTCCCGCACCGAGCCGATGGCGGCGGTGATCTGTTGGTCGCTGACGGGGACAGGTCCGGTAGTGAGGAAGGAGTGCAACTGGTCAACACCGGATACGGCGCGAGCTGAGAGCTCGGCCCACTGGCGCGAGACCAGGATCACGATGCCCGTGATGACGCCGCCGACTACGGCGAGGATGGCCAGGAACGAGGCTACGACGGCGAGGGCACGCGGCCACGAGCGCCCTGTGAGCCAGCGGACCAGCGGGGAGATTGCGGCGGCCAGGATCACGGCAATCAGGACCGGGATGATGACGAACGGAATGCGGGTCGCTGCCCAGATGATCGCCCACGCGAGAGCGGCCACCGTGAGGGCCTGCACGGAACGGATGCTGGCGCGGCCGAGTCCGTCCGACCATATGGCCGCAGTACCCGTGCGGGGCTCCGTCATGGGCGGTTCTCTCCTTCGCAGCGCTGAGATGTCGGCGCTACTTCCAGTCCAGGGGTTTCGGCCTGGATTTTTGCCACACGTCGTAGAACCGCGCGCGGGCCTGATCGCCGCGCAGCTGCTCCAATGCATGCAGGCGCCCGTAGCTGAATCCGTTGCCTCCGCCGGCGACGGACTGTGCCGCGAGGGCAAGCAGTGTTTCCCGGGTGACGACGCTGTCCTGGAAGTCTCCAAGGATTTCCTGGATGCCCTCAGCGGTCCGGGCAAGGGCAGTTGCTTGTTTGCCGAAAATCGGGGAAGCCGCCTCGGCGGCATAGCGCAGCCGCTTGGCGCTCTTTCGAACTTCGTGCAGCGCGACATCCTGCGGTCCCCGCCCGGTGGCATTATCGACGGCGCGGACCGCCTTCTTTAGGCGCTTTCGCTCGGCCGAGACGAGCCGGCCAACTGTCCGCGGCGCTTCCTCTTGTGCTGCGGCACTGAGCGGAGGTGCCGCAAGGAACGCGTCGAGGGAATCGAGGAGGCGGAAGTACCGGTCGCTGTCCAGCGCCGCCAAGCCCGCAGCGCGGGCCTGTTGCTGGACGGTGCCGAGGTGCTCTTCGATTTCGTGCGCAACCGGACCGATCAACAGTTCCGGCGGTTCGGCGTTGATCATGTCCTTCAACCGGGCGCGGATGACCTCCGTATCCCGAGCCTGTCCCACAGCGCCGGCGAGCCACTGCAGTTCAGCCCGCAGGACCTTGGCCGACGTCGTTCCTGTGAGCTTCCGGAAGGTCGCCAACGCTGACCGCAGCCGGCGCGCGGCAACCCGTAGTTGGTGCACGGCGTCCGGCGCGTCGACCCTGACTCCAGGGTCATGTATCTTCAGGGCGCGTACCTGTTGGAACATGTAGGACAGCGCGACGCCCGAGGCCGGGCCGTCCCGGCTCGGCTTTGGACCCGCAGCCGGATCACCCGGATATTTGGATCCGAGCGCCTTGGCCAGCTTGGACGGCAGGGAGGACAGGGGCACTCCCCCGGCTGCGAGCAGTGTGTCAGCGTCCTGGAGCAGCTGTCGGGGACCGTCGGCGAGTTCAATTTCCCACTCCCGCCACCGCGACGGTTCCGCCGGGGCTAATAGGGACTGCGCCTCGACGTGGTCGTCACTGAACTGGGCCAGGACTGCGCCGTCGGCGGCGTACAAGGAAGTCGAATTCCGGTTGGTCTTGATGCGTGCCACAGGCACAAGCACGTGGCTGCGGGTGTGAACCAGTACCAATTGGCGCAAAAGCTCCGGCACGGCATCCTGGTCGCCGCCAAGCGGTTCCCCAATCTCCCGCCGCTCCCCCGCGGTGACGGGGAGTTTGAGATGCCAGCCTGCATCCGGACCGCCGGACCGGCGGCGCAGCGTGATCCGCCGCGCGGCCAGCGCCAGCGCTGCGGTATCAAAGTAGACGGCGTCCAGCTGCACGTTTACGCAATGCCCGACGTGATCCACCCCGGGGATTGATCCCAGTTGCGGGAGGGCGTCGGATTCCGAAGGGCTGTACTTGTGTTCCACCTCAATGACTTCGGATCCGGCCATACTCCATTCTAGGAATCGCCATGCCCGCTCGCCTGTGCCCAAAGCCCTCTATCACTGGAACCTCCGCGGCGCCTGTGCTGGCCGGCGCGTGGCGAAGCTCCGGTCAAATAGCGGTTGACCGGAGCTTCGGGACCATTATGGGCAGTGCTTCCTGTGTATTGGCCGGGAAAAGCCGCCGCTATTGGTTGAGCATTTCGCTCATCAGGGGCGCATTGCGGACATTGTCGGTCAGCGGAGCCAGTTCCCACACGTCCTCGATGGTGTGCAGCAAGGAGTAGTGCGAGTAGGCAGCATGGGAAGTGAAGCCTTTCCGCGCGGCCGGGCCGGCAAATACCGTCGCCACCCGGTTGTCTTCTTTGCTGCCCTCATCCCACGTGAGCACCAACAGGGAGTTCTGCGTCGTGAAGGCCGGCGACCCAAGGATCCTGGGCACCTCGCGGGAGAGCCAGTGGTCTCCGGTGCTGATGGGACAGTCGTGGGTGTCGTTGCACATGTCTGGGCTGATGAAGGAGAAGTCCGGCAGGACCGACGCCGACTGCAGATCCTGTTCCAGCCGGTCGTACGGCACAACATGGTCCGCGCAGGAGCTCTTGTCGTTGGTAATCGTTGGGTAGTACAGGAACGGATTGTGCTTCACCGCGTAGTCCCCGGAGTCCCGCGAAACACAGGGCGCGGGCATGCCCTCCGCGTACATTTTCCAGGTCCGTCCGGACTGCGTGATTTCATCAGCGAGGGACCGCACATCGGCCATGCAGGACTTGGGTTTGCAGTCGCTGGTAATTCCGGCGGTTGTTCCGCTCGTCAGGGCGATATAGTTCGGCAGGCTCGGGTGCATGACCGCCCGGTAGTTGGCGGCCGTTGAGAATTCTGCCGCCAGTTTGTTGAAGTAGCTCGCTTCGCCGGCGCCCATGATCTGCGAGGCCGCCTTGTTTTCCAGGACCATGACCACAATGTGCTGGATTCCGCCGTCGCCCTGCTGCCCCGGCGCCGGGAGCGGCGCCGGCTGTGCGAAGTACGGCGACGGAGGTGGGGTCGCGGCGGGAGGCGTGTCCTGGCGGGACGGCCGGGGCGTGGATTCGGCAGGCGTGGTTTGGGAGGGCGCAGGCGGGCCGGCCTGGAAGGGTTGCACCGGAGTGCACCCCACTAACAGCATCGCCAGCGCCCAACCGCCGACCAGCAAGCCCCGGCCGCTCCGCGTCATCGGACGATGCTAGCGGCCGGCAGGGGCGCGTCCAACGCTGTCTGCGGGCCCCCTCCTCAGGTCCGGCTCAGGTCCGTTTCGGGCCCCGGGTGGAGCGCAGTCCGGACGGTGCCCAGCAGGGACAGGAACCGTTCATGGCCCGGCAGGTCATCGATCAGTACCACGCCCTCGGGAGCGGCCAGCGGGATGCGCCAGTTTGGGTACTGGGTGCTGGTGCCCGGCTGGTTCTGGGTCCGGGTCTCCCCCACGGCGTCGACGAGCGCCACGCCCAGCAGCGCGGACGGGGCGAGAGCCGTGTACGCGTACAACGCCTCGACCGTAGTCCGCACGTCGGTGGCGGTGTCCGTCAACAGCCCGCGTGCCCGGACTTGGGCCAGCACAGCATCCTGCTCGGCCGCGGCCTCGGCGCGTTCTTCATCAATGGGACGCCGCAGCAGCCCGAGCGATTCCCGCAAAGCGACGTGTTCACCGGCAAGGTAGCCCGCCGTCGGGGGCAGATCGTGGGTGTTGACGCTGGTCAGGCATTGCCGGCGGTAGTGCTCCGGCGGGATCGGGCCATCGGCGTCGTGCTCGAACCAGAGGATGGACGTGCCGAAAATCCCCCGCTCCGTCAGGTAGCCGCGGACCCACGGCTCGAACACGCCCAGGTCTTCGCCGATCACGATCGCCCCGGCCCGTTGCGCCTCGAGGGCCAGGATGCCGATGAGCGCCTCGTAGTCGTAATGCACGTACGTGCCGCTCTCCGGGCCGGCGCCCTCGGGGATCCACCACAAACGGAACAAGCCGAGGATATGGTCCACGCGGATCCCGCCGGCGTGCCGCAGCACGGTCCGGAGCATGTCCCGGTAAGCGGCATAGCCGGATTCGGCGAGCCGGCCGGGATGCCACGGCGGCTGGGACCAGTTCTGGCCCAGCTGGTTGAACATGTCCGGAGGCGCGCCCACCGAAACGCCCCGGGCGAGAACGCCCGACAGCGTCCAGGCGTCGGCACCGCCGAATTTCACGCCAACGGCGAGGTCATGGACCACGCCGATCCCCATTCCCGCCTCGCGCGCTGAACGCTGGGCCGCCTCGAGCTGCTGGTCGCAGAGCCACTGGAGCCAGCAGTGGAATTCGATCCGGGCCGCGAGCCTGGGACGCTGCTCGACACAGTAGGGCGACGCCGGGGTTGCCGCCGCCCCGGTCCATTCCGGCGCCGACGGCGGCAGCTGTTCGGCGAGCGCACACCACAGCGCAAAGTCCTCGAGACCCTGCCCCTGCTCGGCGCAGAAGTTCGCGAACTGCCGGGTGCGGGCCGGACCGCGGCGGACGGCAAACACGAGTTCCAAGGCCTTGAGCTTCGCCGCGTAGCTGGCGTTGCGGTCCAAGAGGTCCCGGGACCGGTTGGCCTCCTGCAGGCCTTCGGCCAGGCGTGCCACCTCGGCCCGGCCGGCAGCGTCCAGATAGCCGTATTCCGGGATTTCCTCCACCCGCAGGTAGAGCGGGTGGAAAAAACGCCGTGTGGCCGGCAGATACGGGGAGTCTTCAACCGGCGGCGCTGGTTCAGCGGCATGAAGCGGATTGACCAATACAAAGTCGGCACCCTGCTCACCGGCAACCGCGGCGAGGTCACTGAGATCTGCAAAGTCGCCAATCCCCCACGACCGGGAGGACCGCACGGAGTACAGCTGGGCGGTCAGCCCCCAGGCGCGGCGTTCCGCGAGCGCCGCAGAGGCCCGGAGCTGGCCGGGCGTCACGACCAGCGGACACTGCGCCAGGGTGCCTTCGGCGTCGGCGTTCAGGGTGTGCCAACCGAGGCCGAGGTCGCCGGGGATGGTGAAAGTGGCACGTCCGGTGAGGACGCCGTCCACGCCCACCGGCGGGTCCCAGTTCTCCCGCTGGGCCGCCTCGTGCCTGCTGCCGTCCTCTCCGTCAATCCAGACGCGAACTGCGCTGCCATGCGGGACGTGGACATCCACGTGGGTCTCCCGCCCCTCCCTCACCACAAGAACCGGGGGCAGTATGCGCCGCCACGGCGCCAGACGTGTCTCGGCCAGGGAGCGCTGCTGCTCCTCGGGCCCGTTGGCGGGGACACCGAGGGCCGCCAGCACATCCCGGAGGGTTCCGGCGGCCACGGAGCGCTCCACTCCGTCCCAGCCCCAGTAGCTCGTGTCGACGCCATGAGCCGCGGCGAGTTCGCGCAACAGCGCGTCCGCCGGGTCAGCGTCCCCGGCGTGTCCGGGACGTCCAGGTGTCCCTGAGTTTTCAGGGTGTGCGGGGTTTACAGGGTCCTCGAGGTGCGTCTGGTCCGCCATGCGCCCACTCTAGACGCTGCCTGCGCGCCCCGCGCCCCCTCCGTGGATCTAAGATTCACCTACTGGTTCTTCGAGTCCCTCCTTGGCGGCCGCAAGCGATCGGCCCGGGTTTCCCCGCGAGGAGCGGGCGGCAGGTCCCGGTGCGGACGGGGCTGTCGGCCCGTTTAGGCGCCACCACAGCGTCCGCGCTAGCCTTGCACTCTATGGTTGACGTCGAACGGTTCCGGATCCTGTTGCAAGAGGAACGTCGCCGGAAGCTTGCCCTCCTGCCCGCCCTGCGCGAAGACATCACGTCGGTCAACGCGGCCCGCCGGGACTCCAATGTCGACGACGAACACGACCCCGAGGGCAGCACGATCGCCTTCGAGCTGTCCCAGGCATCCGCGCTCCTGGCACAGAGCAGGTCTTCCCTGGCGCAGATCGATGCCGCCCTTGCCCGGATGGAAGAGGGCACCTACGGGATCTGCGCCGTGTGCGGCGCCGCGATCCCCGAGGGCCGGCTGGAGGCCAGGCCGTGGACCGCGTATTGCATCGAGCATGCCTCGGGCCGGGCATGATCCGGCCCGGTCTCGTGGTGGAACCGAACCTCGCCCTGACGTGGTGGGAGCGGATCGTTGGCGGCTTCACCCACGCCGCCAGCCCGCATGTGACCAGCACCGAGCTCGTTGCGGTGATCCTGCTGGCAGTCGCGGTGTCACTGCCGCGCCTGACCTGGCGCTACTTTGGCCTGCTCGCCACCGTGACCCACGAACTCGGCCATGCGTTTGCGGCCGTCACTACCGGCCAGCGGCTCGGCGGCATCCGGCTGGGCCTGGACCACTCCGGCACCACCACGACCTACAGCAGGAGCCGGCTCTCCGCCGCCTGGTCGACGTTCTGGGGTTACCCCGTTCCGGCCGTCGTTGGGGCAGTGATGGTCTGGTGCGGTTTCAACGGCTGGGGCCCGGCCGCGATGTCGGTGGGCACGCTGATCCTCCTGGTCTCATTCCTGTTCCTCCGCAACGGCGTCGGCCTCCTCATCACCGCCGCCGCCGTGCTGGCCTCGGCGCTCCTGGTGCTCTTTGTCCCGCCGGTGTTCAACGGACACGTGATGATCGTGCTGGGCCTGGCTCTGCTGGTTGCGGCCGTCAGGGACCTCGGCAAACTGGCAAACGTCCATGTGCGGCACCGTGACAGGCTCCCGACGTCGGACGCCTACCTGCTGGCACGGGCCACCTCGGTCCCCGCCGCGGTGTGGATTGCGCTGTTCGCCGCGGTAGTGGCCGGCGCCTGGTGGTTTGCCTGGCAGCCGATGGCGCCGGTGTTTACGGCACTGTAGTTCACAACAGCGTTGGGACCGTTCAATGCCCGGCCTTAGGCTGGGACCATGAGCCAGAGTACGCACACCGATGATCCCGGATTCAGCACCAAGGGCGCCTACGTGACCGGCGGCGAGGAATTCACCCGCGACACCAACTACATTGAGGACCGGATCACCCGGGACGGCGCCCCGGGCCGCAACGGCGAGCCCGGCTGGCCGGTGGAACCTGGCCGCTACCGCCTCATCGCGGCGCGTGCGTGCCCGTGGGCCAACCGCACGGTGATCGTGCGCCGGCTGCTCGGCTTGGAAGGGGTCATCTCCCTCGGCCAGCCCGGTCCCACCCACGATGCACGGTCCTGGACGTTCGACCTCGACCCGGACGGCAGGGACCCCGTCCTCGGGATTGAGCGCATCCAGGACGCCTACTTCCGGCGTTTCCCCGGCTACCCCCGCGGGATCACCGTCCCAGCGATCGTGGACATCCCCAGCGGGCAGGTGGTCACCAACGACTTCGCGCAAATCACGCTCGACCTTTCCACGGAGTGGACGCAGTACCACCGGGCCGGCGCACCGGAGCTGTACCCGGAGCACCTGCGGGAAGAGATCGACGCCGTCAACAAGCGCATCTTCACCGAGGTGAACAACGGCGTCTACCGGTGCGGCTTCGCCGGTTCACAGCAGGCCTACAACGCCGCCTATGATCGGCTCTGGACGGCCCTGGACTGGCTCGAGGACCGCCTGGCCGGCCAACGCTACCTGGTGGGCGACACCATCACGGAGGCCGACGTCCGCCTGTTCACCACGCTGGCCCGCTTCGACGCCGTGTACCACGGCCACTTCAAGTGCAACCGGCAAAAGCTCAGCGAGATGCCGGTTCTGTGGGCCTACGCGCGCGACTTGTTCCAGACGCCCGGGTTCGGTGACACCACCGACTTTGTGCAGATCAAGGAGCACTACTACATCGTTCATGAGGACATCAATCCCACCGGCGTGGTGCCGCGCGGACCGGAACTGGGCAAGTGGCTCTCGGAACACGGCCGCGAAGCGCTGGGAGGCCGGCCGTTCGGCGACGGCACGCCTCCCGGACCGGTCCACGCCGGTGAAGAGGTCGCCCCGGGCCACGGCGCAGCCTGATGGCGGCGGCCGGCGCGGTGCCGGGGTCGGGCGTGGCAGCCGGCTCCGCGGACATCGGAGCCGCGGGCACAGCAGCGCCATCCGTTTCGGCTGGCCTTGCGACCCCCGACTTCGCGGAAGTTCGTGAGCTCTTCGACTCCTTCCTGTCTGATGACCCGGGCTACAGCGCGCAACTGTCCGTCTACAGCCGCGGCACCAAGGTTGTCGACCTGTGCGGCGGCCCGGGTTTCGTGCCGGGCGACATCACGGGCACCTATTCCTGTTCCAAGGGAGTCGCCGCGTTCGTGATCGCCCTCCTTGTCCAGGACGGCCGGCTCGATCTCGACCGGACCGTCGCGTCCTACTGGCCGGAGTTCGGCGTCCAGGGCAAGGACCGGCTCACCGTGCGGCAAGCCCTGTCGCATCAGGCGGGGCTTCCCGGCGTCGTCGGCGGCTTTCCCCTGGCGGAGTTCACCACGGCTGCCGCGGCCCGGCGGCTGGCGGCCTCGGCACCGTTGTGGCGCCCGGGCACGGCCTTCGGCTATCACGCCCTGACCATGGGGATCCTGATGGAGGAGCTCTGCCGGCGTACCGCGGGATTGCCGCTCCAGGGGCTCTACGACGAGCGGATCCGCCGCCCCTGGGACATTGACTTCTTCCTGGGCCTGCCCGAGGACCAGGAACCGCGATACCGCGCGGTGCTCTACGATCCGGCCCCGGCCCAGCCGTGGCTGGATCCGCTGAGCCTCGACGGGCTGGGCAGCAACGCGCCGGTCAGCACCATCATGGAACTGCCCAACCATCGCTTTGTGCGCGCCGCGGGCATGAGCAGCGCAGGAGGCGTGGGGTCGGCCGAAGGGCTGGCCAGGCTCTATGCCGCTGCCACAACCGGGGTGGACGGCCGTCCCGCGTTCCTGGACCCGGCCACCATCGATCTCATGGCCGCGGAGCAGGTCTGGGGACTGGACCGGTGCTCCGGCTCCGACAACGCCTTCGCCGTGGTGTTCATGAAACCCCAGCCGGGACGGAACTTCGGCAGTCATCTGGCGTTCGGACACGAGGGCGCCAACGCGGCCCTTGGCTTTGCCGATCCCGGATACGGCCTCGGGTTCGGGTACGTGCCCCGCCGCAGCGAAGAGGGCAGGACCGGGGGCCGCGCCCAGCGGCTGTCCGCGGCGGTGCGGCGGGCCGCCCACGCTGCGTCCTGACCGGCGTCAATCGGGCCGGTAGGCACCGCTGCCGGTTTTGTCCACTTGTCGCAGCAACCTCCCGGCCCTAGGGTGAGCCGCGATGCTCACTCCAGAAAAGACAGCCGACAGTCCGCCCTCCCTGCCGCGCAGATGGGCCCGGAATGTGTCCCGTGCCGTCTCCGCGACGCTGCTGTGGCCCCGGCTCCAGCTGGCCTTGAAAGCGGCACTGGCCGCAGGCATCGCCTTCGCGATCGCCCCGTACATGCCGGGCTCCGCCGCCGACTATCCCTACTACGCGCCCCTGGGCGCCCTGGTGGCCATGTACGAGAACGTGGCCGGTTCCATGCGCCAGGGCCTGCAGACGCTCGTCGGCCTGGCGATCGGCGTCGGGCTGGCGTTCATGCTGTTCAGCCTCGGACAGCCGACACCGCTGACGGTCGCAGTGGTTATGGGCCTGGGCGTTATCCTGGCCGGACTTCCGAAGATCGGCTCGGGCCGGGACTGGATCCCGACGGCGGCTCTCCTGGTGCTGTTGGTTGGCGGACACAATCCGGACACGTTCTCCTTCGGGTACCTCTTCCAGATGGCCGTCGGCGTCACCGTGGGCATCGTCGTGAACCTGTTGGTCTTCCCGCCACTGCACTTCCGGGCCGCGGCCCTGAGTATCGCGGAGCTCCGCCAGGCACTCGCCCAGCAGCTCTGGGACATGGGCAAGGCCCTCAAGGAAAGCTGGCCGCCGGAACACCAGGACTGGTCCCGCCGGTCGGAGGCGCTCGCAGCGCACGCCCGCTCCGTGCGCCTCGCCGTCGAGAAGGCCGACGCGAGCCGCCAGGCCAATCCCCGCCGCCGCCTGCATCCGCGCGACATGGAGCTCGACTACCGGAACCTGCGCGATCTCGAGCGGCTGACCTTCCACGTCCAGGATGTGACCCAAGTGCTCTCGGATGTCATCTGGGCCCAGGACACCACCCCCTTTGTGGTTCCCGATGCCTACGCGGCGCCCCTCGGGGACGCGATGGCTTCCGTCGGTGATGTGCTGCCTGCCCTGGAGGACGAACATCCGGAAGGCCAGGCCGAGCTGGTCCGCTCCGCCGACGCGGCAATCAGCGAACTGACTGCCCGGCTTGCCTCCGAACAACACAGCAAGGACGCCCCGAGCGCGGCGGAATCCATCCTCGTGAGCCTCCACCGCATGCTGCGGGTGGCCACACCCGGCCGGACGGAGGCAAAACCGGCCAACGCACCCGCAAGCTAGGCAAACGCCCGCCCGCTGGGGTGTGTCGCGGAACTGACGACGGCGGCGGGTCCCGCCGATGTGTCCGGACCTGGAGGGTCCGGCTACGGCAGCGCAGCGACAGAACCGCTGAAGTGCCGGCGCCCGGACAACGGGTTCCACGCCACATAGTCGGAACGCTGCCAGGCGCCGCCGTCGGCCTGCACCGTGCTGATGTCCAGCGCCACGCGGGCCGGCAGGAACACGGGCGCCTCGAAGGCCACGTCCCAGCGGAACGAATCCCCCCTGACGGCGCCGACGTCGGCCAGCGCCCGCGACGCCAGGTACATGCCGTGCGCAAGGGAACGGCGCATGCCCAGAGCCTTGGCAGTCAGGACGCTCAGGTGGATCGGGTTGAAGTCGCCGGAGACAGCGGCGTAGGCCCGTCCGGTGTCGACGCCCAGCTGCCACAGAGCCGTGGGGTCCGGCACCGAGAACGGCGGCGGCGTCACGGGCGCCGACGGCTTGTCGATCCCGGGCAGGAACACCCCCTTGGCCAGGTAGGTCGAAACCCCGCGCCAGCGGGCTTCTTCCTGCCCGGCGGTACGGACCTCTGCCACCACATCGAGCTGGGTGCCGGCCCGGTGGCCGCGCAGGTTCTCCACCCGGGCCCGGATATCCAAGGCTTGGGTGAACAGGACCGGCGCGGACTGCACCACCTTGTTGCTCAGGTGGATCATGCCCAGCAGCGGCAGGGGAAAATCGTCCCGGTTCATCACGCTCATGGCCAGCGGAAACGCCAGGGCATGGATAAAGCCCGCCGGGAGGACATCGCTCGCGCTCTCGCCGATCAGATGCTGGTACGCCGTCAGGGTGGCGACGTCGGCCTTCACGCCACGGACCTCGTGGGTGCAGGCCGGCAGTTCGGTGCCGCCGTGTGTACCCAGGACCCGGCGCCGGGCCGCCGCGGCCGCCGCATTCACGTAGAGCTTGGACAGGGACGGCATCTCGCCCAGGATGACGGTCTGGGAACCGCTCATGCGCCGACCAGGTTCTGCCCGCAGACGCGCAGCACCTCGCCGGAAATCCCGCCCGCGGCGTCGCTGGCCAGGAACGCGATGGCTTCGGCGACATCGCCCGGCTGCCCGCCCTGCTGCAGCGAATTGAGCCGGCGCGCCACTTCGCGGGTGGCGAACGGGATTCTGGTGGTCATCTCCGTTTCGATGAAGCCGGGAGCGACCGCGTTGATGGAGCCGCCGCGCTCGCCGATCAGTGCCGCCGTGGCGCGCACCATGCCGATCACGCCGGCCTTGGACGCGGCATAGTTGGTCTGTCCACGGTTCCCGGCGATGCCGCTGGTCGAAGCCACCGACACGACGCGGGGCGCGTCGCCGAGCTGCTCCGAGGCCAGGAGGGCCTCGTTGATCCGCAGTTGCGCGGCAAGGTTGACGCCGATCACGGCGTTCCAGCGGGCTGCGTCCATGTTGGCCAGCAGCTTGTCCCGGGTGATGCCGGCATTGTGGATCATGATGTCCAGCCGGCCGTGCCGTGCCGCGGCGTGGTCGATGATCCGTTGCCCGGCGTCGTTGCGGCTGATGTCCAGCTGCAGGGCCGTCCCGTGGACCTCATTGGCCACCTCCGCAAGGTGGTCCCCGGCGGCCGGGATGTCGACGAGGATGAGGGTGGCGCCGTCACGGTACAGGGTGCGGGCGATCGCGGCCCCGATTCCCCGGGCGGCGCCGGTCACTACGGCCACCTTGCCGGCCAGCGGCTTCTCGACGTCGTCGGGCAGCTGCCCGGCGCCGGAGCTCACCGTCAGGAACTGTCCGTCCACAAATGCCGAGCGGCCCGACAGGAAGAACCTCAACGCCCCCAGCGTTG
This sequence comes from Actinomycetota bacterium, assembly GCA_046727115.1. Lineage (GTDB taxonomy): Bacteria > Actinomycetota > Actinomycetes > Actinomycetales > Micrococcaceae > Arthrobacter. The sequence continues at coordinate 12,258 of JBKPBZ010000083.1, read as the reverse complement.
CGGGGCTGGTGGTCCGTGCGCCGTCCGCGAGCAGGATGCCGTTGCCGGTGGCGCCGGCCCGAAGTTCCTTCGCCAAAGACCGCAGGAGGCCGTCCACGCCCTGCCGGGCCGCCGCCGTTGCCGGCTCCGTCGCGGAGAGTGCCGTGCGGGACACGGTGATGACGCGGGCGTTCGGGGCGAGATCACGCAGCGAGGTGGCGGCGGTGAGCACCGGTTTCTCGAGGTCCCCGGGATGGGCCAGTTCGTCCAGCACCAGGATGATGGCGCCGAGCTTCTCCTTGGGTATCGCGTGGCGGCGGACGTCGAGGTTCCAGGCCAGGAGTGTGGCGGCGAGTTCGTCGGCGCCGCCGGTTGACCCCTGGACCAGGACGGGCCCTTCGATGAGGGGCCGGCCGGGCTGGTACCGCCGGAGGGCCACCGGCTGCGGGAGCCCGAGCCGCTTGGCGATGTCCTTGCCCAGACCGTGGCTGACGAACTTCGTGTATTTGTCGCTCATCCGGTTCTCCTTAAAGTGCTTCGAGAATTGCGACGACGCCCTGGCCGCCGGCGGCGCAAATGGACACCAGCCCGCGGGCCGGGCGCCCGTTGACCTGGCCTTGGGCGTGCAGCATTTTGGCCAGCGAAGCCACAATCCGGCCGCCCGTGGCAGCAAAGGGGTGTCCGGCGGCCAGCGATGAGCCGTTGACATTGAGTTTGGTCCGGTCGATGCTGCCGAAGGCGCCGTCCAGGCCAAGCCGGGTGCGGCCGAATTCCTCGTCCTCCCACGCGGCCAGAGTGCTCAGCACCGTGCCGGCGAAGGCCTCGTGGATCTCGAAGAAGTCGAAGTCAGCCAGCGTGAGGTTGTGGCGTGCGAGCAGCCGGGGCACGGCGAACGCCGGCGCCATGAGCAGGCCGTCCTTGCCGTGGACAAAGTCGACCGCGGCTGCCTCGCCGTCGACAATCGTGGCCAGCTTCGGGAGATCGTGGGCGTCGGCCCATTCCTCGGACCCGAGCAGCACGGTGGAGGCGCCGTCGGTCAGCGGGGTGGAGTTCCCGGCCGTCATGGTCGCCTCGGCGCCCAGGTTCTTGCCGAAGACGGGCTTGAGCGTGGCCAGTTTCGCCAGGCTCGTGTCGGCGCGCAGGTTCGAGTCCCGGCTCAGTCCCCGGTAAGGGGTCAGGAGGTCATCGAAGAAGCCGGCGTCGTAGGCCGCGGCAAGGTTCCGGTGGCTGTTGAAGGCGAGCTCGTCCTGGGCCTCGCGGGTGATCTTCCACTGCGCGGTGGTCAGCGCCTGGTGCTCGCCCATCGACAACCCGGTGCGCGGCTCCCCCGTGTTCGGGGCGTCGGGAGCCAGATCCTTGGGCCGGAGCCGGCTGAGGACCTGCAGCTTCCGGGACACCGTCTTGGCACGGTTGAGGTCAAGAAGGACCTCGCGGAGTCCCTCGCTGACGGCGATGGGGGCGTCAGAGGCGGAGTCGACACCGCCGGCGATTGCGGAATCGATCTGGCCCAGCTTGATCTTGTTCGCCAGGCCGAGCACCGTTTCCAGCCCGGTAGCGCACGCCTGCTGGAGGTCGTATGCCGGGGTCTCGGCGGAGAGGGCCGAGCCGAGAACGGCCTCCCGGGTGAGGTTGAAGTCGCGGGAGTGCTTGAGTACGGCGCCGGCAGCGACTTCCCCGATCCGCTCGTCCTGAAGGCCAAAGCGGGCGATCAATCCGTCCAAAGCGGCGGTGAGCATGTCCTGGTTGGAGGACTTGGTGTACGCGCCACCGGTCCGGGCAAACGGGATGCGGTTGCCGCCCACCACCACGGCCCTGCGGAGCTGCGCAGAGGCCCCGCCGCCGCGCTCTGTCTTCTCCGCGGCGGTACCGGCGTCGGCCCCCACGGTGGAGGTTCCGGCGGCTGGTTGGGGGCGGGGCACTGACGGTCCGTTGACGGACATGGGCTGTCTCCTTCGATCAAAGCGATTACCGATACCCAGCGTACCTGATACGCTTGGTATCGTGAACATCCCCAACGACACCCCGCCGATCGGGCAGGCCGCCGTCGACGGCCGGGCCTCCCGCTGGCAGTCCCATCGCCAGGAGCGGCGGCGGGAGCTCATAAAGTCGGCCCGGAGGGCGGTGCACGCCCTTGGCAGTGACGCGTCGATGGAGGACATTGCCGCAGCCGCAGGGACCTCAAAGTCCGTCTTTTACCGCTATTTCGGCGACAAGGCCGGACTCCAGCAGGCCGTGGGCGAAGTGGTCCTGAGCCAGATGCAGCGGCGCATCCAGGAGGCGGCCCAGAGCGCCCAGACGCCCCGTGAAGGCCTGTTCGCCATGGTGTCCGCCTACCTGCAGATGGCCGAGACCAGCCCGAATGTCTACACCTTCGTCACGCGCCACGCCGCCGGCGACGCAGATACCGCCAGCCCGCCCATTTCCACAGCCGGCGCCCTGAGCCACTTCTTCGCCGCCATCAGCGACATGATTGCCCGGCCCATGCGCAGCCATCTGGGTGGCGGCCAGGACAAGGAAGCCGTGATCGGTTACTGGCCCAATGCCGCGATCGGCCTGGTGCGGAACGCCGGCGAGCAGTGGCTCGCCAGCCCGCCGGGACCCGCCAGGCCGGACCAAGAAGCCATGGCCCGGCAGATCACGGACTGGCTCTGTTTCGGCATTGCCCCCGAACTGCAGCCACCGGCAGACCCGGCAGCGGCGAATCCGGCAAGCCACGGCGCGCCGTAGCGGCGGCTCCGGCCCGGCCTAACGAACTGAAGTATCAGCACCAAAGATTGTCAGAACCACAGAAGGAAACGACATGACTGAAATAGCCGACCGCACTGAACCAGCCGGGCGCACTGATCCAGCCGACCGCAGGACGGGCAACGTGGCCCGCCGCACCACGACGACGGCAGCGGCCACACCAGCCGGCCGTTCCGGCGCCCAATCCGCTGAGGCGCCCGCCGTCGACGTCGCGGCCCTTGGCGAACAACTGCTCGGCAAGTGGGCCGATATCCGGCTGAAGTCCAGGGCCCTCGCCGGCCGCCCGGAACTGCACAAGATCGAGGGCCTGACCCACACCGAGCATCGCCAACGCGCGTTCGGACAGCTCAGGATCCTGGTAGACAACGGCGCCGTGCACCGCGCATTCCCACAGTCCGTGGGCGGCGCAGACGATCACGGCGGGAACGTGGCCGGATTCCAGGAGCTGGTCATCGCCGACCCGTCTCTGCAGATCAAGGCCGGTGTCCAGTGGGGGCTGTTCGGCTCCGCAGTGAACCACCTCGGCACGGCCGGACACCACGAGAAGTGGCTGCCCGGCATCATGAGCCTGGACATCCCGGGCTGCTTCGCCATGACCGAGACCGGGCACGGTTCGGACGTGGCCAGCATTGCCACCACCGCCACCTACGACCCCGCGGCCGAGGAGTTCGTGGTCCACACGCCCTTCCGGGCAGCGTGGAAAGACTACATCGGCAACGCCGCCACCGACGGCCTCGCCGCCGTCGTGTTCGCCCAGCTGGTGACCAAAGGCGTCAACCACGGCGTGCACGCCTTCTACATGGACCTCCGGGACCCCGAGACCAAGGATTTCCTGCCCGGCATCGGCGGCGAGGACGACGGCGTCAAGGGCGGCCTGAACGGCATCGACAACGGCCGGCTGCACTTCACGAACGTCCGGATCCCCCGCACCAACCTCCTGAACCGCTACGGCGACGTGGACCCTGAGGGCAGCTACACGTCCCCCATCGCCAGCCCGGGCCGCCGCTTCTTCACCATGCTCGGTACCCTGGTCCAGGGCCGGGTCTCCCTCGACGGCGCCGCCGTGACGGCGTCGAAACTGGCGCTGAAAACCGCCATCCAGTACGCCACCGAACGCCGGCAGTTCAATGCCTCATCCCAGACCGATGAGGAAGTCCTGCTGGACTACCAGCGGCACCAGCGCCGGCTCTTCACCCGGCTGGCCACCACGTACGCGGCCAGCTTCGCCAGCGAGCAGCTGCTGCAGAAATTCGACGACGTCTTCTCCGGCCGTCACGACACCGACCAGGACCGCCAGGACCTCGAGACCCTGGCCGCGGCACTCAAGCCGCTCAGCACCTGGCACGCACTGGACACCCTGCAGGAATGCCGCGAGGCCTGCGGCGGCGCCGGATTCCTGATCGAGAACCGGTTCGCCTCGCTCCGCGCCGACCTCGACGTGTATGCCACCTTCGAAGGCGACAACACAGTCCTGCTGCAGCTGGTCGCGAAGCGCCTGCTGGCCGACTACGCCAAGGAATTCCGCACCGTGAACTTCGGCGTGCTGGCCCGCTACGTCGTGGGCCAGGCCACCGGTGTGGCGATCCACCGCACCGGGCTGCGCGGCGTCGCCCAGTTCGTCGCGGACTCCGGATCAGTGCAGAAAGCGGCCCTGGCGATCAAGGACGAAGCAAGCCAGCGGACCCTGCTGACGGACCGCGTCCAGACCATGGTCGCGGACGTCGCCGCAGCCCTCAAGGGCGCGAACAGGCTCCCGCAGCAGCAGGGCGCCGCCTTGTTCAACGCGCACCAGCACGAGCTCATCGAGGCCGCCCAGGCCCATGCGGAGCTGCTGCAGTGGGAGGCCTTTACGGAGGCGCTCGGGAAAGTGACAGACCCGGGCACGCACAAGGTCCTGACGTGGCTGCGTGATCTGTTCGGCCTGTCCCTCATCGAGAAGAACCTGTCCTGGTACCTCATGAACGGCAGGCTCTCGATGCAGCGCGGACGCACCGTGGGCGAGTACATCAACCGCCTGCTCGTGAAGATCCGCCCGCACGCCCTCGACCTGGTGGATGCCTTCGGGTACGGGCCGGAGCACCTCCGCGCTGAGATCTCCACCGGCGCGGAGAAGGTCCGCCAGGACGAGGCCAGGGACTACTCCCGGAAGCAGCGGGCCAGCGGCCAGGCCCCCCTGGATGAAAAGATCCTGCTCGCCCGCGCAGCCCAGGCCGCAAAGGCCCGCACCACAAAAACTCACGCCACAAAAACCCGCGGCGCCTGACCCAGCCGAAATACGCCGACGGCGCCGCCCCCTCAGCCGGGGCGGCGCCGTCGTCGTGTTGCCCGTTGGAGGTGGGTCAGGCGTCCTTGTTGAGCACCGAACGGTAAACCTCAAGCGTGGTCTCCGTGATGGATTCCCAGGAGAAGTGCTCCTCGGCCCGGCGCCGGCCGGCTTCGCCCATGGCGCGCGCCCGGGCGGGATCGGACACCACTTCGATCAGGGCCTCGGCGAAGTCGGTGACGAACTTCTCCGGGTCCAGCGGGATGCCGGTGCCGTCCGTGACCTGCTCGATCGGAACAAGCAGTCCGGTCTTGCCGTGCTCGACGACCTCCGGAATGCCGCCGGTGGCGCTGGCCACCACGGCGGCGCCGCACGCCATCGCCTCCAGGTTGACGATGCCCAGCGGTTCGTAGATGGACGGACACGCAAACGCGGTCGCGTGGCTGAGCACCTGGATGACCTCGTTGCGGGGCAGCATCCGCTCGATCAGGATCACGCCGCTGCGCTGGCTCTGCAGCTCCTCGATCAGGCGTGCCGTCTCGGCGGCCAGTTCCGGAGTGTCCGCGGCGCCGAGGCACAGCACCAGCTGGACGTCGGCCGGGAGCTTGGCGGCGGCCCGCAGCAGGTACGGTACGCCCTTCTGCCGGGTGTTCCGGCCTACAAAGACTACGCTGGGGCGCTCCGGGTCGATCCCCAGCGGACGGATGATGTCATCGGCCTCGTCCCGGTTCCACTGGCTCACATCAATGCCGTTGTGGACCACCTTGACCTTGGCCGGGTCAACGTCCGGGTAGCTGCGCAGGATGTCCTGGCGCATCCCTTCTGAGACGGCGATGATGGCGGCAGCCGCCTCGTAGGCGGTCTTTTCCACCCATGAGGACACCGCGTAGCCGCCGCCGAGCTGCTCGGCCTTCCACGGGCGCAGCGGCTCCAGGCTGTGGGCGCTGAGGACATGCGGGATGCCGTGGAGCAGCGACGCGATATGTCCGGCCATGTTGGCATACCAGGTGTGGGAGTGGACCAGGTCTGCGCCGGCTATATCCGGAACGATCCTCAGGTCCACCCCGAGGGTCTGGATAGCGGCGTTTGCTGAGCCCAGGTCTTCGGGCACGGAATACGACGTGACGGTCGCTCCGTGATACCCGGGCTCGCGGGGCGCGCCGAAGGCACGCACCTGAAGGTCCACGCGTTGGGCCAGCACCCTGCTGAGCTCGGCCACGTGGACCCCGGCACCGCCGTAGATTTCCGGCGGGAATTCTTTGGTCACAATATCTATTCGCACATGCACCAAGGTAGTCGTTACGGTGGAACTGATCTAGTGTGAAGACGTTCGGGCATACCGGACTGTATTGGGGAGTAACGAAGGCGTTCAGGAGCGATCACCATGCCGCATCAAAAGAGAGTTTTGGCAATTGTCCTCGCAGGTGGCGAGGGAAACCGGCTCATGCCGTTGACGGCGGACCGGGCCAAGCCTGGTGTCCCGTTTGCCGGAAGCTACCGGCTTATAGACTTTGCCCTTTCAAATCTTGTGAATTCCCGCTATCTGCAAATTGTGGTGTTGACGCAATACAAGTCCCACAGCCTTGACCGGCACATTTCAGAAACGTGGCGCATGTCCACCCAGCTGGGGAACTATGTGGCCTCGGTCCCGGCCCAGCAGCGCGTGGGCAAGAGCTGGTTCCTCGGCAGCGCCAACGCCATCTATCAGTCACTGAACCTTATTCATGACGCCAATCCCGACATTGTTGTCGTGGTCGGCGCAGACCACGTCTACCGGATGGACTTCTCCCAGATGGTGGCGCAGCACGTTGCCAGCGGGGCCAAAGCCACAGTCGCCGCCGTCCGCCAGCCGCTGCACATGGCGGACCAGTTCGGCGTGATCGAGACGGATGCGGACAACCCGGAGAAAATTGCCGCGTTCGTCGAGAAGCCGTCCTCCACCCCCGGCCTCGCGGCGGACCCGAGCCAGTTCCTGGCCTCCATGGGCAACTACGTGTTCAACACCGACGCCCTGATCGAGGCCCTCCACGTTGACGCCGAGCGGCTCGACACCAAGCACGACATGGGCGGGGACATCATTCCCTACTTCGTGAACCAGGGTGAGGCCGGCGTCTACGACTTCACGCTCAACGACATCCCCGGATCCACCGATCGGGACCGCACCTACTGGCGCGACGTCGGCACCATCGATTCGTTCTATGACGCCCACATGGATCTGATCTCCCCCGTTCCGGTCTTCAACCTCTACAACTCCGAGTGGCCGATCTACACCCGGCAGACCATTTCCCCGCCGGCCAAGTTTGTCCGTGGCAAGTCCAACACCGTGGGCACAGCACTGGATTCCATCGTGGCCAGCGGCGTCGTTGTCTCCGGCGGCATCGTGGAGGGGTCAGTGCTCTCCAACGACGTCTACGTCGGCACCTCGAGCCGGATCCTGGACTCGGTCCTGATGGACAAGGTCAATGTGGGCGAAGGCGCAGTCATCAAACGTGCCATCATCGACAAGAACGTCAAGGTTCCGGCCGGGGCCGCGATCGGACTCGACCCCGAGCTGGACCGCGCCCGCGGTTTCAAGGTCACGGACTCCGGGATCACGGTCCTGTCCAAGGGGCAGCATGTCCCGGATCCCAGCGATGCGGAACGGGCGCTCTCCGCGGCCAACCTGCGCCTGGTGCCGGATGCCGTCCGCACCGCGACGGAAAACTGGCCCGAACTGCGGGAGTCCGTAAACAAGGTGGCCGAGGTTCAGGCCGCCGCAGTCGGCGCGGACGCACCGGCCAAGCACTCGCCCACGGCCTAGGCAGGCGGGGGCCCGGCGCCGCGTCAGGCCGGGCTCCCCGCAACCTGTAAAATTAGGGCAATGAGCTCTCCCGATCTGTCCTCCGATCTTCCCTCTGCCGAGTCTGGTCTTGCCGAGTCTGGTTTTGCCGAGCTGACCGCGGAGGAAATCCAGGCCTGCCTGAAGGTCCTGAACACGATCCACGCCTATGACGAGGAGCACCCGGACTACGTTTCCGTGCGCCGCGCCACAGGGAAGATGTTCAAGGCCGTCAAGCGCCACCGGCGGGTCAGCAAACGCGATGAGATCGCCGAAGCGGACCGCGCCGTGATCGCCCAGACGGCGACGGCGGCCCCCGACAGGATCGACGACGAGACGCGCGGCAACAAGCTCGCCACCTCCGCGACCGGGGAGATCGCCGGCCACCTCCTCAGGTCCCGGCCGTGCTACATCTGCAAGCAGCATTACACCCAAGTCGACGCCTTCTATCACCAGCTGTGCCCCGAGTGTGCCCTGTTCAGCCACAGCAAACGCGACGCCCGCACCGACCTGACCGGCCGCAGGGCCCTGCTGACCGGAGGCCGGGCAAAGATCGGCATGTACATCGCGCTCCGGCTCCTGCGGGACGGCGCCCACACGACCATCACCACCCGGTTCCCCAAAGACGCCGCCCGCCGCTTCGCCGCCATGGAGGACAGCGCCGACTGGCTGCACCGGCTCCGGATCGTTGGCATCGACCTCCGCGACCCGTCCCAGGTGATGGCCCTGACCGATTCCCTCGATGCCGCGGGAGCGCTGGACATCATCATCAATAACGCGGCCCAGACCGTGCGTCGCTCCGGCAACGCCTATAAGCCCCTTGTCGACGCCGAGGACGAGCCGCTGCCGGCCGCCCTCCAGGCTGCCAACGGCGGCCCGGAACTCGTCACGTTCGGCCACGCCCACGACAAGCACCCGCTTGCCCTCGCCAGCAGCGTGCTGGACCATCCTGTACTGGCCGGGGACGCAATCACTTCCCTGGCCCTGTCTACGGGTTCCGCGTCGCTGGAACGCATTGCCTCCGGCACCGCGATCGACGCCGGCGGGCTGGTCCCGGACCTCGCCACGATCAACAGCTGGACCCAGGTGCTGGACGAGGTGGATCCGCTGGAAATGCTCGAAGTGCAGCTGTGCAACGTGACGGCTCCGTTCCTGCTGGTCAGCCGGCTCCGCGGCGCCATGAAGCGCTCCACCGCGCGGCGGAAGTACATCGTCAATGTCAGCGCCATGGAAGGCCAGTTTTCCCGCGCCTACAAGGGCCCGGGACACCCGCACACGAACATGGCCAAGGCTGCGCTGAACATGATGACCCGTACCAGCGCCCAGGAAATGCTCGACGCCGACGGCATCCTCATGACGGCCGTGGACACCGGCTGGATCACGGACGAGCGGCCGCACTACACCAAAGTCCGGCTGATGGAAGAGGGATTCCACGCGCCCCTGGACCTGGTTGACGGCGCTGCCCGCGTATATGACCCCATCGTGATGGGCGAGTCCGGCGAGGACCAGTACGGCGTCTTCCTGAAGGACTACAAGCCCAGTCCTTGGTGACAGGTGTAACGTGGCTCCACATGGACACCACCACGCCCCCGCAGAACGACTCGCTGACCATGGACCAGTGCTGGGAGCTGCTCGATGCCGAAATCGTGGGTCGCGTGGCGCTGATCGTGGACAGCCATCCGGAGATCTACCCGGTCAACTTCGTGCTGGAGCGGCGGACGATTGTTTTCCGCACTTCGGGAGGCACAAAACTGTGGGGCGCCATCACGGGCAAACCGGTGGCATTCGAGATCGACGGCTACGACGCCCACGACGAGTCGGCCTGGAGCGTGATGGCGCGCGGCCAGGCCGAATTGATCGAGAACCAGGCGGACAAGGACGCGGCGGACGCCCGGCTCTTGGAACCGTGGCATCCCGGCGGCAAGCCCTATTACGTGCGAATCGCTCCCAAGGCGCTGACCGGACGACGCTTCAAGGTCAACCGGCCCGATGTGTGGACCACCCGCCCCTCGGATCAGCGCCGCGCCTCGTTTGAATAGTGCGGCGTGCCTCCCATATCGGCTTTTACCTGGGGTAGGGTCGGGCGGTATGGCATTGCGACTTGTTCAGGTGAATTTCAAGGCCCGGGATGACACAGCGCTCGGCCGGTTCTGGGCGGAGGCGCTCGGCTGGGGTGTTTCCAGCGAGGGACCCGGCGTGACCAATGTTGAACCCGTGGGATTCGTCTGGCCAGACCCGGTCGCCGTCTGCGTCGATGTCGTCACCGTCCCGGACCCCGAGACGGTGAGGTACCGCGCGCACCTCGATCTCACCTCCACCTCTGCGGCCCATCAGGCAGAACTGGTGGCACACCTGTTGGAGCTCGGTGCGATGCCGGCCGATGTGGGACAGGGTGATGTGCCGTGGACGGCTCTGGCCGACCCGGAGGGCAACCTGTTCCGCGTGCTGGAGCCCCGATCGATCTACCGGGACACCGGGCCGATCGCCGCCGTGGTGGTCAACTGTGCGGATCCGCGGGCCATGGCCCGGTTCTGGAGCGAGGCGACGGACTGGACCCTGCACGAGGTGAACGACTATCATGCCAGGCTGCGTTCGGCCAAGGGTGTCGGGCCGTATTTGGACTTCATTCGCGCGCCCGCCTTGAAGATAGTGTGTGGCCGTGTCCATCTCGACCTGATGCCGTACCCCGGTGATGATCAAACGGCAGAGGTGGCCCGGCTGCGGGCTCTGGGCGCCACTGAAGCCGACGTCGGCCAAGGAGAGGTGCCGTGGGTGTGCCTCACCGACCCGGAGGGCAATGAGTTCTGCGTCCTCACCCCGGGCTGACGCAGAGCCTCGGCGCCTAACTGCGGCAAACCCACCCGGCGATCATCCCGCCGAGCCCACACGTCCGTCTACGCGTGATGTGTTTAGCACGGGTCGAATAGCTCGGCCTCAAACCACTCAGGGCAGGGAGTCCACCCTCAGTCGCTTTCAGGCGAGTGGACCACCAGTACCGGGCAATGGGCATGGGCCACACACGCAGAACTCACAGACCCGAGAAGCAGGCCGCCGAACCCGCCGTGGCCGCGGCGGCCCAGGACGAGCATGTCCGCCCTCTTACTTTCCTCGATGAGTAACCAGCGGGGATGTCCCCGGCTGAGGCGGGCCTCGACGTTGTACGGGGTGTCCGGGCCGAAGGCCTTCACAACCGCCTCTTCCAGGATTTCCCCTGCCCGGACGTCGAAGTCGTCGATGCCGACCGCGACATAGCCGTCGTACACCGGAGGATAGTCCCAGCACGCCAGCGCGACGACCTTGGCGGACAGGGGCACTGCAAGGGCCTGCGCCTGCCTTAACGCCGATACCGAAGCGCCCGAGCCGTCAACCCCGACCACGATCGTGCGGACGTCCCTGAGTTCGTTCATCGGTGAACCCTGTCCTCGTTCCGTCCTCATGCCGGCCGGGCTTGCTGCGCCAGATGGCGACCGTCCCATGGTGTCCAACGTCGGGCCCGGTGCCTAGGGCCAAAAGTCATCAAGCGCACCAGCCCGCGTTCCCGAAAGCGCAGTGCAGCGGCCGGAGGCGCACCGCTGGGCATAATGACCCTTGTCCGTGGCGCCACAGTGCAGAAGAATGGCAGAGGCTGGGGTAAGTCAATGAGCCACAAATTCGAGCGGTCCTGAAAAGCGGCCGGACGGGAGAACCATGATTGCCTGGGCAGACGCAGGTCTCACTGCCGCCGATGGCGCGCAGGCGGTGATCCGCGTCTTTATCCTTGATGACCACGAACTTGTCAGACGCGGGCTGCAGGAACTCCTCGAGGGCGAGGGCTTCGTAGTGGTTGGCAGTTCCGGATCCGCCGTGGAGGCGACCCGCCGCATTCCCGCACTGCACCCCGATGTCTGTGTGCTGGACGCCCGCCTGCCGGACGGGACCGGCATTGAGGTCTGCCGGGACGTTCGGTCGGTGGATCCGTCTTTGAACTGCATCATCCTGACTAGCTTCGACGACGAGCAGGCCCTGCGCGGCGCTGTCCTGGCCGGTGCGCGGGGATACGTGCTGAAGGAGATCGGCGGCACGGACCTGATCGGCGCGCTGCGGCGGGCGGCAGCAGGGGAAACCCTCTTCGAGGAAGGCGTCGCCGCCGGCATCGTGGACAGCCTGGTGGAGGCCGAGGAGGTTGACCCGCGCACCTCATCCCTCACGCCTCAGGAACGCAAGGTCTTGGAGCTGGTGGGCGGCGGACTGACCAATCGGCAGATTGCCGCCGAAATGTTCCTGGCGGAAAAGACCGTCAAGAACTATGTGTCCTCGCTGCTGGCCAAGCTCGGATTCGAACGACGCACCCAGGCTGCTGTCTTCATCGCCGGCCCGGCGTTTCCCGTAGCCACCGGCGCCAACGCCGGCGACGGATCCCGGCCGCACAGCGTCCGGTAGCGTCCGCGCTCGAACAGCCCCGTGGGCGTCCGCC
>JBKPBZ010000082.1:0-2577 GCA_046727115.1 Actinomycetota bacterium | reverse complement strand
ACTGCACCCGAATAGTCCTATATGGCGCTATGTGGACAACCGCCCGGGCCAGTGAGGGCCGCGGCTGACCCGGCCGATCGTGAGGACTGGACATGTCCCGCGCACCGGCCCTGGCACGGACATAATGCCACTGTGCCCACTCGAGACAACGAAAAATGAGCATGTCCCCCCGCGGGAGGGTGGGCAGAGCGGGGCGGGTCCTAGCCGGGCGGCCGCCGGTACCGCCGGCACCAGGCGAGCATGGCCAGGGTGACGCCCGCGATGCCGAAGACCCAGATATTGCCCGAGGTGTCGCCGATGACCAGGCGTTTGCCCGTTTCCAGCGTGGACCACCAGCCGGTCAGCGCGTAACAGAGGACGCCGCATACCGCCGTCGGGACGACTGAACGGAAGGCCGCCCCGAGCCAGAGCTGGACCGAGCCCAGCAGCACGAGCGCCGCGACGGCGCCCCACGGGAGGTCCATGCCGCCCAGGACCAGATCGTGCCGATGCAGGGCCGTGCCTGCGAGGGCAACAAAAAGAGCTGCCGGTACGGCGGCGGCAATACCGCCTGCCGTACCGGCAGCTCTCTTAGTCACGCGTCAGCCGAAGCCCGGGTACCGGGATCAGACCTTGGCGCGGGCGCGGTTGGACTTGGCGCGCTGGTTGACGTCCAGGATGAGCTTCCGGATACGGATGGACTCCGGAGTAACCTCGACGCACTCGTCTTCGCGGGCGAATTCGAGGGACTCTTCGAGGGTCAGGTCGCGCGGGGGCGTCAGGTTCTCGAAGGTGTCCGAGGAGGCTGCACGCATGTTGGTGAGCTTCTTTTCCTTGGTGATGTTGACGTCCATGTCGTCGGCGCGGGAGTTCTCGCCGACGATCTGGCCTTCGTAGACCTCGGAGGTGGGCTTGACGAAGAAGGAGCCGCGCTCCTGCAGGTTGATCATGGCGAACGGGGTCACAACACCGGCGCGGTCGGCGATCATCGAACCGTTGGTGCGGTACTCGATGGGGCCGGCCCAGGGCTCGTAGCCTTCGGAGATGGACGCTGCGATGCCGGCGCCGCGGGTGTCCGTGAGGAACTTGGTGCGGAACCCGATCAGGCCACGGGCCGGAACGATGAACTCCATGCGGCACCAGCCGGTGCCGTGGTTCGCCATGTTGGTCATGCGGCCCTTGCGGGCGGCCATCAGCTGGGTGACGGCGCCAAGGTACTCTTCGGGCACGTCGATGGTCATGTGCTCCATCGGCTCGTGGACCTTGCCGTCAACGGTCTTGGTGACAACCTGCGGCTTGCCGACGGTCAGTTCGAAGCCTTCGCGGCGCATCTGCTCAACCAGGATGGCCAGCGCGAGCTCGCCACGGCCCTGGACTTCCCAGGCATCCGGGCGCTCGGTCGGGAGCACTTTGATGGAGACGTTACCGATCAGTTCCTTGTCCAGGCGGTCCTTGACCTGGCGGGCCGTGACCTTGGCGCCCTTGACCCGGCCGGCCAGCGGCGAGGTGTTGATGCCGATGGTCATGGAGATGGCCGGATCGTCAACAGTGATCAGCGGCAGCGGCTGCGGGTTGTCGACGTCGGTCAGAGTCTCACCGATGGTGATTTCCTCGATACCGGCGACGGCGACAATCTCACCGGGACCGGCGGACTCGGCCGGAACGCGGTCCAGGGCCTTGGTGGCCAGCAGTTCGGTGATCTTGACGTTCTTCATTTCGCCGTTGGCACGTGCCCAGGCGACGGTCTGGCCCTTGCGCAGGGTGCCGTTGTAGATACGCAGCAGCGCGAGGCGGCCCAGGAACGGGGAGGCGTCCAGGTTGGTGACGTGCGCCTGCAGGACACCGTTCGGGTCGTAAGTCGGTGCCGGGATGTGCTCGATGATGGCCTGGAAGAGCGGCTCGAGGTCCTCGTTGTCGGGAGCAGAACCGTCGGCCGGCTGCTCGAGGGATGCGCGGCCAACCTTGGCGGCGGCGTAGACGACCGGGACGTTGAGGATCTTGTCCAGGTCGAGGTCCGGAACTTCGTCGGCGAGGTCGGAAGCCAGGCCCAGGAGCAGGTCCATGGACTCGTGGACGACTTCTTCGATCCGGGCGTCGGGGCGGTCGGTCTTGTTGACCAGGAGGATCACCGGCAGGTGCGCGGCCAGGGCCTTGCGCAGCACGAAGCGGGTCTGGGGCAGCGGGCCCTCAGAAGCGTCGACGAGGAGGACGACGCCGTCGACCATGGACAGGCCGCGCTCGACCTCGCCACCGAAGTCGGCGTGGCCGGGGGTGTCGATGACGTTGATGGTGATGGTCTCGCCCTTGGAGGACGGTCCGTTGTAGGCCACGGTGGTGTTCTTGGCCAGGATGGTGATGCCCTTTTCACGCTCGAGGTCGCCGGAGTCCATGACCCGGTCTTCGAGGTGGTTGTGCGCGGCAAAGGAGTTGGTCTGCTTGAGCATGGCGTCGACCAGTGTGGTCTTGCCGTGGTCAACGTGGGCCACAATCGCGACGTTGCGCAGGTCACTGCGCGATGCAGTGGCTACCGCGGTGTTGGTGGTGGTTTCAGACATGCGTTATTGCTCGATTCAGTGGTGAAGTCAGCTGTTGTATCGC
>JBKPBZ010000081.1:0-10474 GCA_046727115.1 Actinomycetota bacterium | reverse complement strand
TTCACGCCCTTCATCCTCGGCATGGACGCCTACGGGATCGGCGGAGTGTTCTTCGGCTGGGGCGTCGCGGTGGCCCTCTTCTCGGTGTTTTCCGCCCCCGTGCTGCAGAACCGCTTCGGAGCAGTCCGGGTCCTCATCGGCACCCTGGTCCTGCTGATGCTGGACCTGGTGGGACTGGGCCTGGCCGCCGGGCACTCGGTGCCCGCCGTCGTCGTCCTCGTGGTCATTTCCGGGGCACTCCTAGGCGTCAACAACACCATCTACACGGTGCTGGCCATGGGCGTTTCGGATTCGCCGCGGCCGGTGGCCTCCGCCGGCTACAACTTCGTGCGCTGGATGGGCGGCGCCCTGGCACCCTTTGCCGCCGCGCAGCTGGGCGAGCACTTCGGCCCGCAGGTGCCCTTCTTCGCAGGGGCGCTGGCCATGGTGGCCGCGATCGCCGTGGTCTTCGGCGGGCGCCGCTACCTCACGGCGCCCGAGCCGCACGTGGTCTAGCAACGCCTGGCTTCGTGCAGAAGCCTCACAGATGACAAAGAACGCCCATGCTTCCGAGTAAGCATGGGCGTCTCTGTCATGCCGCTGGGTGCGGCGGCGACCTCACACGGCGCCGGCGCCGGCGCCCGCTTAGGCCTTGGCGGGGTCCTTCGCCGCGTCCTTGGCGGAACCCTTCGCGGAACCCTTGGGGACGAACAGGGTTTCGGCCTGTTCCAGGGACATGCCGTTGGTCTCCGGCACCTTGAACATGACGAAGAAGAACGACGCCGCCGCAAACAGCGCGTACATGGCGTACGTCAACGGCAGCGAGGCCGCAGCCATGACGGGGAAGCTCAGGGTGATGGCGAAATTGGCGATCCACTGCGCGGCCGCGGCCAGGCCCAGGGCGCGGGCACGGATGCGGGACGGGAAGATCTCGCCCAGCAGCACCCACACCAGCGGGCCCCAGGAGGCGCCGAAGCTGATGACAAAGATGTTGGCGGCGACCAGCGCGGCCGGACCCCACGCGCCGGGCAGCGAGATCGCGTCCCCGGACCCGGTGGCCGAGCTGAAGGCCAAGGCCATGGTGCCGAGCGAGAGGGCCATGCCGATGGAGCCGGCCAGCATGATGGGACGGCGCCCGATCCGGTCCACCAGGGCGATCGCCACGAGCGTCACCAGGATGTTGGTGATGGCGGTGGCCACGGAGATGGTGAGCGAATCCTTTTCCTGGAAGCCCACGGCCTTCCACAGGGTGGTGGAGTAGTAGAAGATCACGTTGATGCCGACGAACTGCTGCAGCACGGACAGGATGATGCCGATCCAGACCACCGGCTGCAGGCCCAGGGCCTTGCCGCGCAGGGATCCCTTCTGGCCGGCTACCTTGTCCTCGTCGATGGCCTTCTTGATGTCGCGCAGGTGCCGGTCCGAGTCCTCGTCCGGGGCGATCGTCTTGAAGACCTTTAGCGCTTCCTCGTTCTTGCCCTGGAAGACCAGGAACCGCGGCGATTCGGGCAGGGTGTAGGCGATCCAGCCGTAGACCACAGCGGGGACGGCGGCGGCCATGAACATCCAGCGCCACGCTTCCAAACCGAACCACAGGGGCTGGTCCGCTCCGCCGGCCGACGTCGCGAACACAGCGTCGGAGAGGAGGGCGGCGAAGATACCCGTGGTGATGGCGAGCTGCTGGAGCGAGGCCAGGCGGCCACGGACGTGGCGGGGGGAGATCTCGGAAATGTAGGCCGGGGCGATCACCGAGGCCAGGCCGATGCCCAGCCCGCCCACCAGGCGCCAGAAGATCAGGTCCCAGACGCCGAACGCGAACCCGGTGCCGATGGCGCTGACGAGGAACAGCAGCGCGCCCAGCTTCATGGCCGGGATCCGGCCGTAGCGGTCGGCGACCTTGCCGGCCAGGTAGGCGCCTGCCGCGCAGCCGAGGAGGGCCACGGCGACGGCGAACCCGGTCACGGCCTCGCTGAGGGCGAACTCGTCCTTGATCGCGTCGACGGCGCCGTTGACGACGGAGGAGTCAAAGCCGAAGAGGAAGCCGCCGACGGCGCCCGCCACGGCCAGCCAAATGACCCGTTTCGGGATCTTGGCGGCGGTCTGGTCCTGGGTGATGGTCATACGGCTCCCTTGGCAGTTCGCGTTCCACGGCCTTCGCCGCAGCTACCCAGTCTTACATCCGACCCGGCGTGCCGCCTGTCACACCGCCGGAAAGTGAGACGAAACATACACTTTGCCGCGCCGTCGGCCGTGCCCGCCGGGCCGGAAACCGGCCGCGTCACGCCGGGCAGGCTTTCGGCGTCGGGCCTCTTGCCGGAGCCCGGTTTTACGGCAGACGACGACGGCAGGCAGTCCAAAAGACTGCCTGCCGTGACGTGGAACTGCCGTGAAATGGAACCAGCCGGCGGAACCGCCTTAGTGGGCGGCGGCCGTGACTGCCGCTGCCCCCTCCGCCGCGGCGGCTGCCTTCGGGTCCGTGAGTTTCTTGTTCGGCAGGGCGAAGGTGATCAGGAAGGCGATGCCGGTGAGCACCGCGGCCGTGAGCATGACGGCGTCGATCGACTGCGCGAAGCCTTCCGTGATGGGGCGGGTCAGCGTCGAGTTGGCGGTGTGCAGCCAGCTGGTGTCGTTCAGTGAATCGTTGCTGGCACCGTTTTTGAAGAACTCGTAGAGCTTGGCGTTGGCGGGGTCGGCAGCCACGGCGGGATCCTTGAGCACCTTGAGGTAGTCCGCATTCTGCGCGGCGTCCTTCATGCCCGTGGCGATCTTGTCTGCCGCGAGGCTGAAGAGCATCGAGATGAACACTGCCGTGCCCACCGCGCCGCCCATGGAGCGGAAGAACGCGGCGGAGGAGGTGCCCACGCCCATGTCCTTCGACGGAACGGAGACCTGCATGGCCAGCGTCAGGGGCTGCATGCAGAAGCCCAGGCCCAGGCCGAAGAAGACGGCGATGGCGCCCGGGACCCACAGCGGCGTGTCGGCACCGAGGGAAAGGCCCATCACGACGGCGGCAACGGTCAGGACGGCCGTGCCGAGGATGGGGAAGATCCGATACGTGCCCGAGGCCGAGATGGTCCGGCCGGCCGTGATGGAGCCGGTGAGGATGCCCACGGTGAAGGTGATCATCATGAGGCCGGCCTCGGTGGGCGTCAGGCCCTTGACCAGCTGCAGGTACATCGGCAGCATCGCGATGGCGCCGAACATGCCGATGCCGATGATGAAGTTCAGCAGCGAGGACAGGCCGAACGTGATGTTCTGGAACAGCCGGAGCGGGATCAGCGCGTAGTCGCCGGCGCGCCGTTCGGCCAGCAGGAACCCGATGATGCCTGCAACGCCCAGGCCGTAGCAGAGGTAGGAGTTGGCGGAGCTCCAGCCCCAGCTGCGGCCCTGTTCGGCGACGAGGAGGAGCGGAACGATCGCCAGCGTGATGGCGGCTGCGCCCCAGTAGTCGATCTTCTGCTTCACGTGCTTGGCCGGGAGGTGCAGGTACATGAACACCACCGCGAGGGCGGCGAGGCCGATCGGCAGGTTAATGAGGAAGACCCAGCGCCAGCCGTCGATCCCGAGGATCGTCTCGGTGCCGGCGAAGGCGCCGCCGATCACCGGGCCCAGGACCGAGGAGATGCCGAAGACCGACATGAAGTAGCCCTGGTACTTGGCGCGGTCCTTGAGCGCCACGATGTCGCCGATGATGGTCAGGGCGAGGGCCAGGAGGCCGCCGGCGCCCATGCCCTGGATGCCGCGGGCAATGGCGAGCTCGGTCATGGAGTGGACCGAGCCGGCGTAGAGCGAGCCGGCGAGGAAGATCAGGATGGCGATGAGGTACAGCGGACGGCGACCGAAGATGTCGCTGAGCTTGCCGTAGAGCGGCGTGCTCACCGTGGAGGTGATCAGGTACGCCGTGGTGGCCCAGGCCTGCAGGGAGAGGCCGTCGAGGTCGTTGGCGATCGTGTAGATCGAGGTGGACACGATCGTCTGGTCCAGCGAAGACAGGAACATGCCGAGCATGAGTCCCACCATGACGGTGACGGTCTGACGGTGGGTCAGGACCTCTCCTGCGGCGCGCGCGGAGGTGGTTTTGGACATGACTGCTCCAAGGTGAAGTGTGGGGATCAAGCGGATAGTTGCTTTCAGTAACTATCTTACTGGCTCAAATGTTCCCGTCACTACCTCGGGGCGCAAAAAGTCCTCAGCGTTCGACCAGGATTCCGTCCGGATCGCACCAGATCATCGCCCCGGGGCGGATGGCCACGCCGTCGATCTCCAGCGGCACGTCGATGGCACCGGCGCCGTCCTTGGCACTCTTGCGCGGGTTGCTGCCCAGCGCCTTGACCCCCAGCGGCAGCCCCGCAAGAGCAAGCCGGTCCCGGATGGCGCCGTTGATCACGACGCCGGCCCAGCCGTTCGCGACCGCGCTCGCCGCGATCATGTCCCCCATCAGCGCGGTGCGGAGGGAGCCGCCGCCGTCGACCACCAGCACGGAGCCGTTGCCCGCAGTGGCCAGCACGGACTTGACCAGCGCGTTGTCCTCGAAACACCGGATGGTCCGGACCGGCCCGCTGAAATGTGACTGTCCGCCAAGGGACTGGAACTGCACGGCCAAGGAGCTGAGCTCCTCGCCGCGCTCATCGTAGAGGTCGGCGGTGTTAACGGCGGATGCGGCCACTGGTTCTCCCTGGCTGAAAGTAGACGTGCTGAAAAGTCGACGTGCTGAAACGTAGACGGCGGATCTTCTTTCCCACGATAGTCTGGCCCCACACAGACATTCAGCCTGCGTCGCCAGTTCCGGGGGGAACCACATGAGCTTGTCCGACCTGCCGAGCCCGGCTCCGACGTCGGCGGCACTCGCCGAACCGGAGCAGCGAGTCCGTCCGGTCTGGACCGCGGGCGTGGTGCTGGTCAACCTCGGCATCAATGCGGCGTTCTTTGGCCCGATCCAGGTGCTGCTCGGACAACAGGCGGCGGCGTTCAGCGAAGGGGACAAGGAAGCCATCCTCGCCCTCGTGACCGGGGCAGGCGCGGCCGTGTCCCTCGTCGCCAACCCACTGTTCGGCGCCTTCAGCGACCGCACCACGTCCCGGCTGGGCCGCCGGGTGCCGTGGGTGCTGTTCGGGGCGGTCCTGGGCGCCGCAGCCCTCATCGCGCTGGCCGGAGCGCCGAACGTCGCCGTCATGACGCTGCTCTGGTGCCTCGTGCAGGCCGGCTGCAACGGGGCCTACGCCGCCATCACCGCCGCCATCCCGGACCGCGTCCCTGTCCCGCAGCGCGGCACGGTGGGCGGACTGGCCGCCATGGGCCAGACGGTCGGGATCCTGCTCGGCGCGGTGATCGCCGCCGCCGTCACGGGAAACTTCGCCGCCGGATACCTGGTGTGCGCGGTGGCGCTGCTGGCCGGCGTCGTGCTCTATTACTTCAAGAACGACGACGTTCCGCTGCCCGCGCTGGCCCGTCCGCCGTTCAGCCTGGCCGGCTTTGTGCGGGGCTTTTGGATTTCTCCGGCCCGCCACCCGGATTTTGCCTGGGCCTGGCTGACGCGGCTTTTGGTGAACATCGGCAACCACATGGTCACTCTCTACCTGCTGTTCTTCCTCCACGACGCCGTCCGGGTCCGCGAAACCCAGGGTATCGAGCCCGAGTTTGGCGTTCTGATCCTCACGGGCCTGTATGCGGTCATGGTGATCATCACCAGCGTGATCGGCGGCCGGCTGAGCGACCGGATGGGGCGCCGGAAGCCGCTGGTCATCATCTCTTCCTTGGTGATCGCCGTGGCCTCCCTCATTCTTGCGTTCGCGCCCACCTGGCCCGGCGCGCTGATCGGCGCATCGGTGCTGGGCATCGGCTTCGGCTGCTATCTGGCGGTGGACTTCGCCCTCATCACCCAGGTGCTGCCCACGGCCCTGAACCGGGGCAAGGATCTGGGTGTCATCAACGTCGCCAATTCACTGCCGCAAGTGCTCGCCCCGCTCATTGCCTTTCCGTTCGTGACGCTCTGGGGAGGGTACGTTTCGCTGTATGTGGCGGCCGCCGTGATTGGACTTCTGGGCGCCGTGTTCGTGGTGAAGATCAAGGGCGTGGACTGAGCCGCGGACGTCCGGTTCTGGGGGCTTCCGGGTGTCCCGCCCGGCTGGCCGGACGCCCGGTTTCGTGGCGTATAGTGGACGGCAATTGCCGCGGCAGCGCGGTGGGCGAATGGCGCCCGGCTGCCGAGAAAAACGACCCCCGGAACGCTGCTGATGCCTGATTTTCACTCAGATCTTCCACCGATGGCCCCTCCTCCCACTCTGCCCCGGCAACGTTTCCGTTACGGGCGGATTCTTGACGTTGCCGCGGCATTTGCCCGCAAGGGCCTGGACTCCGTGGTCCTTTCCGAGGTGGCGGCCAAGGCGGATGTGCCGCTGGGGACGCTGTACCGCTATTTCCCGTCCTCCACCCAGTTGGTCCTGGCGCTGTACCGCAAGCAACTGGGCGAACTGCTCGCGGGGAGCTCGCCCGAGGCGGGAAAAGTGGCGGCCCAGGCCCTCGCGGGAGTGGTGATGGAGATCTTCCATATGCGCCTGATGCAGCCTGCTGTGGAGCAGGCCCTCAACCGCGCGGTCTACGTCAAGGACACGGACACCACGCGGCTGCTCCGCGAGATCGATGCGACGGCTGAGAAGGCAGTGACGGCGGCGTGCAGCGACGCCGCAGTTGCCCGGGTCCTGCTGCTGACGGTTACGGGACTGGTCCAGGCCGTCCGCTGCCGCCGGCTGTCCCTTTTCGAAGCGGAGGAGGACCTGAAGAAGGCGTGCTCGCTCCTGCAGCGAGCCCCGCAGGCCGCGTAACCGGTCTAGACCACAGGCCCGGAAAAGACCCTCCTGCGCGTGATCCGGGTCACTTAACTCCCTGGGGAATCGTTTCACCAGAGCACATCACCGTCCGTCCGCGGCGTAACCGGCGGGACGCCTTGTTTACCATTGCTGGACCGGAACACGGCTGATGCCAGCAAAACCGGGGGCTCCACCGGCGACCGCCACCACTGATCGCCGCCCGCCCCCGCCAGACCAACTCAAGCAGCATTGCTTGAGCTTCCATGAGCCGTGCGCCCACGGTGAGTCCCAGGAGACAACGACGTGTCCACTGAAACGATCATTCCCGCCGATTCCACCTCCCCGGCTGAGGCAGTAGCCGTGCTCAGCGACGAGGAAATCTTCGCATCCCACGAGGGCGGCAAGCTTTCGATTTCCAGCACCGTCCCGCTCGCCAGCAAGCGCGACCTCTCCATCGCCTACACGCCCGGCGTGGCCCAGGTCAGCCGCGCCATCCACGCCAACCCGGAGCTCGCCAAGACGCTCACATGGGCCCAGCGCCTCGTGGTGGTGGTCAGCGACGGCACCGCAGTGCTGGGCCTGGGCAACATCGGCGCGAGCGCCTCGCTGCCCGTGATGGAGGGCAAGTCCGCACTCTTCAAGGCCTTCGGAGAGCTCGACTCCATCCCGCTGGTCCTCAACACCACCGACGTCGACGAAATCGTCGAGACACTTGTCCGGCTCCGCCCCAGCTTCGGCGCCGTCAACCTTGAGGACATCGCCGCGCCCCGCTGCTTCGACCTCGAGGAGAAACTCATCGAGGCACTGGACTGCCCGGTCATGCACGATGACCAGCACGGCACCGCCGTCGTGGTCCTCGCCGCCCTGACCAATGCCGCCAAGGTGACCGGCCGGACGCTCGACAGCCTGCGCGTGGTGGTCTCCGGGGCAGGGGCGGCCGGAATCGCCGTCGCCGAAATCCTGCTGACGGCCGGAATCGGCGACGTCGTCCTCCTGGACTCCCGCGGCACCATCAGCAAGGACCGCGCGGACATCGCCGCCGATCCCGCAAGCAAGAAGGCCCAGCTCGCCGCCCGCAGCAACCCGCGCGGCGTGGCCGGCGGCCCGGGCGAGGCGCTGCTCGGCGCCGACGTGTTCGTCGGTGTCTCCTCCGCCAAGCTGGACGAGGAGCACTTGAAGCTGATGAACCACAGCTCGATCGTGTTCGCCCTGTCCAACCCGGACCCGGAAGTCCTGCCGGAGGTCGCAAGCAAGTACGCGGCTGTGGTTGCCACCGGACGCAGCGACTTCCCGAACCAGATCAACAACGTCCTGGCCTTCCCGGGCATCTTCCGCGGCGCCCTCGACGCCGGCGCCCGCCGCATCACGCCGGCCATGAAGCTCGCCGCGGCCCGTGCCATCGCAGAACTGGCCGAGGACGATCTTTCCGCGGACTACATCGTGCCCAGCCCGCTGGATCCGCGCGTGGCCCCGGCCGTCTCCGCTGCCGTGGCCGCGGCGGTGGAAGCCGAGTAGTTCCGCGACACACTGCCGCCCACGCAGTGACGGCGGCGCTGCCCTCGGGGAAGCGCCGCCGTTGCCGGGCCTGGTGGGGGTCCGGCCTCCGCCGGGACTGCCCGCCGCCTAGACTGGGCCCATGAACCCCGAGACTCTGGTGACTGTGCTCTGCGGCCTCGCCATCCTGGTGGGCGTGGCCGGCACCATCATTCCCGTCCTGCCCGGAAGCATCCTGATCGGCGCGAGCCTGCTTGCCTGGGCCCTTTGGGGCGGCGCCGGAACCACTGGCTGGGTGGTCTTTGGGATCGGACTCGTGTTCGTCCTGGCCGGCATGGCCGCCAGCGCAGTCCTGACCGGCCGGAAGCTCAAAGAGCACAGCATCCCGAGCCGTTCCGTGGTGGTGGGCCTGGTGCTGGGCGTGGCCGGCATGTTCATCATCCCCGTGGTGGGGCTCTTCGTAGGCTTCGCCGCCGGGCTCCTGCTCAGCGAGCTGCAGCGCACCCGCGTGGTCGGCACGGCGGTGGCCTCGAGCTGGGCCGCCCTGAAGGCCACCGGCTTTGGCATGATCGTGGAATTCGGCCTCGCCTGCCTCGCCGCGAGCACCTGGGTGATCGGCCTCTGGGTGGCCGCAGCCGCCTAGCAGCGGCCTGCCGGTGGCTACTACCATGGGGGCATGAGCGCCGCACCTGGCGAATCCGCCCCCCGCATTCCCGACGGCCGCATCCCCGTCGGCCGGATCCCCAACGGCCAAATTCCCGTCCAGCCAGTTCCGGACGACCCAATCCAGGACGAGCCGCGCAGGCCGTACACGGACACCCGCGACCTGACGCCCTTCCGCAAGCCTGTGATCCGGACACCGGTCCGCGGACTGGCCGGCAACGTGGGCTCCGTGGTGACCGGACTCATGGCAGGCCGGGCCCCCGGGACGCTGGTCGCCGAGGGCGGCGTGCCCCGCCTGGGCAGGGTGGGAGGCCGGGCGTCCGCCAAGAGGATGAAAGCCGTGCACGCGGCCGTCTTCGGCAGCACCGATCCGGACCGGCTGATCACCCTGGCCCGCGCCTACCCCGGCTGGGCCGGAGTCTGCTACCTCATGGCCGGGCTGCTGGCCTACGCCCACGGCGGTCATCTGCGCGCGTCCGAGCTTCTGCAACATGGCCTGAGCCTGCGGAACGACCAGGACGCCAACCGTTACGCCGCCGTGTACCTGGCCGGCGTCGTCACCAGGGTGGAGGTGGCGGAGCGGATCGAGGTTCCTGTGCTCTTCAGCGAGGAGGCCGTATTTCTGGCCCTGTCCCATTCCCTGCGCGAGACCGGCCAGACGGAGGCGGCGCTCGCGGCGCTTGCCGGCCTGCCGCCGTCGCTGCCGCTGGCCCTGGCCCGCTGTTCGCTTGAGGCCGAGCTGGGACGCGATGCTGACGTAGTGGCGGAGACAGAGGGGCTGCTGAACGCCGACGACTTGGCCGCCGCGCTGTTGCTGGTCCGCGCCCGATCCCTGCGCAGGCTCGGAGCCTACACAGCTTCCCGGTCAGCCCTGCAGGAAGTCCTGCGGCGCAGGAAGACAGACTTCACCCTCCGCAGCGACGCGCTGACGGACACAGCCCTGCTCCTCCTCGACGCGGGCCGCAAGACCCTCGGGGCCCGGGAATGGCAGCGCCACAAACCAGCACAGCTGGAGGCCGTGAAGGCCATCCGCAAGGACGCGGAAATGCACGAACTCTGGGACCGCGAATACGGAGGCGCAGACGACCACTGACAGTATTCCGCGCCCGATCACGGCCAAATACACGTATCGACTACTCTTGCGGGCCCCTATGGCGGGGAGTACAACCGAGGCATGAGAGATGCGGTGGAGCGCTGGATGCAGCACTACATCACGGCGTGGACAACGAACGATCCCGAGGACATCCGGGCGCTGTTTACCGAAGACGCCACCTATTCCACCAGCCCGCAGGAAGCCGAACCGTGGCAGGGACGGGACGATATCGTCGAGCACTGGCTTGCCGGGCGCGATGAGCCGGATGACTGGACATTTGAGTGGAAGCTGCTGGGGGTCGACGGCGGCCGGGCCTTTGTGCAGGGCCTGACGACCTACCGGGGCAACAGCCGAAGCTATGACAACCTGTGGGTCATCCAGTTGACCGCGGACGGCCGCGCGTCGTCCTTCACCGAGTGGTACATGCAGCGCAAGTAGC
>JBKPBZ010000080.1:0-10685 GCA_046727115.1 Actinomycetota bacterium | reverse complement strand
GTGTTGATCGCCGCGCCGATGCCTGCCATGACACCGCAGCCGAGCAGGCCGACGGCGGCGGGATCGGCGTCGGGGTCCACCTTGGTGCACTGGCCGGCGGCCACGAGGGTCTTTTCAGCAAAGGCGCCGATGCCCAGCGCGGCCGTCAGCTCCGTGCCGTCCTCCAGGGTCATCTTCTGGGTGGCGTTGTGCGTGTTGAAACAGTACTGGGCTTGACCCCGCCGGCAGGCACGGCACTCGCCGCAGACGGCCCGCCAGTTCAGCACCACGCGGTCGCCGGGGGCGACCTCGGTGACGTCCGGGCCGACGGCGCTGACCACACCGGTGGCCTCGTGGCCGAGCAGGAACGGGAAGTCGTCGTTGATGGCGCCCTGCTTGTAGTGCAGATCGGTGTGGCAGACGCCGCAGGTCAGGATGTCCACGAGGGCCTCGCCGGGGCCCGGGTCCGGCACCAGGATGGTCTCCAGGGTGACGTCGGCATTCTTGGAACGGACTACTGCAGCCTTGACTTTATGGACCATGAAATAAGCTCCTCTGCTCTGAACGCGGATTTCTCGCACAACTTACTGGCACAACGGGCGGCGGCGCGGCCCTTGGGAGGCCGCGCCGTCGTGGTTTGGTGGTGTCCTTGGATACAGGAAGAGACTAGGCGGCGAGCCGGCTCTTGACCTCTGCTGCGGAGGGATTCGTGGCGGCGGTGCCGTCCGGGAACAGCACCGTGGGGACGGTGCGGTTGCCTCCGTTAAGCTGCTCGACGAGATCGGCGGTGCCTTCGACTTCCTCGATGTTGATCTCGGTGTACCCGATGCCCTGCGCGTCCAGCTGCTTCTTCAACCGGTTGCAGTAGCCGCACCATGTGGTCGAAAACATGGTGATGGTGCCGGATTCGGGGGTGAAGTCCACGAAGTTCTCCTCAAGCTTGGGGTTGGGGCCGGCGTGTGGGGCCGGGCGCCCACTGAAGTGATACGTCACTGCCAACAACCGTACCCCGGAGCCTGCTATTCCCGCAGAGTGCGCTGCCCCGCTCCGCCGTCGGACGCGAATTCGCCGGAAAGCTGCGGAGTCGCCGGAAAGTTCCGGCGACTCCGCACGTTTCCGGCGACCTCGGCGGGCTCAGTCTGGTCGCGGAGCCAGGGCGGATGACAGGGAATGGGAGCGGTGGCATGCTGGTGCCATGTGTGGACGCTACGTGATGGCCCGGGCCGTCGGAGACCTGCTGGCCGAATTCGACGCCGGGCTGGAGGATGAGATCGCGATTCCGCCGTCGTGGAACGTGGCCCCGACGGCGGACGTGCCGATTCTGCTCGAACGGCTGGTGGATGGAGAGCCGGCCCGCCAACTGCACATTGCGCGCTGGGGTCTGGTGCCCTCCTGGGCCAAGGATCCGGGAATAGGGTCCAAGATGATCAACGCCCGCAGCGAGACGGTGCTGGAGAAGCCCGCCTTCCGGAAAGCGACCCGCTCGCGCCGCTGTGCCGTCCCCGCGGACGGCTACTACGAGTGGAAGGGCGAGGGCCGCGGCAAGCAGCCCTATTACGTCCATCCCAAGGACGGCAGCCCCCTGGTCTTCGCAGGACTCTATGAATGGTGGCGGGATCCGTCCAAGGCCGAGGGGGACCCGGAGCGCTGGATGCTCTCGACCTCGATCATGACCACCGACTCGCCGCCGGAGGGCTACGCAGGGGGCATGCTGGCCGAGCTGACCGCGCTGCATGACAGGGTTCCGCTGCCCATGAACCGCGAGACCATGCAGACGTGGCTGGACCCCGAGGCCGATGATGCGGCCGGACTCGTGGACCTGGTCCGGGCCGGGGCGCACGATGTCGCGGAAGGTTGGACGATCGACGCCGTCGGCACCGCCGTCGGGAACGTCAAGAATGACTCACCGGAGCTCATCGAGCCGGTGGGAAGCCTGTTCTAGTAAGTGGCCGGCGGCCGGCGCAGGTACGGAATTCTCTGGTCAGACTTGTCCGCCTCAGAGCGTTACTTTTCCGCCGCCGTCGACCGCCCAGCCAGGGTTGAAGGCGACCTCCCAGCGGTAGCCGTCGGGGTCGGCAAAGTACCCGGTGTACCCGCCCCAGGGTTGTGTCTTCGGTGCCGCGACGATGACGGCTCCGGCCGTCTCGGCTTCGGCCATCACCAAGTCGACTTCCGCCGTGCTGGCCAGATTGTGGCTGAGCGTGATGCACGCAATGCCGGCAGGGGGATCGGTGGCCGCTTCGGATTGCATTTGCCCAGCGTCCCAGAGCGAGAGGATCAGGCCGTGGTTGACCTGGATGAAGAGCACCTCGCCGGCGACCTCCCGGTGGACCGGCCATCCTAGGCCATCGACGTAGAAGCTACGTGAGGCGTCAACACTGCGGACACCTAGCGAAATTAAGTCGACTCGTGGCTGCATCTTTCGATACTGTCATGCACATGCCCACAAATCACGCAGACGACAAGACCGCCCAAGCCGACCGGGAACAGCTCGCCGCCGTGCGGGTGGCTGTTGACGAGGTGGACGAGCAGATCGTGGCCTTGATCGGGCGCCGCGAACGGCTGATCCGGATCGCCGGGACCCTTAAGGCGGACAGTGCCGAGGTCCGTGCGCCGGGACGCGTGGAGCGGGTCATCGAACATGTCCGTGCCACAGCCGAACAGAAGGACATCGACGTCGAACTCGTCGAGAAGACCTACCGGGCGATGATCGACGCCTTCATCACCCTCGAGCTGGAAGTGTACAAGTCCTCTTCCTAGCAGGGGCCTAAAGGGCTTCTTCGACAGGGACGTTGGCCTGGTATTCCCGGCCGTCACAATCGCTGAAAGCGGTCATCAGGTGGCCCTTGGGCAGGCCCAGGACGGTTGTCATGGGGAAGTTTCCGGTGATGGTGTTCCCTGAGTGTTCAACGCCTTTGAGGTCGAAATTCTCTTCCGTGCCGTCATGGTTGAAGTAGTAGAAGGACACGGCCTCGCCGTTCATGAACTCAATGCCCAGTCTGCGCTGATGGGAGTAGTCCGGCCCGGCTGCCAGTAGCCCCACCACGTAGGCGCCCTGGCCCGGGATATTTCCGTCTATATCAAAGGTCGCCACCAAGGTTGAATTCTTGGCGGCGATCTTTACGTGCTTCAGGAGTGCGATATGGGAGCTCATGGCTCAATCCTGCTACCTGTGCCATCGTCCGTCCACCCCCGATCTGGGTTTTGTCGCCTCTCCGACGTAGACTGATTTTATTCGAAGATATGTTCGAATATGGATTGGTAGTGCTGGCAGTTTTGTAGTGCGGCTAGCAGAAGCAGGGACTGGACCGGCTCCAGCCCGGACTGGGTCGGGAGGCAACGTGGGCATCTTCAGTGAGTCTGTGGATGTCGTCTGCACGCCCGCCGGCCAGCCCCTGCGGCTTGACTGGGCCGGCCGGCACTACACGGTCTGTGCGGAACCCGTCCGCTGGTATGAGCGCCGCCAGTGGTGGGCAGAGGAAAGCCGGGCGCCGCTCGGGAGCGGTCCGGGCCTGGTGGATCACGAGATCTGGCGGGTCCAGGTGCGCGCCGCCGGGGACCACGCCGCGGATTCCACCCTCACCCTTGACCTGACCCGGCATGTCGGCAGCGGCCGGTGGCGGCTCCTGAGGATCCACGACGCCCTGCAGCCCCTCCGGAAGCCCAAAACAGCATGAACTTCACCCATCTGCACGTCTCCACCGCCTTCAGCGCCCACTATGGCGTCTCCTGGCCGGATGAACTCGCCGCCGCGGCCGCCGCAGACGGCGCCACCGCGCTCGCCTGCACAGACAGGGATGGGCTGTACGGCACCGTCAAGCACCTGAAGGCGTGCATGGCCGCCGGACTGGATGCGATTGTCGGGGTGGACCTTGCAGTCTTTGACGACGACGGCGACCTCCGCACCCAGCTAGGGGGACGCGTCGTCGTGTTGGCGCACGGACACAACAACGGCGCCGGCTACCGGGCGTTGTGCCGGCTGATCTCCGACGCCCATGCCCGCACCACAGGCAAGGCCGGGGGAGTGGTTCCGGTGGCCGTCACCCGGGCGGAACTGGCCTCCCGCACCCTGGACCCGGAAACCCTCCAGCCGGTCCTGACGGTGCTGATCGGACCGGACTCCGACGTCGGCCGTGCCATGGGCGGCCGGCGCTACCTGCGGCCGCGCACCCTGTTCAAACGCTGGCTGGACGCCATGCCCCCTGGGACCCTGGCGGCAGAGGTCGTGTCCCAGCTCAGCCCGCCCGGGGAACCGCTGAGCACTGCCCACGCGGTGCGCATGCTCAAGCTCGCCGCAGAGCACGGGCTACCCGCCGTGCTGAGCAACGCCGTGCGGTATGTGGCCGAGGACGGCGCGGCCACCGCCGATGTGCTGGACTCTGCCCGGACGCTTAAATCCCTCCCAGAGCTCTCCGCCGCCCCGCTGCTGCAGCCCAATGGGCAGGGCTGGCTCAAGTCGGCGGCCCAGATGCTGCAGCTGGGCAAGGAGATCATCCACGCCGCCGGCTACGGCACGGCGGACCTCAAACGGCTCCTGGCACAAACCGAGGCGCTCGCGGACCGCTGCCGCATGGATCCCGTGGCCGACATGGGCTGGAAACAGCCCGTAGTCCCTGAAGCATCCGTGATCGGGATCGACGGTGACGCGCTCGCCGAACTGACCCTGCGCTGCGAGACCGGCATCGGCCGCCGTTTCCCGGGAATCTCCGGGCAGCAGGAACAACAGATGCGGAACCGGCTGCAGCACGAGCTCCGGATCATCGACTCACTGGGCTTTGCCTCCTACTTCCTGACCGTCGCAGAGGTCTCCCGGATGATCCTGGACATGGGGGTCAGGGCAGCCGCCCGCGGATCCGGGGCCTCCAGCCTGGTCAACTACCTGATCGACGTCAGCCAGGTGAACCCGCTCCAACACGACCTCATCTTCGAACGCTTCCTCTCCCGCGACCGCGCCACGCTGCCCGACATCGACATCGACGTCGAAAGCGCTGAACGGCACAACGTCTACCGGAAGATCTTTGACCGCTTCGGCGCCGAACGCGTCACGCTGATGAGCATGCAGAACGGCTACCGCGCTCGCGGTGCCGTCCGGGACGCCGGCCTGGCGCTGGGCATGGACGACGGCGAAATCGGCGACATCGCCAAGCAACTGTGGCGGTTCTCGGCCCGGCACTTCCGCGAAGCCCTCGAGGAGAAGCCGGAGCTGAAGGAATTCGCCGGCCGGGTGGAACAGCGGGACTTCACCGGAAACCAGCAGCTGGACCTCCTGGTGGACCTCACGGAGCGGCTGGACCGGCTGCCCCGCCACATCTCCATGCACCCGTGCGGCGTCATTCTCGGCGATGCCACCCTGCTGGACCGCACCCCCGTGCAGCCCAGCGGCCTGGGCCTGCCCATGAGCCAGTTCGACAAGCACGACATGGACCCCATGGGCATGCTCAAACTCGATGTCCTGGGCGTCCGGATGCAGAGCGCCATGGCCTTCGCTGTCCGGGAAGTGATCCGGCTTCACCCCTCCAAGGCCGAGGTGATGGCCGCCGGGGCGCATCCGGCAGGCGTTGACGGGACGGGTCCGGATTACATCGCCGAGGACGGGCACATCGACCTCAACGCGGTCCCGCTCGATGACGAGCCAACTTTTGAACTGATCCGCAGCACCCACACCCTGGGCTGCTTCCAGATCGAATCCCCGGGCCAGCGCGAACTAATCGGCAAGATGGCACCCAGGGAATTCAACGATCTCATCATTGACATCTCGCTGTTCCGTCCCGGCCCGATGAAGTCCGACATGGTCCGGCCCTTCCTGGAGCACCGGCACGGGTTCGCCCCCGAGATCTATCCGCATCCCGACCTCAAGCCGGTCCTCCAGGAGACCCACGGGGTCACGGTTTTCCACGAACAAATCCTCAAGACCTTCGATGTCATGACCGGGTGCGGGCTGGCACGCGCCGACGAGTTCCGCCGGGCGCTGGGCAACGAGGTGCTGGAAGCCAAGGTGGAGGAGTTCTTTAGGAAGAAGGCACGGGACCGGAACTACAGTCCCGAGGTGGTGGACAAGGTCTGGGGAACGCTGAAGGCCTTTGGCAGCTTCGGGTTCTGCAAAGCCCACGGAGCCGCCTTCGCCGTGCCCACCTACCAGTCGGCCTGGCTCAAGGCCCACCACCCGGAGGCCTTCCTCGCCGGACTCTGGGAACACGACCCCGGCATGTACCCCAAACGCCTGCTCGTGGCCGAGGCCCGCCGGCTGGGGATCCCCATCCTTCCCCTCGACATCAACCGGAGCCAGGCCGAGTACCGGGTGGAGCGGGTGGATTCCGGACCGGACCGGGGCAGGCTGGGCATCCGGTTGAGCCTGAACGGCATTTTCGGTCTCTCCGGCGCCGAGCTGAAGCGGATAGTGGCCGGCCAGCCTTACGACTCCCTGGCGGACCTTCGTGCCCGGTCGCGGCTGAGCAGGCCCAGTATCCAGCGCCTGGCCCAGCTGGGCGCCTTCGACTCGCTGCACCGGGCGTCCGGGGGAGCCGCCAACCGGGCGGACCTGGTCCAGCACCTGCAGAAACTCCAGGCCCGTCCCTTGCGGAAGGGCGTGGACGTCATTGAGGGCCAGCTGGCGCTGCCGCTGGGTGACGTGGAACTGACGAACCTGAAGGCGGTGCTGCCCGCGCCCAGCATGGTTGACAACGTCCGGGCGGAACTGGACCTGATGGCCATGGACGTCAGCGAGCACCTCATGACCAGCCACCGCCCGCTGCTGGACCGGCTCGGTGTCACCACCGCGGACAAGCTGCTGGGGCTGCGCAACGGCACGGAGGTGCTGGTTGCCGGGGTCCGGGTGGCCACCCAGACCCCGCCTATGAGGGGTGGCCGGCGGGTGGTGTTCATCAGCATCGACGACGGCACGGGCTGCGTGGATTCGGTCTTCTTCCACGAGGCGCAGGAGCAGTCCGGATCCTTGCTGTTCGGCACCCGGCTGTTGCTGATCCGCGGCACCACCCGCCGGACCGGGCCTCGGGGGATCAGCATCAGCGCCAGCATGGCCTGGGACCTCAGCCGCCCGGAGACCCTGCCGTTCCCGGAGTCCGTTGCCGGCACCACCCGCCCTTATGCGCCGGACCTGCCCGGTCCCTTGGAAGGGATCGGCCGGAATCTCGCCATCACCGGGCTGGGCGGCTGACCCGCCGTCTGCGCGGCTGACCCGCCGTCTGGGCGGCCGCCGCATTCCCCACAACCGCCGCGAGCGTCCGCCTCGGGAGCTGCGGCTTGGCTGAGGCTGGTCGGTGGACGTTCCGGCTGTACAACGCCGGCGCGTTGGTTGGCCTCTGGAGAAACCGATAGCATGGACGAGGCTGGCTGTGGTCCCCGTACGCCACAAGCTACGAAGCCTTAACTTTGAATAGGAGACACCCGTGTCAGATGCCCAGCAGATCACCCTTCTCGTCGATGGCGAAGAGACCAAGGTGACTACCGGGACCACCGGCGCGGAACTCTTCTTTGAGCGCCGCGACGTCGTTGTGGCCCGCGTTAATGGCGAGTTGAAGGACCTGGACCAGCCCCTTCCCGAGGACGCTGAAATCGAGGCCGTCACCATTGATTCCCCGGACGGGCTCAATGTCCTCCGCCACTCCACGGCCCACGTCATGGCCCAGGCCGTGCAGCAGCTGCGTCCCGACGCGAAACTCGGCATCGGGCCCTACATCACGGACGGCTTCTACTTCGACTTCGACGTCGCGGAACCGTTCACCCCGGAAGACCTCCGCCTGCTCGAAAAGATGATGCAGAAGATCATCAACCAGAACCAGAAGTTCGTCCGCCGCGTGGTGTCCGAGGACGAGGCCCGCGAGGCAATGAAGAATGAGCCCTACAAGCTCGAACTGCTGGGCAGGAAGAACGACGCCGCCGAGGCCGGCGAGGGCGTCAACGTCGAGGTCGGCGCCGGCGACATCACCATCTACGACAACGTGGACCGCAAAAGCGGGGACAGCATCTGGTGCGATCTGTGCCGCGGCCCGCACCTGCCGAACACCAAGCTGATCTCCAACGCCTTCGCGTTGACCCGGTCCTCTGCCGCCTACTGGCTGGGCAACCAGAACAACCAACAGCTGCAGCGCATCTACGGCACCGCCTGGCCCACCAAGGACGCGCTCAAGGCCTACCAGGAGCGCATCGCCGAGGCCGAGCGCCGCGACCACCGCAAGCTCGGCGCGGAGCTGGACCTGTTCTCCTTCCCGGACGAGCTCGGCTCCGGCCTGCCGGTCTTCCACCCCAAGGGTGGCATCATCCGCAAGGCCATGGAGGACTACTCCCGCCAGCGCCACGTGGACGCCGGCTACGATTTCGTCTACACCCCGCACATCACCAAGGGCCACCTCTACGAGCTCTCAGGCCACCTGGACTGGTACAAGGAGGGCATGTTCCCGGCGATGCACATCGACGCGGAACTGAACGAGGACGGCACGGTCCGCAAGCCCGGC
The DNA here is from genome assembly GCA_046727115.1 of Actinomycetota bacterium. Lineage (GTDB taxonomy): Bacteria > Actinomycetota > Actinomycetes > Actinomycetales > Micrococcaceae > Arthrobacter. The sequence continues at coordinate 2,235 of JBKPBZ010000080.1, read as the reverse complement.
CAGGACTACTACCTCAAGCCGATGAACTGCCCCATGCACAACCTGATTTTCCGGTCCCGCGGACGCTCCTACCGCGAACTGCCGCTGCGGCTCTTCGAATTCGGCTCGGTCTACCGCTACGAGAAGTCCGGCGTGGTGCACGGCCTGACCCGCGTCCGGGGCATGACCCAGGACGACGCCCACATCTACTGCACCCGCGAGCAGATGAAGGACGAGCTGACCAGCACGCTGAACTTCGTCCTCGGCCTGCTCAAGGACTATGGCCTGGACGACTTCTACCTCGAGCTCTCCACCAAGAACGAAGACAAGTTCGTGGGCGACGACGCCACGTGGGAGGAAGCCACCCGCACCCTTGCCGAGGTGGCAGAGGCCTCCGGGCTTGAGCTCATCCCGGATCCGGGCGGAGCCGCGTTCTACGGCCCCAAGATTTCCGTCCAGACCAAGGATGCGCTCGGCCGCACCTGGCAGATGTCCACCATCCAGCTGGACTTCAACCTGCCCGAACGCTTCGAGCTCGAGTTCCAGGCCGCCGACGGCACCCGGCAGCGGCCCGTGATGATCCACCGCGCCTTGTTCGGTTCGGTGGAGCGCTTCATGGGCGTGCTGACCGAACACTACGCCGGCGCCTTCCCCGCCTGGCTGTCCCCCGTGCAGGTGGTGGGCATCCCGGTGGCGGAGGCGTTCAACGACTACATGTTCGACGTCGTGGACCAGCTCAAGGCGGCTGGCATCCGCGCCGAGGTGGACATCTCCTCGGACCGGTTCCCGAAGAAGATCCGCACGGCCAGCAAGGACAAGATCCCGTTCGTGCTGATCGCCGGCGGAGACGACGCCGAGGCAGGAGCCGTTTCCTTCCGCTTCCGCGACGGCAGCCAGGACAACGGCGTGCCCGTGGCCGAGGCCGTCCAGCGGATCGTCGACGCTGTCCGAAACCGGACCAGCTAGGCAAGCGGAGGGGCAGCGCGTGCAGGAATCCACAGGGGCCGGGCCGGAGTATCCGGGCGACCACGCCGTGACGGACGACTTCGGTCTGGCCGGGGTCCCGGACGCCTTCCAGCGCCTGTGGACCCCGCACCGGATGGCGTACATCAAGGGCGGCCAGCACCAGTTCAAGAACCAGGACGACTGCCCGTTCTGCGTTGCGCCCGAGCGGGGGGACGAGGACTCCCTGATCGTGTACCGGGGAAGGACCAGCTATGTGGTGCTGAACCTCTTTCCCTACAACCCGGGCCACCTGCTGATCTGCCCCTACCGGCACATCCCCGACTACACGGATCTCACGGTCGAGGAAACGGCGGAATTCGCCGAGCTGACCCAGACGGCCATGCGGGTGCTGCGCAAAGTCGCCAATCCCTCCGGTTTCAATCTCGGCATGAACCAAGGCGTCACCGGCGGGGCAGGCATTGCCGGCCACCTGCACCAGCACGTGGTGCCGCGCTGGGGCGGGGACGGGAATTTCTTCCCCATCATTGCCCAGACCAAGGCGATCACGCAGACCCTGGGCGAGGTTCGCCAGCAGGTGGCTGACGCGTGGCCGCAGGAAATGCCCGCGCCGGGGGAGATGCCCGCGCAGCAGCAAACTACTGGGGAGAAGGATGCTTAACAGGCACGCCCGGGGTTTCTTCACCGCACTGTTTTCTCCGGTTGCCCGCTGGTTGCTGCGGATCGGGGTCTCTCCCGACGCCGTGACGGTGGTCGGCACGCTCGGTGTGGTGATCGGCGCCCTCGTGTTCTATCCGCTCGGGCAACTCCTGTGGGGGACCGTCTTCATCACGGCGTTCATTTTCTCCGACGTCATAGACGGGATCATGGCCCGGATGCAGCACCGCGGCGGCCGATGGGGCAATTTTCTGGACTCCACCCTCGACCGCGTGGCCGACGGCGCCCTCTTCGCCGGCGTCGCCGTCTGGTTCTTCACCGGCGGCGCCAACCCGCCGGTCGCCATTGCCGCCATCGTTTGCCTCGTGCTCGGCATGGTGGTCTCTTATGCGCGGGCCAAGGCGGAAGCCTTAGGCTTCCACGCCAACGTCGGCATCGCCGAGCGTGCCGAGCGCCTCGTGTCTGTGCTGGTGGTCACCGGACTCACGGGCCTTGGCCTGCCCGTCGTCGTGCTGTTCGTGACGCTCTGCCTCCTCGCGACGGCGAGCCTGGTGACGGTGATCCAGCGCATCGTGACGGTACACCGCCAGTCCCTGGAGGAACCCGAAGGTACCGCCACGGAACGGCCCGCCTGAC
>JBKPBZ010000079.1:0-3971 GCA_046727115.1 Actinomycetota bacterium | reverse complement strand
GGCGAGGCATGCGGCGGGGAGGAGCAGCCCTGCTAGACGCCCAGCGCTTCCTTCAGCGACGCCACGTGGCCCTGGGCCTTGACCTGGTACTGCGCCAGCTTCACTTTGCCCTCGGGGTCCAGCACCACGGTGGAGCGGACGATACCCTCCGTGACCTCACCCTGGATCAGCTTCTCGCCCCAGGCCCCGTAGGCCAGGGCGACAGCGTGGTCCTCGTCGGCCAGGAGCGGGAAGGTCAGGGCGAAGTCGCCGGTGAAGTGGGCCAGGGCCTCGGGCGCGTCGGGGGAGATGCCCAGGACTTCGTAGCCCGAGCCCTGCAGGGACGCCAGGCTGTCGCGGAAGTCGCAGGCCTCGGTGGTGCAGCCCGGGGTCGCGGCCTGCGGGTAGAAGTACACAATGACGTTCTTGCCGCGGTAATCGGCCAGGGCCACCGGCTTGCCCTCGGCGTCCGGCAGCGTGAAATCCGGGGCCGGTGTGCCGGGCTGAAGCTTGACGGTCATGTTTGCGCTCATGATGATCCTTCGGGGAGTGGACAACGGGTTTGTGATGCACAACATCGTGGTCCAAGGCTGTATTCCGGGGCTGTATTCCGGGCACCTTCCGCCGCCTGGCACGAGCAAAGGACCCGTCCCGGACGGCTTGGCAGGCCCGGCCCTGACAGCTCTCTCATAGGAGCCGCACAGCCGCCGTGATTAACTTGGAGCCATTATGGAACAGCAAACCCCACGACAGCCACGTCCCGGATCCCGACGCCCGGCCACGGAACGGCAGCAAACGCCTGCCCGGTTCCGGGCCAGGATCCAGGTGGCCTGTGCCGCCGTGCTGGCCCTCGTGCTGGCCCTAGGCATCTATTCCTTCGCGGACCGCTCGACGGCGGCGAACCTCACGACGACGTCTGCCGCGACGATTGCGGAGGCCAGTGCCTCGCCGTCAGCCAGCCCCGCTGCCTCCGCGTCCGCCCCGGCCGCGCGGACGGTCGACGCGGCACTGGACGCGCGCATCCAGGGCATTCTCGGGGCCAACAGCCAGTATCAGATCGGCGTGGCGCTGGTCGACCTCTCCCAGGGCGCCGGGTCCGGGGACGTCAACGAATATGGGGTCAGGGATAAGTTCGTGGCCGCGAGCACCGCCAAAGTCCTGGCCGCGGCGGCCTACTATCACCTGGTCGAAACCGGAGCGGCCACCCTCGATGACCCCTTGGGGAGCTACACCGCCGGATTCCAGCTCCAGGAGATGATCCAGCAGAGCGACAACGACTCGTGGTCGCTGATCATGAATGCCGTGGGCCACGAGGAACTGACGGAATACGCGGCGTCGCTGGGTGTGAGCTATGACCCGAAAACCAACACGCTGACCCCCGCGGAAATGGCGTCGATCGTCTCCCGCCTCTACTCCGGGACGCTCCTGAATGCCGCAAACACCTCCCAGCTCTTGTCCTATATGCAGGACACCAACTACGAAACGCTCATTCCCGCCGCAGTGCCGGCCGGAATCACGGTCTTCCACAAGTACGGGCTCCTGGGCGGCGAACTGCACGACGCCGCCATCCTCACGCAAGGCAACGCCGCCTACGCCCTGGTCATCTACACCAAGGGCCAGGACCTGAGCGACGTCCCGGAACGCACCGAGGTGATTCATCAACTGACGCAGGCGGTGGCGGGCGTCCTCTTCTAGCGGGGCGTTATCGGAAAACTGCGGCGGAATCGGACCAGCGCGGCGCGGGCCGGGCGCGGCCGGGGGTCAGGCGCCGCCGCGGCGGACCAGCTTGCCAGTCGGAGTCCGGCCGTCCACCAACGTCCCGCGGAGGTAGGTCTGCCGGACGACGCCGGAAAGCGCCTTGCCGTCATAGGGGGTGACGGGGTTCTTGTGCTTGAGCTTGGCGGCGTCCACGACGTACGCCTCGTCCGGTGCAAACACGGCGAAGTCGGCGTCGTACCCCGGCGCCAGCCGGCCCTTGTTGCCCAGGCCGGCGAGCTGTGCGGGCATGACTGCCATCCACCAGAGAACCTGCTCCAGCGCGATGCCGCGGCGCCGGGCCTCGGTCCAGATCAGCGACAGGCCGAGCTGCAACGAGGAGACGCCGCCCCAGGCCGCGGCGAAGTCCCCGTTTTCCAGATCCTTCAAATCCAAGGGGGACGGGGAATGGTCCGAGACGATGCAGTCGATGGTGCCGTCCTGCAGTCCGGCCCACAGCAGTTCGCGGTTGGCGGCTTCGCGGATCGGCGGGCAGCACTTGTAGGCCGTGGCACCGTCCGGGATTTCCTCGGCCGTCAGCGTCAGGTAGTGCGGGCACGTTTCGACGGTGAGGCGGACGCCGTCGCGCTTGGCGGCGGCGATCATCGGGAGCGCGTCGGAGGAGGACAGGTGCACGATGTGGGCGCGGGCGCCGGTCCGGCGGGCCCGTTCGATCACCTCGGCGATGGCCTTGTTCTCGGCCGAGCGCGGGCGGGACGCCAGGAACGTCGCGTAGCGGCCGCCGCCCGGGTGGGGCGCGTGCTCGATCGTGTGGGGGTCCTCGGCATGGACGATCAGGAGCGAGCCGAAGGACTCCAGCTCGGCCATGTCCTCTTCCATCTCGCCCGCTTCCAGCTGCGGGAACTCGTCCACACCGGAGTGCAGCAGGAAACATTTGAAGCCGAAGACTCCCTCGTCGTGCAGCGGCCGCAGGTCGTGCTTGTTGCCCGGGACGGCTCCGCCCCAGAAGCCGACGTCCACGAACACCTGGTCCTCGGCCACCTCGCGTTTGAGCAACAGGGCAGCGACGGTAGTGGTGGGCGGGATGCTGTTCAGCGGCATGTCGATGATGGTGGTGACGCCGCCGGCCGCCGCGGCCCGGGTGGCGGACGCGAAGCCCTCCCACTCGGTGCGGCCGGGCTCGTTGACGTGCACATGGGTGTCCACGAGGCCTGGCAGGAGGGTTTCGTCGTCGGCGAGTTCGATGACTTCACGGCCGGAAAAGCCGGTGCCGAGCGGCGCGATCGCGGCAATCACGCCGCCGCGGATGCCGACTTCCCGCGCGGCGATCCCGGCTGTGGTCAGCACCTGCCGCCCGCGGAAGACGGCGTCGTAGGTTTCGTCAGACACGGATGGCCCAGCTGAACGCGGTCTCCGCCGGTTCCTTGTACTCCAGGCCGATGTGGCCCTCGTAGCCGAGTGCGCGGCTGCGGGCGATCCATTCGCCGAGGGGAAGCTGCCCGGTTCCGGGAGCCCCGCGGCCGGGGCTGTCGGCGATCTGGACGTGGCCGAAGTCCTGGGCGTGCTTTTCGATGACGGCGGCGACGTCCTCCCCGTTCACGGCCAGGTGGTAGAAGTCGGCGAGGAACCGGATGTTCTCCGCGCCGGATTCCGCCCTGACCCGGGCGATGACGTCGAGGGCGTCCTGGGCCTTGAGCAGCGGATACTTGGGGGCGCCGCTGACGGATTCCAGGAGGACTGTGCCGCCGATGCGGGCGACGCCGGCAGCAGCCCTCGCGAGGTTCTCGGCGCCAAGGGCGTCCTGCCGCTCAACGGATTCACCGTCAACGCGGTTGCCGTAGAGGGCGTTGAAGGCCGTGCAGCCGAGGCGCTCACCGATGCCGGCGACGACGTCGATGTTGTCCTGGAATTCGGTGGAGCGGGCCGGCCACGAGACCAGGCCGCGGTCGCCGCCGGGCATGTCGCCCGCGTTGAAGTTCAGGCCCGTGAGCTGCACGCCGGCGTCGGCGATGGCGGTCTCAAACCGGGCAACCTCGACGTCGGTGGGGACGGACGTCTCAAAGGGCCACCAGAACTCGACGGCGTCAAAACCGGCGGCTTTCGCCGCGGCCGGGCGTTCCAGCAGGGGGAGCTCCGTCAGGAGGATGGAGCAGTTCACGGTGTACATCGTTGTGGGTTCCTCATCCCTACCGTCGCCTAGGGTCCTTCCGGGCCGCCAGGCCCACCAGTGCGCCGAGCGCCACTCCAATTAACATGCCCGTGAACGGCATGTCGAC
>JBKPBZ010000078.1:0-6782 GCA_046727115.1 Actinomycetota bacterium | reverse complement strand
CCGAGCGATTCGTCGTCCGGGTGCGCGGCCAGGACAATGAAGGCCCGGCCGGCGAGCGCCGCGTCATCCAGCGGCAGTTCCGGCAGCCCGGCGGCACGGCTGCCGGCCCACGCGGCCTCGGACGTCCCGGCGTCGTGGTGGGTGAAAGTCACCATGGGTTGTTTCCTGTCAGCGTCAGGGTGCCCAGCTGCGCGTCGTCGCGCATGGCGTGGTGCTGGCGGATGTACAGGGCGAGATCTGCCATCCGTTTTCCGTAGCGCTCGTCGAAGGCGAGCGGGGCCGGGCCCAGATTTTGGCTCACGAGCGTCTGGACGCGTTCGACGGCGGCGGCAACACTTCCCCGCACCCGCAGGGCTTCCTGCCACGCACCGCCGTCCGAGAGCTCCCCGGCGTCGATCCTCGCGGCTGTCCCGGCCAGATAGGCGGTCAGGGCGGCCAGCGTTCGGTCAATCTCGCCGAGATGGGCCAGGGCTATCTGGTCCGGCTGGCGTCCGCCGTCGGCGGCTTGCCGCAGGGAGGCGGTGAAGCTGCGCGCCACGGCGACGGCGCCGCCCAGCCAGCAGGCGGCCACGCCCATGCCGCCCCAGGCGAAGCCCGGGCGCTCGTAGTACCAGCCGGCGCCGCCGAGGGGCACGGCGGGGACAGCCTCGAAGTGGACGGTGCCGCTGGGAATCTCGCGCAGCCCCCGGCTGGTCCACTCCGGATTCGCGAAGCTCACGCCGTGTGCGTGGAGGTCGACGGCGAAGGCCGCCCGGCCGCCGGTCTCCAGGTGGGCCGTCAGCACGGCATGGTCCAGCTGCGCGGCGAGTGAGCACCAGGGCTTGGACCCCTGGAGGACCCAGCCGCCGGCGGATTCCCTGGCCTCAAGCCGCAGGCCGGGCGCCTCGGCGGCAAACACGCCCCAGGTCCCCTCGAAGTCGGCGCCGTGGGGATCCGGGAAGTCCCCGCCGTCCTGCGCCGCCCTGTCTGCGGCCTGGCCGAGGATCGCCACGGCGTCCAGGTGCGGTTCCAGCACGCGGCCGGCAGCGACGTCGACGGCGGTCACGGAGGCAAGGATCTCCCACAGGAACGCGGTCCGGCCGTCCCCGGGCTTGGGCGCCGCCGCCGCTGCCGCCTTGGCCAGGTCCAGCAGCGCCGGGACATCGCCGACGGCGGCCTGCGCATCGGACAGCAGGGGGCTGATGGCGTCCAGGTCTGCGGCTTTGGAGCTGATCCTGACAGGTAGGGGGTGGTGGGAGGTGGGGATCCCGTTCATTTCGACTGCCTGTGTTCCTTCGGGCTGGGCGGATTCTGGCTGTGCGGATCGGGCGTGTGGGCCGGCCATGTGGCTGGTGTCCTGCGCGTCCGCGGCCGCGCCGCCATCGCTGGCGCCGTCGACAAGCAATCTAAGCATACTTAGCACTTGATGCTGGCCGGCCGCACCGACTTAGGCGGCCCCGGCGCCCGCGCGCCCGAGCGGGCAGTCTCTTGCGCCTAGCGGACAGTCTCTTGGGCCTAGCGGACGAGCGCGAGGGCGAAGCCGTCCCAGCCTTTCGAGCCCACGGTCTGTATGACGGTGCCATCCAGCCGCGGGTCATCGCCCAGCATTTGGAGCGTGCTGATGATTCCGGGGGCGTTCACCGGGTCCATCGATGCATCCAGCACCGCGCCCTCCCACACGACGTTGTCCACCACGATGGTGGTGCCGGGCCGGCCAAGCCGGATGGCCCAGTCCAGGTAGTGGGGGTTGTTTTCCTTGTCGGCATCAATGAACACGAAGTCGAAGGGCGGCCCCGCCTCGCCTTCCAGCTCCTGCAGCGTGTCCAGCGCCGCGCCGACCCGGATGTCCACCTTGTGGCCCACGCCGGCGTCGTCAACGTTCGCGCGCGCCACGCGGGCGTGCAGCGGGAGGTACTCGCAGGTGTCCAGCTGACCGTCCTCGGGCAGCCCCTGGGCCATCCAGATGGTGCTGAACCCGGCCAGCGTGCCGATCTCCAGGACGCGGCGGGCACCGGAGAGCTGGACCAGCAATTTCAGGAGTTTGCCGGCGTTGGGGGCCACTTCGATGGGCGGCATGCCGGCCTCGACGGCACTGGTTACGGCGTGCTTCAGAGAACGGTCCGGGCGGACCACTGCGTCGGAGAGGAAGTCCTCGACCGCGACCCAGCCGGGGGTGGACTGATGCTCGATCATGCCCCCAGTGTTCCAGCCGCCCGCGCCCGGCGGTAGCCTCCGGGCGGGGTTTCGGTCCTGATTTCGGCCTGCGCCCGGCCTTAGGTACCCGGCCGGGCTGGAATCTGCGGCCCGGCGCCGCCGGCGCCCTGCCCGTCGATGGCCTGTTCAAGCCGCTCCACCTTGCCGCTCAGCTCGCCGCTGTAGCCGGGCCGGATGTCCGCCTTGAGCACCAGCGAAACCCGGGAACCGTAGGCGCCCACCGCGTCCGTGGCCCGTTTGACGACGTCCATGACCTCCTCCCACTCCCCCTCAATCTCGGTGAACATGGAACTCGTCCGGTTGGGCAGGCCGGACTCCCGGACGATCCGCACCGCGGCCGCGACCGCGTTGTGGACCGACGCGTCGCCGGGCGCCTGCCCGTTGGCGGGGTCACCGGAGGGTGCTACGGAGAATGCGACCAGCATGTGGTGGTTCCCTTCACTCAGTCCGGACAGCGGGGCAAAATTCAGGCCGTCCGGCACTAGTCTTTCACGCGATTCCGCCGCGAAAGCGCCCGGGCAGGCCTTCGAAACCGTCACAAAAATCACTACCGGCCGGTAACAGGTTCGTGCACCCCTCGCGTTGCTAACCTAGGCAAATGAACCGGGCAGTAGACCGCAGGCCGCTCCGAGCAGATGCCGCGCGCAATGTGGACAAAATCATCGCCGCTGCCCGGCAGTGCTTCCGCGAGCACGGCCCCGAGGTGCCGCTGCAGACCATTGCCGTCACCGCCGGGGTGGGCCCCGCCACGCTCTTCCGGAATTTCGCCGACAAAGAAGAACTGGTACTCGCCGCCCTGAACCGGCAGCTCCGGCTGGAGGTGGATCCGGCCATCGATGAGGCCCTGGCCGATCCGGACGCGGCTGCCGGGCTCTTCCGGGTCATCGATGCCACGATGCACGTTGCCAGCGAAGAGGCCAACCTCCTGGGTGCGGTCGCCGGCCGGCGCGGGCTGCTGACCGGCATCACGGGCGGCCTGATTGAATCCATCGCCGTGCTGCTGGGCCGGGGGCAGGGCCAGGGCAGCCTTCGCAGCGATATTTCCATGACGGACATGATCCGCCTGCTGGCCATGCTGATCGGCGTCGTGGACACGATGGAACCGGGCTCCGACGCGTGGCGCCGGCCCGTGGCGCTGGTGGAGGACGCCATCCGGACGGAGCGGCCGGAGCGGGCGCTGCCGCCGCAGGCCCCGCTGGCGGGCACCGCTTTCGACGCCCTTCTCGGCTAGCCCGCGTTCAGGATAGTCCTTCGACTCCGGCTGGGCAGCGTTCCCGGTCAGCCTGCGCTGCCGCCGCGCTATTCCTCGGCCGGCTTGTCTTTGGCTTCGAGCAGGTGCTGCTGCAGCTTCTCCTCGGCTTCCCGGCGACGGCGGGACATTTCGCGCATTTCCCTGGTGGACTCAGCCCCTCCAGAAACATACGGCTCGTGCTGCTTAGGGCGCTGCTCCTTGCGTGGCTCCGCGACTTCTGGCTCCGCGGCCTCCTGCCCCGTTGCAGGCTGGTCGCCGTCCTGTTCGCTCATGTTCGAATGCTCCCACGCGGTCCCCGCATCAAGTAGGGACTAAAGACCGTTAGGGACTAAAGACCGTTCCCGGTCCGAGCTCGGGGCAGCGCCGGCAGGGTTCCGCTGTCAGGTCAGTCCCAGCCCAGCAGCCGGAGCCCGGCGGCGGCGGCCGCGCCGGCGATCACCACCACCAGGAACGGCGCCCGGAACCACAAAGCGATGCCCGCGGCCGCCAAAGCGCCCAGCCGCGCGTCCAGGACGAGCGCCTGGCCGGAGGCGACAGCATTGACCACCGTCAGGGACGCCAGCAGCCCGATCGTCATGGTCCCGGCAATCCTGGACATTCGCGGGTTGCGGAGCAGGCTGGCCGGCACCAAGTAGCCGAGCAGCTTCCAGGCGTAGGCGAGCAGGCAGGAGAGCAGCAGCCAAATCCAGAGGTTCATGCGTCGCCTCCCGTGCGGTCGCCGCGGTGGTCGCCGGCAGGGTTGTGGTGGTGTTGCGCGTGCTGCTCAGCGTAGGGATCGACGTCCGGTTCCAGGCCCTCGTCGCTGCGGCCGTGGCTGAACCAGCCGATTCCGGCGGCGACCAGGGCGGCGACGAGAATCGGGACTCCCGGGGGCACGAATGGTACGGCCAGCACGGTGGCCAGCGCACAGACAACCGCGATCGCCACCGGTTCCCTGCCTTTCAGGCGCGGCCACAGCAGGCCCAGGAAGGCCGCCACCGCGGCACCGTCGAGCCCCCACTGCTTGGGATCCCCGAGTGCCCCGCCGGCCATCGCGCCGAGGGCCGTGAACAGGTTCCAGAGAACGAAGACACCGATTCCGGCGGTCCAGAAGCCGCGTTTCTGCTCGTCCGGGTCCGTCTGCCCCGTGCTGGTGGCGGTGGACTCGTCGATGGTCAGCTGGGCAGCGGCAAACCTGCGCCACCCGCGCGGCTGCAACAGTGCGTTGATTTGCATGCCGTAGATTCCGTTGCGCATCCCCAGCAGCGTCGCGGCGCCCATCGCGGCGACGCCGGACCCGCCGCCGGCCACCACACCGATGAAGGCGAACTGCGAGCCGCCGCTGAAGAGCAGCAGGCTCAGGGCCATGGTCTGCCAGAAATCCAGGCCCGAGGTGACGGACAGCGCGCCGAAGGAGACGCCGTAGAGACCGGTGGCGATGCTGATCGACAAACCGATCCGCACTGCCGGCGACTGCAGGATTTTCACGGGCGCCGGTTCCGCCGCGTCAGGGACCAGGCCCACACGATGAGGGGCGCCTGGAGTGGGAGCCGCAAGGTATGCACGCGCCGCCGCCGCGGCGTGCCTTCCGGCCCGTAGGCCTTGCGCAGGGCGTCGACATGACCGGAAAGAAACGCCGCGAACAGCGCCGTGGTGCAGCCGGCCGCGGCCCTGCGGGTGGCTGGGATCAGGAGCCCGACGGCGGCGGCGGCTTCCAGCAGCCCGCTCGCTGCCACCCATTCCTCACGGGACAGGACGGCCAGGGGGCCGTTCGGCTGCTCGCCGGAGTCGTCCCGGCAGAGGACGTCGGGAACCACCGGGTGGAAAAATTCTGGCTCGCGGAAGTGCTTGGCGGCGCTGGTGAGCAGCAGCGCGCTCATCGCTGCCGCGGACAGCGTCTGGAGGTCCCGGCCGGACCGGCGAAATGGCATGCAACCACTCAACCACAGGGGACACGCCGGCCGTAATCCGCCGGGGAGCCCGGCGGCCACAACGAATTCCGACGGGATCCGACCAAGGATCCGCAGCGCGGCCGGGCTGTTAGCGGAGGGGCTGGCGGTCCGCCGTTAGCTGGGCCAGAACCTGGGCAGGCCAGTTCGTGGTGATCTCGTGGACCCCAAGTTCCCTGCACCGCTCGACGTCGTCCTCGGCATCGACCGTCCAGACCCGGACCCGTCGGCCCGAGCCGATCCAGCGCTGAACGGTTCCGGGGAACGCGCGGACGTACCCGATGCCGGGGCCGGCGATGCCTGCCCGGCCGGCGGCCAGGATCCGTTCGCCCTCCGCCCGGGCTGCCTTCATCACATTGGCCAGCGCGCCGCCGGTGAGGGCACCGAGGCGCAGTTCCTCCCGGATTTCCGCCACGTTGACGTCGTCCACGAGCTGGCAGACGGCCCCTGTCGGCGCGGACTCGAGAAGGTGCTTTACGGAGTCGGGGCTAAAGCTCATGAAGGAAACGATGATGTTCTCCAGCATCGACGTCCGCGGATTCCAGCCCTTCTCCCTCAGGACTTCGAGGACCCGGTCCTCCAGTCCGAGTTGGAACGAACTGGGGTGCTTGAACTCAATCGCCAGCCCGATCCCGCGGCCGGCCCCGCGCAGGATGTCGATCAGTTCCGGCAGGGTCAGGAACTGCTCGGACTTGGCGCCGTAGGCTTCCGGGATCCTGACGCCCTTCCAGGAGGAGAAGTCCAGCGTCCGCAGCCATTCCAACGTCCGGTCGGCCACCTGCCCGGTGCCGTCCGAGGTGCGGTCCAGGGTGGCATCGTGCAGGAGCACCACGTGCCGGTCCCTGGTCAGGTGGACATCGCATTCCACCCCGTCGGCGCCGTCGGCAATCGCCTGCAGGTACGCGGCCCGGGTGTGCTCGGCGAAGGCTCCGCTGGCGCCCCGGTGGGCGTAGACCAGAGGACGGGCGGCGGCAGCGGACTCCTCAGTCGTCATGGTGCCACGTTAGCGGACCGCCTGCTTCCTTGGCGGACTAGGCTGGGCTCATGCAGGTCAATACTGAGCCAACTACCCTGACAGGTGCCGCGGGATCCCCGGGCGGCGTTCGGCCGGACGGTCCCCCCGGGCAGCGTCCCGCAGCATCCAGCGACGCCGAGAAGGCCGCGGCGCTGCGCCGGATGAAGCTCCTGGCCCTCGCTCTCCTGATCGTCATGGCCGTGATCTTTATCGTCGCGTTCGCCCTGCAGAAGCAGTATCCGGGGCTCGAATACGTCCGCGCGGCGGCCGAGGGCGGCATGGTGGGGGCCCTCGCGGACTGGTTTGCCGTTACCGCCCTGTTCAAGTACCCGATGGGCATCAAGATCCCGCATACGGCGATCATCCCGCGCCGCAAAGACCAGATCGGCGCCTC
>JBKPBZ010000077.1:0-8504 GCA_046727115.1 Actinomycetota bacterium | reverse complement strand
AAGCGGCGCAAGTACGACAAGAAGCGGGAGCTCAAGGTGGTCGGGGCCAAGGAGAACAACCTCCTGAACATCGATGCCAGCTTCCCGCTGGGCCTCTTCACCGCCGTCACCGGCGTCAGTGGCTCGGGCAAGTCCACCCTGGTGAACGAGATCCTCTACAAAGTGCTCGCCAACAAGCTCAACGGCGCCAAGCAGGTGGCCGGGCGGCACAAGTCCGTCCAGGGCCTCGAGCACCTCGACAAGGTGGTGCACGTCGACCAGAGCCCCATCGGACGCACCCCGCGCTCGAACCCGGCCACCTACACCGGCGTGTTCGACCACATCCGGAAGCTCTTCGCCGAGACCACCGAGGCCAAGGTCCGCGGCTACCTGCCGGGCCGGTTCTCCTTCAACGTCAAGGGCGGCCGCTGCGAGGCCTGCTCCGGCGACGGCACGCTGAAGATCGAGATGAACTTCCTGCCGGACGTCTATGTCCCCTGCGAGGTTTGCCACGGCGCCCGCTACAACCGCGAAACCCTGGAGGTCCACTACAAGGGCAAGACCATCGCGGACGTGCTGAACATGCCCATCGAGGAAGGCGCCGAGTTCTTCGCGGCCTTCTCGCCGATCGCGCGGCACCTCAACACGCTGGTCGACGTCGGCCTTGGCTATGTCCGGCTGGGCCAGCCCGCCACCACGCTCTCCGGCGGGGAGGCGCAGCGCGTGAAGCTCGCGGCCGAGCTCCAGAAACGCTCAAACGGCCGCAGCGTCTACGTCCTGGACGAGCCCACCACAGGCCTGCACTTCGAGGACATCCGCAAGCTCCTCATGGTGCTGCAGGGCCTCGTGGAGAAGGGCAACACGGTGATCACGATCGAACACAACCTCGATGTCATCAAGAGCGCGGACTGGATCGTGGACCTTGGCCCCGACGGCGGCTCGGGCGGCGGCCGGGTGATCGCTTCCGGAACGCCGGAGCAGGTGGCCAAGTCCAGCGAAAGCTACACGGCCGCGTTCCTCGCCGAGCTTCTCGCCTGAACACGCGCCGCCGGGGACCGTGCGGGTGGGAGAGCATGCTTCTGCCCGCACACGTCCCCGCCCCCACGGGAATGTATCCCTGACGAATCCGGCTGATGTATTCCGGAACGAGCATGCGAATTTCTGGCATCTCCACACTCGTGAGAAACTAAGCCGGTGACGCATACAACAGTGCCCGTGATCTTTGACCTTGACGGCACTCTTGTCGATCCCGCCGGGGGGATTACGGGCGGCATCGCCGCGGCCCTCACCGAGCTTGGCCTGCCGGTGCCGGACCAGTCCCGGATGGACGCCATGATCGGGCCCAAGCTGAGCCACTCCCTCACGGAAATCGGCGGCGTTCCGGCCGCATTGCTGGCAGACGCAATCCGCATCTATCGCGCGCACTACGTCTCCACCGGGATCGCGCAGAGCCGGCTGTACCCGGGCGTCCGAGACCTCCTCGAGGACCTTGTGGCCGCGGGCCGCCCCATCGCCGTCGCAACCCAGAAACCGGAAGGCCTTGCCCGTACCGTCCTGGCGCATCACGGGATCGCAGGGCTCTTCCACAGCATCCGGGGCTCCGCCGCCGACGAGACCGGCCCGGGAGCGGCGACTCTTTCCGAAGGTGCCGTCCCCGAATCCGCTGTTCCCGAGGGCAAGGCCGACATCGTCGCTGCCGCCCTCTCAGACCTGGCTGCGGGAGACCCTGTGGCCGCCGGCCGTGCCGTGATGGTGGGGGACCGGGCGCAGGACGTGGCCGGGGCCGCTGCGAACGGACTGGACTGCATCGGCGTAGGCTGGGGTTTTGCGCCCGACGGCGAACTGCACACGGCTGGTGCCATCGAGATCGTGCATGACACCACGGCGCTTCACGCGACGATCAACAGACTCTCCGAACGCCCGGGGACCCCAGCCCTGAACGAGGTGCACACCGATGGCAATGTTTGACGCAATCCGCTGGACCACGCGCGGGCTCATATCCTCCACGTGCCGTCCCACGGTCATCGGCCTGGAGAACGTGCCCAAGGACGGGCCGTTCATCGTGGCACCGAACCATCTCTCCTTCCTGGACAGCGTGATCGTCCAGGCCCTCATGCCGCGGCCCGTGGCGTTCTTCGCGAAGGCCGAGTACTTCACCACCGGCGGCGTCAAGGGCAAGGCGATGAAGTCCTTCTTCGAGGCCGTGGGTTCCATTCCGGTGGAACGCGGCGAGCAGGCGGCGAGCGTGCAGGCACTGAAGACGCTGCTGGACATTCTTGACTCGGGCAGGGGCGTGGGCATCTATCCCGAAGGCACGCGCTCCCGCGACGGCATCCTGTACCGCGGCCGCACCGGCGTCGGCTGGCTGGCCCTCACCACGGGGGCGCCGGTGATCCCGGTGGGCCTGATCGGCACCGAACACCTGCAGCCCGCGGACAGCAAGTCCGTCAAACCTCAGCACTTCACCATGAAGGTGGGCGAGCCGCTGTATTTCGAGAAGACCGGACCGGACCATTCCCTGCCGGCCCGCCGCCAGGTCACGGACCGCATCATGGATGCCATCGCGGACCTGAGCGGGCAGGAACGCTCCACGAGCTACAACCAGAGCAAGTCGGCCGAATAGCGCGCGCCACTCTGCTCGACGCAGGGCTGGTGCCACGGCACCCCCGGCGGCTCAGTAGACTTGATGTGTGGCAGATCCAGCGAGTTACCGACCCCAGACGGGTGAAATTCCGACCAATCCGGGCGTGTACCGCTTCCGCGATCCGCACGGCCGGGTCATCTATGTCGGCAAGGCCAAGAACCTCCGTTCCCGGCTGAATACGTACTTCGCCAACCCCGCCGGGCTGCTGCCCAAAACTTACGCGATGGTGCACACGGCAAGCAGCGTCGAGTGGACGGTGGTGGGCAGCGAGCTCGAGTCGCTGCAGCTGGAGTACACCTGGATCAAGGAATTCACGCCCCGCTTCAACGTGATGTTCAGGGACGACAAGACCTACCCTTACCTGGCCGTCACGATGGGGGAGAAGTTTCCGCGCGTCCAGGTGCTGCGCGGGGACCGGCGCAAGGGGACCCGGTATTTTGGCCCGTACACCGCCGGCGCGATCCGGGACACGATGGACACCCTGCTGCGCGTATTCCCGGTGCGCAGCTGCAGCCCGGGGGTGCTGAAGCGCGCCCAAGCCAGCGGCCGGCCCTGCCTGCTCGGCTACATCGACAAATGTTCCGCGCCCTGCGTCGGCCGGATCTCCGCCGAGGACCACCGCGCCCTCGCCGAGGACTTCTGCACGTTCATGGGCGGCGAAGCCAAACCCTTCGTCAACCGGCTGGAACGGGAGATGGCCGCGGCCGTCGCCGAGCTCGACTACGAACGCGCCGCCCGGCTCCGGGATGACATCGTGGCGCTGAAGAAAGTCTTCGAACGCAATGCCGTGGTCCTCGCCGAGGGCACAGACGCCGACGTCTTCGCCCTGCACGAAGACGAGCTCGAGGCCGCCGTCCAGGTCTTCCACGTCCGCGGAGGCCGGATCCGCGGCCAGCGCGGCTGGGTGGTGGAAAAAGTAGAGGACTCCACGACACCGGAACTTGTTGAGCATCTGCTCCAGCAGGTCTACGGCGAGGAAGCCGGGCTCCAGGGCAGGCTGCCGCGGGAGGTCCTGGTGCCCACCGAACCCAGCAACGCCACGGAGCTCGCGCAATGGCTCAGCGGCCTGCGCGGGGCCCGGGTGGACGTCCGGGTGCCCCAGCGCGGCGACAAGGCCGCCCTCATGTCCACGGTCCGTGAGAACGCCGAGCACGCGCTCAAGCTGCACAAGTCCCGGCGCGCCGGCGACCTCACCATGCGCTCCCAGGCCCTGCAGGAAATCCAGGAAGCCCTGGAGCTTCCCGTGGCGCTGCTGCGGATCGAGTGCTTCGACATCTCGCACGTCCAGGGCACCAACGTGGTCGGCTCCATGGTGGTGGTGGAGGACGGCCTGCCGAAGAAGTCCGAGTACCGGAAGTTCGCCGTAACCGGGGCCGCCGCCACCGACGACACCGCGGCCATGCATGACGTGCTGACCCGCCGGTTCCGGCACTACCTCGAAGAGAAAAGCGAGCAGGCGGCGGCCGCGGCCAAACCGGCACACCAGGCCGCGCTGGACGCGGCGACCGCCGCGGCGGTCGCTGACTCCACCACGCCGGCGCCGCGGAGCAAGTTCGCCTACCCGCCCAACCTCGTCGTCGTCGACGGCGGCAAACCGCAGGTGAATGCGGCTGCCCGGGCGCTGGCAGAGCTGGGCATCGATGACGTCTACGTGGTCGGCCTGGCCAAACGGCTCGAAGAAGTGTGGCTGCCGGAGAGCGATTTCCCGGTGATCCTGCCGCGCGCCTCCGCCGGCCTGTATCTGCTGCAGCGGATCCGCGACGAGGCCCACCGCTTCGCCATCACCTTCCACCGGCAAAAGCGCGGCAAGGCCATGACGGCCTCCGCGCTCGACAGCGTGCCCGGGCTGGGCGAGTCGAAACGCAAGGCCCTCCTGGCCGAGTTCGGCTCCGTGAAAGGCATCAAGGCCGCCACGCAGGAGGAACTCACCGGTGCCAAGGGGATCGGTCCGTCCCTGGCCGCCGCAATCGTCCGGCACTTCAATGCCGACGACGGCGAGGGCGCCGCCACGGTTCCTGCCATCAACATGACCACCGGTGAAATCCTCGACGCTTAGCTAGCGCCGCCAAACTTAGCTAGGGTAAAGACTTGGGTAACGGCTGGCCGCGGCATCACCGCGGCCCGGGCGCAAACCTGAACAGCAAATCGCACAGGCAGAGATGGGGCTTCACTGATGGCAGAGTCGACGGCAGGATCCGAGACGGAGGCGGACGGCATGACCCCCGTCAAACCCGTCGAGGCGGAACTGCTCGTAGTGACCGGAATGTCGGGAGCCGGCCGGAGCACCGCCTCGGACGCCCTTGAGGACCATGGCTGGTATGTCGTGGAAAACCTGCCGCCGCAGATGCTTGGCACGCTCGCCGAACTCGTGTCGCGGACACCGCACTCGATGTCCAAGCTCGCCGTCGTGATGGACGTCCGGAGCAAGGAACTGTTCGTGGACATGCGCGCGGCCCTCCGCGCCCTGGAAGCCACCGGCGTGACCTTCCGCGTGCTGTTCCTCGACGCCAGCGACGACGTCCTGGTGCGCCGCTTCGAGCAGGGCCGCAGGCCCCACCCGCTTCAGGGCGGCGGCCGGATCCTGGACGGCATCGCGGCCGAACGCGAACTTGTCCGTGAATTGAAGGACACCGCCGACATCGTCCTGGACACCTCCTCCCTCAACGTCCACGGTCTCGCCACCGCGATCACGGAACTTTTCAGCGAGACCGGGCCGGTGGCGCTGCGGCTGAACGTCATGAGTTTTGGCTTCAAATACGGGCTCCCGGTGGACGCCAACTTCGTGGCCGATGCCCGCTTCATCCCCAACCCGCACTGGGTGCCGCAGCTGCGCCCGCACACCGGGCTGGACAAGGACGTCAGCGACTACGTGCTGGAGGCCCAGGGCGTCAGCGACTTCGTGGAACGCTACGTCCTGGCCCTGGAACCGGTCCTGGACGGGTACCGGCGGGAGAACAAGCACTACGCCACGATCGCCGTCGGCTGCACCGGCGGCAAACACCGCTCCGTGGCGGTCGCCGTCGAACTCTCACGGCGGCTGGCGCAATATCCGCGCGTCACCGTGACCACGACGCACCGGGACCTGGGCCGCGAGTAATGGCGCTGCTGACCGGCCCGCTGCCCCTCGTCCCGCCCGCCAGCGCGGCATTCGCCAGCCAGCAGGACAAAGGCCCCTCCGTCGTCGCGCTTGGCGGCGGCCACGGCCTCTCCGCCTCCCTGTCCGCCCTGCGCCTGCTGACCTCCGAGCTCACCGCGATCGTCACGGTCGCGGACGACGGGGGATCCTCCGGCCGGCTCCGTGAAGAGTACGGCGTCCTGCCGCCGGGCGATCTCCGCATGGCCTTGTCCGCGCTGTGCGACGACACCGACTGGGGCCGCACATGGCGCGACGTCATGCAGCACCGCTTCGCCCCCGGCCCTGGCCGCGGCGGGTCCCTCGATGAGCACGCGATGGGCAACCTCCTGATTGTCACGCTCTGGGAGCTCCTGGGCGACACCGTGGCGGGCCTGAAATGGGCCGGTGCCCTGCTCGGCGCGCGCGGCGAGGTGCTGCCGATGTCCAGCGTGCCGCTGACCATCGAGGGCCAGATCCGGGTTACCGCCCCGGACGGCACCACGGCACTGCAGACCCTCAGCGGCCAGGCCAAGTGTGCGGTGGCGGGGTCCCTGGAGCACGTCCGGCTCCTGCCCGAGAACGCTCCGGCGTGCACGGAGGCGCTGACGGCGATCGAGCTGGCCGACTGGGTCATCCTCGGGCCGGGTTCCTGGTACACGTCTGTGCTGCCGCACCTGCTGCTGCCGGAAATGCGTGAGGCCCTGTGCAACACGGCCGCCCGCCGCTGCCTGACGATGAACCTCGCCACGGACACCAAGGAGACCGCCGGCATGACCGCCGCCGACCACCTCCGGGTGCTGCGCGAGTATGCGCCGGAGTTCACAATCGACGTCATCCTGGCCGACCCGGCGTCGATCCAGGACCTGCCCGACTTCGAGGCGGCGGCAGGAATGCTCGGTGCCGAGGTGGTCTTGGGTAAAGTGGGGGCGTCTGGTCGCCGTCCGGTCCACGATCCGTTGCGGCTGGCGACGGCGTACCACGATATTTTCGGGAACAGTTAGGAAAGGTGCCATGGCACTGACAGCATCAGTCAAGGAAGAACTTTCCCGTCTGGATATTAAGAAGTCCTCGGTCCGCAAGGCCGAGGTATCAGCCATGCTCCGCTTCGCGGGCGGGCTGCACATCATCTCGGGCCGGATTGTGATCGAGGCTGAAGTCGACCTCGCCTCGACTGCCCGGCGGCTGCGCGCCGCCATCGCCGAGGTATACGGCCACCAGAGCGAGATCATCGTCGTCTCGGGCGGCGGCCTGCGCCGCGGCAGCCGCTACGTGGTGCGCGTGGTCCGCGACGGTGAGGCCCTGGCCCGCCAGACCGGACTCCTGGACGCCCGCGGCCGACCCGTGCGGGGCCTTCCCTCAGTAGTGGTGAACGGCTCCGCCGCGGACGCCGAGGCTGTCTGGCGCGGCGCCTTCCTGGCGCACGGCTCGCTCACCGAGCCCGGCCGCTCCTCGGCCATGGAAGTCACGTGCCCCGGCCCCGAATCGGCCCTGGCGCTGGTCGGCGCCGCCCGCCGCCTCGGCATCCAGGCCAAGGCCCGCGAGGTCAGGGGAGTGGACCGCGTGGTGATCCGCGACGGCGACACGATCGCCGCCCTGCTGACCCGGATGGGCGCCCACGATGCGCTCATGGTCTGGGAGGAGCGCCGCATGCGCAAGGAAGTCCGCGCCACGGCCAACCGGCTCGCCAACTTCGACGACGCCAATCTGCGCCGTTCAGCCCAGGCCGCCGTCGCCGCCGGTGCCCGTGTCGACCGCGCCCTGGAGATCCTGGGCGACGACGTCCCGGACCACCTCAAGTACGCCGGCGAGCTCCGGGTCGCGCATAAGCAGGCCAGCCTGGATGAACTGGGCCGCCTGGCCGACCCCGTCATGACCAAGGACGCTATCGCCGGCCGGATCCGCCGTCTCCTGGCCATGGCGGACAAGCGGGCCCAGGACCTCGGCATCCCGGGCACGGAAGCGAATGTGACGCCGGAGATGCTCGACGACTAGCCCGCCCCTAGAATCAACACAAGTAAATGCCGGGAATGGAAATACCCGGGAGCAGCGGCGGGTTGTTGCCGTTGGATCCCACGCAGACTTCCGGATGTCCCGCATCCGGATGCACAATCCGAGAGTTACCGAACCGGACAACCGTCCACGACATTGGAGGATTTTGTGACCGAGTACGTACTGCCACAGCTCGACTATGACTACGCAGCGCTGGAACCGCACATCTCCGCGAAGATCATGGAGCTGCACCACAGCAAGCACCACGCCGCGTATGTGACCGGCGCCAACAACGCCCTGGCCCAGCTGGCCGAGGCGCGCGAAAAGGGCGACTTCGCCAACATCAACCGCCTCTCCAAGGACCTCGCGTTCCACACCGGCGGCCACATCAACCACTCTGTCTTCTGGAAGAACCTCTCCCCGGACGGTGGCGACAAGCCCGAGGGCGAGCTCGCTGCGGCCATCGACGACGCCTTCGGCTCGTTCGACGCGTTCCGTGCCCAGTTCAGCGCCGCTGCGCTGGGCCTGCAGGGCTCCGGCTGGGGCTTCCTGGCGTACGAGCCCATCGGCGGCAACCTGGTCATCGAGCAGCTCTACGACCAGCAGGGCAACGTTGCACTCGGCACCACCCCGCTACTGATGCTGGACATGTGGGAGCACGCCTTCTACCTGGACTACGTCAACGTCAAGGCCGACTACGTCAAGGCCTTCTGGAACATCGTGAACTGGGCCGACGTCGCCAAGCGCTTCGACGCCGCCCGCAAGAACGCGACGGGT
>JBKPBZ010000076.1:0-8180 GCA_046727115.1 Actinomycetota bacterium | reverse complement strand
CTTGCGCCCTCTTCATGCGCCAGTCATACTCCACGCCCGGAAGTTCCGCCAGAGTCCAGGCGGCCCCCGCGTTGGTTCCTAGCTGGCGCTCTTCTGGGCGACGAGTTCGATTTCGACGAGCATCTTGGGATCCAGGAACGGCAGCACGTGAACGAGGGAGAGCGTGGGACGGATGTCACCGAAGACCTCGCCGTGGGCCCGGCCGGCCTCTTCCCACTTGCTGATGTCCGTCAGGTACAGCTTGGACTGCACCACGTCCTCGAAGCCGAAGCCGGCCTCCGTGAGCACCGCGCCGAGCTTCTGCAGGATGAAGCTGGTCTGCGTATAGAAGTCCTCACCGACAATGCCGTCCTCGCCGCTGGCGGCGGTTGCGGAGATATAGAGGGTGTTGTCCACCTGGACAGCCCGGGAATAGCCGAGGGCCTGTTCCCAGGTCGAGCCGGTGCCGAAGGTCTTGCGCATGGTGGGCCTTTCGCTGTTGCCGCAGGGATCGGCACAACTTTAGGTCGCCAGAGGCTTGAGCCGCCAAACCGGGTTGCAATGTGTCGGCCGGCCTGCGGATCGGCGGGCCCGCGCGGGGCCACCGCCCGGGCTGGAAGTTCTGTCTAGAGCTCTTGGCGGTAAACCAGCAGTTTGATGTCCGTGCCAGGCACCAGCCAGTCACGCTCCGGCGCCCGCAGGAAACCGGTCTTGCGGTAGAGGCCGTGGGCACTTTCCCAGCTTTCACCCGTGGTGAGGGCCACGGCGTGGATTCCGGGCAGGGACCTGGCGTGATCGATGATGGCCTGGACCATGGCCTTGCCGGCGCCGCTGCGCTGGACGGACGGGTCCACCACGAGCATCCGGAACTCGAGCTCGTCGCTTTGGGCGATGTCCGCGTAGGGCTCGCCCTCGACCGCCAGCGTCACCGAGCCGAGGATCCGGCCCTCACGCTCCGCGACCCAAACCGTCGCGTCCGCCGCACGCTGCTCGACGTTCTGGATCTGCCGCATGTAGGGGTGGTCTGCGCTCTCAAAGTAGCCCGCCGCCAGATAGGCGTCCCGGGTGATGCGCGCTATGGCGTCGTAGTCTGCCGGTACGGCGGGGCGAATGAGGATCTGCGAAGGCACCTGACAATGGTACGGGCGCTCGGCCCGCCCCTGGTCCCGAAGGGCCGTTTCCGTGACTGAACTATCAATTAGGTAAGGCGTAATTAGGTCAGGCGCAGTGAGGCCAGGCGCACTCAGGCCAGGAGCCGGCCCGGGCGGCGACGTTAAAGCGGGAACTTGCCGGAGAGTTCCAGCGGTCCGGCGCACGTCCATGCGGCCAGGCGCTCGTCGTCGGAGGGGCCGCCGGCCAGGGGGCTGGTGAGCCGCGGCCGCCGCACCCAGCAGCCCGCTTCCTCGGCGATCAGGGCCCCGGCGGCGAAATCGTGTTCGTTGAGCCCGCGCTCCCCGAAGGCGTCGAGGGTGCCGTCCGCCACCAGGCAGAGGTCCAGCGCCGCCGAGCCCAGCCGGCGCATGTCGGCGAAGCCGTCCAACAGGGCGCCCAGCCCGGTGGCCTGTTCCGCCCGGACGTCGGGGTCGTAGCTGAAGCCTGTGGCCAGGATCTGCCCGGCCCGTCCGGGAACCGGGCCGAAGAGGGCGGTCAGTGTGCCCTGCTCCTGGAGCCAGGCCCCCTCGCCGCGGGAGGCGTAATAGGTACGCCCCAGCGCCGGTGCGCTGACGACGCCGGCCAGCCAGACGCCGTCGGCGTCCGCCACCGCCACGGAGGTGGCGTAGTAAACGATGTTGCGGATGAAATTGGTGGTGCCATCGAGCGGGTCGACGGACCAGCGGTAGCCGCTGGGCTCCGCCGGCAGGACGGTGCCGCCCTCCTCCCCCGTGATGATGTCCCGCGGCCGGGCGGCGGTGATGACGTCCCGGACGGCGGCTTCGGCGGCGAGGTCAAAGGCCGTCACCCAGTCTCCTGAGTCGCCCTTGTTGCTGACGTCCAGGGCTGCGGTTTTACGGGCGGCCAGGACAGCGGCCCCCGCCGCCGCGGCCGATTTGGCCAGTTCCAGCAACGCCGGTATGCCAGGTGCGGATTCGGAAGGGACGCCGGAGTGCGCGCTCATTCGGCCGCCACAGCATCGACTCCGGGGGCCTCGTCGTCGTCAGGGTCCAGGACGCTCTGCTGGACGCCGTCCGCGACGCTGTCCTCGGGGTTCTCCGCGCCGGTTCCGGCCGGCCCGTCCGCCAGCAACGCCCGGAAGCCGTCCTCGTCCAGGACCGGGACGCCGAGCTGTTCGGCCTTGTCCAGTTTGGTGCCGGCGTTCTCGCCCGCCACCACGTAGCTGGTGTTTTTCGAGACCGAACCGGCCGCCTTGCCGCCGCGGATCAGGATGGCTTCCTTGGCCTCGTCGCGGCTGAAGCCCTCGAGGCTTCCGGTCACCACGATGGTCAGCCCCTCCAGGGTTCTGGGCGTGGACTCGTCGCGTTCGTCCGCCATCCGGACGCCGGCTGCCGCCCAGCGGTCCACGATGTCGCGGTGCCAGTCCTCGGCGAACCATTCCGTCAGCGCCTGGGCGATCACCGGACCCACGCCGTCGACGTGGGCGAGTTCCTCCTCGGAGGCCTGCCGGATCGCGTCCATGCTGCCGAACGCGGTGGCGAGGGCGCGCGAGGCCCTCGGGCCGACGTGCCGGATGGACAAGGCCACCAGGACCCGCCACAGCGGCTGGGTCTTCGCTTTCTCCAGTTCCCGGAAGAGCTTGTCCGTGGTGGCCGTGGGCTTGGACGGCGTCTTCGTGGTGGCCTTGGTGTAGAAGTAGGGCACCAGCTCGAATTCCCCCGTGCCCACGCCCTTGGAGCGCTTCTCGCGGCGGACCCGGACGTCCGCGAGCTGCTCTGGAGTGAGGTCGAACAGTGTCGCCTCCGTGGTCAGCGGCGGCGTGGCGGGCTCGGCCGGCTGGGTCAGTGCGATGGCGGCTTCCCAGCCGAGGGCCTCGATGTCGAAGGCGCCGCGGCCGGCGAGGTGGAAGACGCGTTCGCGCAGCTGCGCCGGGCAGGACCGGGAGTTGGGGCAGCGGATGTCCACGTCCCCTTCCTTCCCGGGGGCCAAAGGCGTGCCGCAGGCGGGACATTCGGTGGGCATGACGAAGTCGCGGACGGGCGGGTCCTGGGCGTCCCGGAGCGCCAGGACCGGGCCCACAATTTCCGGAATGACGTCTCCGGCCTTCCGCAACACCACGATGTCGCCGATCTTCACGCCCTTGGCAATGACCACTTCCTGGTTGTGCAGGGTGGCCATTTCCACGGTGGAGCCGGAAACCTTCACCGGTTCCATCACGCCATACGGGGTGACCCGGCCGGTGCGGCCGACGTTGACGGCAATGTCGAGCAGCTTGGTGTGGACCTCTTCCGGCGGGTACTTGTAGGCCACGGCCCAGCGCGGCACCCGGGTGGTGTAGCCCAGGGCCCGCTGTGTGGCGAAGTCGTCGACCTTGATGACAATGCCGTCGATCTCGTGGGTGAGGCTGTGCCGCTTGTCGCCGTAGCGCTTGATGAAGTCCAGCACGTCGGCCAGCCCGGCGAGGACCTCGAAGTAGGGGCTGGTGGGCAATCCCCACTCGGCGAGCTTGCGGTAGGTCTCCGACTGGCTGGCAATGTCCAGTCCCTCGCGGGCGCCGATGCCGTGGACGTACATCCGCAGCGGACGCTTGGCGGTTTCGGCCGGGTCCTTCTGCCGTAGCGAGCCTGCGGCGGCGTTGCGCGGGTTGGCCAGCGGCGCCTTGCCGGCCTCGATCAGGGCCTCGTTGAATTCGGCGAAGGCCTGGGACGGGATGAAGACTTCGCCGCGGACTTCCATCTCCGCCGGGAACCCGGTGCCGCTGAGCTGCTGCGGGATTTCCTTGATGGTCAGGACGTTGTGGGTGATGTCCTCACCGGTGGTGCCGTCGCCGCGGGTGGCGGCCCGGACCAGCACACCGTCGCGGTAGAGCAGGTTGACGGCCAGGCCGTCGATCTTCAGTTCGGTGAGCCACGACGGCGGGTTGCCGCCGTTGCCGATCTTGGCGACGCTGGCCTCGGCCTTCACCATCCAGGCCTCAAGCTCCTCGAGCGAGAAGACATCTTCCAGGCTGTACATGCGCTGCAGGTGCTGGACGGCGGTAAACGCCGCCGAGACCTCGCCGCCGACTTCCTGCGTGGGCGAATCGTTGGCCACCAGTTCCGGATGCATGGCCTCGATCGTTTCCAGCCGCCGGTAGAGCTCGTCGAACTCGGCGTCGGAGATGATCGGAGCGTCCTCCTGGTAGTACGCAAAGCGGTGCTTGCGGACCTGTTCCACAAGGTCCTCATACTCCTCGCGGATGTCCCCGGACGGGACCTGCTCCTCCACGGGCTGCGGATCCGTGGCCTGCCCGGCGGCATCTTCGGCTGCTTTGTCAGTCCCGGTTGCGGTCTCTGCTGCGGTCTTCCCTGTGCTCACAGACCTATCCTGCCCTAGATCACCGACATTGTCCGGTCCAGGGCCGGGGCGGGCCGAGTCAGCGTCCGGGCCGCCGTCCGGGCGCATCGCCGGTCAGGCGGGCGCATCCTCGCTTGCAGTGCGGGCGTCAACCACGATCGCCGTGATATTGTCCCGGCCGCCGCTGCGCAACGCCGCCTGGATCAGTTCGTCCACGGCCGCCTGGGGGTCTGCCTCGGCCGCAAGGATGCCGGCAATCTGCTCATCGCTCAGTTCCCCGTTGAGACCGTCGGAGCAGACCAGGATCCTGTCGCCGTCCTCCAGGGGAAGCAGCCAGAAATCGGCCTCAGCGTCGTCTCCGGTGCCCAATGCCCGCGTCACGACGTGCCGGCGCGGATACACGGCAGCCTCGGCCTCGCTGATCTGGCCGGTGTCCAGGAGTTCCTGAACTTCGGAATGGTCCACACTGATCTGGGCGAGCTGGCCGTGGCTGTACCGGTAGGTGCGTGAATCACCGATGTTGAGCACAAGCCAGTACGGAACGTCCCGCTGTTCCACCACGACGACGCCGGACAGGGTGGTCCCGGCGCGGGAGCCGGTGGCGTGCCGGATGCCGGCGTCAGCCATGAGCAGGTACTCCTGGAGGATATCCGCCGTCGCGTCCCGGCTGCCGGTCTTGAGCTGTGGCAGCTCAGCCAGGGTGCGCACGCAGATGCCGCTGGCGACCTCGCCCGCCTCATGCCCGCCCATGCCGTCCGCCACGGCGAAGACGGGGTCGGTGGCAATGAAGGAGTCCTCGTTCGCCTCGCGGCGCAGCCCCCGGTCCGTGCCGTACCCGCAGCGCAGGCGCGGTCCCCGTGTTCCGTCCGACGGCGGGAGGGGGGCGTCTGGCGTTGGGTTCATGGCGGTCCTCAATAAATTGGTGCGCGGCTGCAGTGGTGCAAGGGTTCACGGCGGTCACAAACCCAGCCGGATCGCAACTGCCGGTCCGACTATTGCATATGCACCGCAGAGTAAGAAGCACGCCACGGGCTGCAGCCAGGCTTATTCGCGGCTCAGTCCAGGATCAGGCCCCGGCCGCTGCCGGGCAGCAACTGCACCGGGTGAATTTCACCGAACCCGCGGACGTCCTCGGCCGGACGGGGCACCAGGACGAAGCGTTCGTCCTGTTCCAGCGCGGCTGCGGTCATCGAATCCACCAGCACCGTTCCGGGGTCCGCGAGGGCCGTCAGGCGGGCGGCGAGGTTGACGGTGGGCCCGTAGATGTCCCCGAGGCGGGAGAGGATGCGGCCCCAGACCATGGCCACGCGGGCCTGGGGCAGGATCTCGTCCTCGGTGAAGGCGCGGCACAGGGCCAGGGAAATCTCGGCGCCGGCGGCGGGGGTCTCGGCAATGTAGAGGACTTCGTCGCCGACGGTCTTGACCAGCCGGCCGCCGCCGACGGAGATGATTTCGGCGCATTTGTTCTCGAAGCGCTGCACCAGCTGGGCGAGGGTTTTCTCGTTCATCCGGCGGGAGAGGCTGGTGTAGGACACGAGGTCGGCGAAGCCAACGGCGCGGGCCAACGGCAGCGGCGAATCGTCCTCGTCGCCTTCGCGGCCCTCTTCGCTGGACTGCAGTCCCGCCTCGGCCCGGACGGCCAGGCGCTGCACCGCTGCGTTGAGCTGCCGGCGCCAGGAGTAGACGAGCATCTCCTCGAGGGCGTCAATGAGGTTCGGCAGCTCGGTGACGAGTCGCTTGCGCGCGACGGCGTCCGGCACGCCCTGTTCCTGGACCATGTCCTCCACCAGGGCCTCGATCTGCCACACGACCATCCGGTCGGTCATCTGGCCGATGGCCCGGGTGATGGAGATGGCGGCTTCCTCGGTGAGCTTGCCGTCACGCACGAGGTCCACGATGGTGGACAGGGCGGCCTGGTCGCGCTCGGTGAACGCGACATCCTCGTCCCCGAGGTTGGGAAAGCCGAGGGCGCGCCAAAGTTTCCGGGCAGAGAGCAGCGAGAGGCCCGCGCCTGCTGCAACCTCACGGCGCCGGAGCTTGCGCTCACCGCCCAGCAGCCGGGCTTCCAGGGCCTTGGCGGCGAGACGTTCGGCGGACACCGTGCCTGTCGGCGGGGCGGCAGGTTCCGGGGCCGCACGTTCGGGTTCGGGATCGGGTTCGAATCCGGGTGCGGGGTCGATTCCAAGTTCGGATTCGGTGGGTTCGATGAGCGCGCCGGTTTCTGTGTCGAAGGCGGCCTCGGCGTCGCCGCCGGGCGCAGCCCGGCCGGCGACGTCCTCTGGTTCCCTGGGCAAATCCGGGGCAGCGAGGTCGATGTCCTGGTGGACGTTCTCAGCGTTCATCTCTTCCACCTTCTCTCGTCTCCCACGGCCCAGCCTCGCCCGTGTTGTAGGTCATGTCATCGGCCCCGAACACCTCGCCCTGGGGGAGGTCGCCGATGGCGTCCAGAATGAAGTTTCGGAATGTCGCGACCTCCGGGACATCGGGAACCACCATTCCAACGGGGTGCCCGGTCTCCAAGGATATATTCCCGGAGCGCAATAGCCGCTGCAACAACGATTGCTCAATGGCCACATGGCGGACGGAAGCGAGGCCAACCTGTTCATCCCGCCGCCTTAACATGCCGTAGCGGGTAACTAAGCGCTGGCTGGTCAGGATATAGCGGGTGGCGTGCCACGCAATGACCCGCGGAAGGCAATAGCCCAGCAGCACCCACGCCGCCAGCGCCAGGGCCACGGCCACCAGCCAGGGCGTCCACTCCTTCGGAATCAGGGGCATGAGGCGGGCCGGGCCGCCCTTGAGAACCCAGGCGCAGGCATAGGCGGCCAACGCTGGAACAACAATGAACGTCAGCGCCGGGACAATGAGCATCCTGGGCTGGGGCCGGGTCACCACAATCACTTGCTCTCCCGGCAGGAGCACTCTACGCATAACCGCTTTCTGCTCCGCGGCCGCCGCCCTGCCCGCCGGTTTGCCCCGCGGTCCCGGCCGGGTTCCAAGGCCTCAGGTGCACGACGTCGCCGGCGGTCACCACATGTTCATGGCCTGCGCCGTCGACCACCAGGAGCGAACCGTATTCGTCCAAGCGGGTGGCGTGGCCAATGATCTCGTGGTCGCCGGGCAGCTGGGCACGGACCTGCTTGCCGAGGGTCGTTAGCAGGTGTTCCACCCTCTTGTGCAGCGACGGGCCGCCGGCCATGCCGGCGGCGGGGTCGCCGTCGGCGTTGCAGAAACTGCGGTAGAGGGTGGCGAAGCGGGACAGGTAGCTCTTCAGGAGCTCGGTCCGGTCCACGGTATCGGCGTTCTCCAGCAAGACGGACGTGGCCGTGGGGACTGGCAGTTCGGGCTCGGTCAGCGAGACGTTCAGGCCGGTGCCGAGAATAACCGGCGGCGTGCCGGCGCCGCCGAGCGGGCCGAGCTGGGCCAGGATGCCCGCGATCTTCCGGCCCCGCACCAGGACGTCGTTGGGCCATTTCAGTTCCGCCGGAAGGCCGGCCGTTTCCGCCAGGGCCTCGCGGAGGGCGAGGGCGGCCAGGAGGGAGAGCCAGGAGAAGCTGTGGGTCGGCAGCGGGCGGCCGGCAGCGTTGACCGGTCGGAGCACGAGCGAGACAGAGACGGAGCTGCGGGCCGGCGCCTCCCAGCGGCGGTCGAGCCGGCCGCGCGCGGCGCTTTGGTACTCGGCGGTCAGCACCGACAGGTCCGGCCACGCGCCGGGATCCTCGGTCACGCCGCGGAGGAGATCGGCATTGGTG
>JBKPBZ010000075.1:0-6216 GCA_046727115.1 Actinomycetota bacterium | reverse complement strand
ACCGTACTTCCGCTTCTTCTCCGGCTCCACCCGCGTCGCGGACATCTACCGCTACAACAGCAACGGGCAGCTGTGGCTCCGCGTCACCTCACCAAGCGGCACCTTTGTCTACACGAAACTCATCTCAGGGAGCATCTCCCTGAGCGCCTGGCACCACGTCAGCATGCGGGTGACCGCCAACGGCAGCTCGTCAACAGTCCAGGTATGGTTCGACGGCGTGCAGCGATACAGCAGCTCGAGCGTCAAGATGCTGGGGAGCAGCCTGAGTAAAGTTCAGCTCGGGGCCGAACACAACCGGCAAAAGGGCGACGAATACATCGATGATGTCATCATCAAGCGCTACTAGCTCCCTCCGATAGCCCGCAAGCGGCCCGGCCTATTCCGGCTCCTTGGCCGCCCTCACGAAGTCCCCAATCTTGGCAAGGTCCTTGATGCCTCGCGAGGACTCGACCCCGGAAGACACATCGACGCCCCACGCCCCGGCTTCCGCCGCTGCCCGGGCTACGTTGGCGGGATCCAGGCCGCCGGCCAGCAACCACTTTCGTCCAGCCAGGGCCTTGGCCCGGACGGAGCCGTAATCCCAGGCTTCGCCGGAGCCGGGGACGGCGGCGTCGATCAGGAGCAGTTCTTCACCCCAGTTGCCGAAGGCGTCCGCGGCGGCAGCCATGGTGACGGCCCGGATCAGCTTCATCCCGGCGTCGTGCACGGTCCGGACGTCCTCCGGTGAGCGGTCGCCGTGGAGCTGGACCCAGGCCAGGCCCGCCTCACGGGCGACGGCGACGGCGTCGGCGGCCGGTTCGTGCCGGAACACCCCCACCGCCGGCACCCCATCCGGGACGTGGGTGAGGAGGTTTCTGACCTGTTCCGGAGTGACTTCCCGGGGGCTGCGGGTCAGGACGAAGCCGACGGCGTCCGCGCCGGCGGCGGCCGCGACGCGGACCGCATCCGGGGTACTAAGGCCGCACACTTTGACAAACATTCGGGCTCCTTCTGCACGCTTCCTGCCTCTGACGTTAGCAAGAGAGAACCGCCGCCGCCGACTCTGCGTCGGCGCCGGCAGAAGCGGCGACATCGCAGCAGGGTTGGCGGCCGGGCTGGCGGCAGGTGCCCCGGGGCCGGCCGATAGGGTGGTGCCATGGAGATCATCCGCTATGCCGAGCTCAAAGCCCACCCCTGGCGCAACGGCGGCGGGGTGACCCGCGAAGTGGCCCGCCATCCCCGGACCCCGCCCGTGCAGACCGCCGGGCAAACCGCCCCGCAAAAAACTGCGCAGGACAACCCATGGGACTGGCGCGTCAGCATTGCCGAGGTCTCCAAGGCCGGGCCCTTCTCTGCCTTCGCAGGGATGGACCGCGTGCTGACGGTGATTGACGGGGAGTTGTTGCTCCTGAGCGTGGACGGCGCCGAGCACCCGCTCGAAAAGTACCGGCCGTTCCGGTTCTCCGGCGACGCCGCCTCCGCGGGGGCACTGCCCACCGGCGACATCCGGGACCTGAACGTCATCACCCGCAACGGCGCCTTCAAGGGCTACACGTCCATCATCGAGCTGTCCAAGAAACGCGCCCATCCGGTGTTCGAGGGCCAGATCGGCATCCTCCTGCAGGGCCAGGGGACCGTCAGCCCCGGCACCGCGGGCGAGCCGGCGCCGGACACCGGCACTCCCGTCGGGCCGCCCCCTGGCACCTCGGAGTCAGGGCCGGAGCGCGTCGAGCTGAACCGTTATGACGCCGTGGTTGGCGCTGACACGGCGACGCCGGAAATCGTGGGGCGCGGCTTCCTGGCGGTTGTCTCCATCGATCCTGTCCAACCCGGCACGGATTAGCGCTCGCCCGCCTTCAGCCGGGCGCCGCTGACACGCACGGAGTCCCCGGACAGCCTCTGCGCGAGCCAGATGGGAACGATCGAGACCACGATCAATACGACGGCCACGACGTTGACCACGGGCGCCTGGTTCGGGCGGAAGAGGTTCTGCAGGATCCAGATCGGCAGCGTGGTCTCACCGGCACCGATCGTGAACGTGGTGACGATGATTTCATCGAAGCTGAGCGCGAAGGCCAGCAGCCCGCCGGCCAGCAGGGCAGAACGCAGTTGGGGGAACGTCACCAGGTTGAAAGTGGTGAAGACGCCGGCGCCGAGATCGGCGGAGGCCTCCTCCAGGCCGGGGCTCATTCGGCGGAGCCGCGCTATGACGTTGTTGAATACGGTCACCATGCAGAACGTTGCGTGGGCGATCACCACCGTCCACAGGCTCAGCGGAACGCCCAGGATGGTGGTGAACATGTTGTTCAGGGCAATGCCGGTGACAACTCCGGGCAGGGCGATCGGCAGGATCACCAGGAGGTTGATGACGTCGCGGCCGAAGAAGTCATACCGCTGCAAGGACAGCGCCAGCAGCGTCCCCAGCAGCAGCGAAATGACGGTCGCCACCACCGCCACCCACAGCGAGGACAGGACCGCCTCCCGGACGCCGGGCGAGTCAAAAGCCTTGCCCCACCATTCCAAGGTGAAGCCCTTGGGCGGCCAGCCGAATGTCCGGTCCGCATTGAAGGAATTCACCACCACAAGCATTAGCGGGGTGTAGATGAACAACAGCACCAGAGCGGTGACGATGCCCAGAACCACTTTGGCGCCACGGGAAAGCCTCATGATGCCCCTTTCGCTACAGGTTGTTCAGGGCGCCCGACCGGCGGACGATGAAGAGGTAGAACATGATGATCGCGATCGGCACCAGCGACACGGCTGCGGCAAACGGCAGGTTGTTCGCGGCTCCGACGTTTGCGTAGACCACGGTGCCCAGCATCTGGGTGGTCCCGCCGACGATCTGCGCGGTGATGTAGTCGCCCAGGGACAGGGAGAACGTAAAGATCGTGCCCGCAATGATGGAAGGGACCAGCAGCGGAAGCATGACCAGGCGCATGGTGGTCAGCGGTTTCGCGCCGAGATCCCCGGAGGCTTCCAGTAGGGAGTCGGGCACCCGGTCAAAGCCCGCGTAGATGGGCAGGATCATGTACGGCAGCCAGATGTAGGACAGGGTCAGGATGACGGCCGTCTCGCCGTAGCCCGGGGACGAGAGGCCGATCGGAGCCCCCAGCCACTCCAGCAGCCCGCCCTCGGCCAAGACATTCCGCCAGGCGTAGGCCTTGACGAGGTAGCTGGCCCACAGGGGCATCAGCACGGCCACCACAAGCAGTTTTTCCCAGCGGGCGCTGGCCACCTTGGCGATGAAAAACGCGATGGGCAGGGCGAGAATCATGTCGATCACCGTGACCGCCACCGCGATCCACAATGTCCGCAGGGTGATCCGCTGATAGACCGGATCGGTCAGGACCGTGACGATGTTCTCCGTGGTCCAGACCGTGGACACCTCGCCGGTGAAGGTGTCCACGGTCCAGAACGCGGTGATCAGCAGTGCCGCCAGGGCCGCGATGTACACAAGCACCAGCCAGCCCGCCGGGGCCGTGAGCAGCGCGGCAAGCCTGAGCCGGGGTGACCGGTGAAGCAACGCCGAGAAGGCGTTGGTTTTCGCCCTGGGTACAGCTACGGCATCACGGGGTGGGCCGGGCGGCAACTGTTGCATCTGTTGTGCCATCTCGCCTTAGTCTCTGCCGGCCGCCGGGGCCGGCTTGTTCGTGCGGTCTTGGTGCTGCGGGACCGGAATCAGCCCTTGATTTCCGTCCAGGCTTTGGTCCATTCCGAATAGTCGGTGCACTTGACGTCCGTGCGGCCATCGAGGCACTCGGCCACGGGGGTGGTCCAGTACCAGATCTTCTCGGCGTAGGCCGTATCACCGGAGTGGTACGTCTCGCAGTGCTTGGGATCCTTGGTCAGCTCGCAGGATTTGGCGTTGGCCGGGGATTCGCCAAAGTACTCCGCCACCTGGGCGTTCGCCTTGGGGCTGGCGATGTAGTCGAGCCACTTGTAGGCACAGTTCGGGTTCTTGGTCTTGGAGCCGATCATCCAGGTGTCCGACCAGCCGGTGGCACCCTCTTCGGGGACAAGGGTTGCAACCTTGGCGCCCTCGCCCGTCGCGATGTTGGCCCCCACCTGCCAGGTGGTGCCAACCACTGTGTTCCCGGACGTAAAGGCCTGGACCTCCTTGACGACGTCGCTCCAGTACTCGCCGATGTGCGTGCGCTGCTGCTTGAGCAAGTCGACGGCGGCGGCCAGCTGGTCCTTGTCGAGGGCATAGGGGTTCTTGATGCCCAGCTCCGGCTTATGGGCCATGAGGTACATCGCGGCATCGGCGATGTAGATGGGCGAATCGTAGGCCGTGACCTTGCCGGTGTGCTTGGCGGCGTCGTCAAACACCGCGCTCCAGGAGGCGGGCGCCGGGGTGACCTTGTCCGTGGAGTACATCAGCAGGTTGGCGCCCCAGCCGTGGGGCATCCCGTAGTTGACGCCGTTGACGGTGTTCCAGGCTTTGTCTTTCAGGAACGGATAGATGTCCGGATAGTTCTTCAGGAGGCTCATGTTGACCGGTTGCACATCGTGGCCGGCGACCAGGCGCAGCGACGCATCCCCGGAGGCCGAGACGACGTCGTACTGTCCGGTGCGCATGAGCGTTACGGCCTCGTCCGAAGTGCCGAACGGCTTGAAGCTGACCTTGCACCCGGTCTCTTGTTCGAACGGATGCACCCAGTCGGCCGCCGGGTCGTTGCTGCCGTCCTCGACATAGCCGGGCCAGCCGAGGATGGACAGCTGGCCTTCACCGGTGCCGATCTCGGTCTTGACCGGCTGCGCCGACGGCGCAGTACCCGATCCGCCGCTGGTTCCGCAGGCTGACAGCGCGAGGGCTGCCGCCGCAACCACCCCGACAACGAGGGAGGCCTTAGTTCTTGGTGCCATGATCCTTACCTTTCGATGTGGAGAAAATCTCTGGACTGGGAACGCTGCGCCACGGACCGGAAGTCCGGCCGGCCCGGCGTCAGGTGCCGCGGACCGGAAGCCAAACGACGGCGTCGTCGTCCCAGCTGACCGTGACGGGCTGGTTCATCAGTTCCGCGTCGCCGCCAGGCAGCTTTTCCGGAACCAGCGCGACGACGTCGGGCCCGCCGTCGAGCTGCACCCGCACCTGGGTGGCGTGCCCGACATAGACGAACGACGTCACCGTCCCGGGCCGGGAGGTGGTGCCGGAACGGCGCTCGGGTTCCCCGGTCCAGGCGACGCGCAGCCGCTCCGGACGGATGCACAGGGGATCTGGCCGGCCATAGACCGCTTGGGCCTGGGCGGCGTCGAAAATGTTCGAGGTGCCGACGAAGTTGGCCACGAAGATGCCGCCGGGGCGCTCGTAGATTTCGTGCGCCGTACCGATCTGTTCGATGCTGCCGTTGTTGAAGACACCGATCCTGTCGCTCATGGTCAGGGCCTCCTCCTGGTCATGGGTGACGAAGATGAAGGTGATGCCCAGCGAGCGCTGCAATTCCTTGAGTTCGACCTGCATCTGCTGCCGGAGCTTGAGGTCCAGGGCACCGAGCGGCTCGTCCAGCAGGAGGACCTTCGGCTCGACCACCAGCGCCCGGGCCAGGGCGACCCGCTGCCGCTGGCCGCCGGAGAGCTGGGCAGGTTTGCGGCCGAGGAATTTCCCGAGCTGGACGCGGTCCAGGGCTTCCCTGGCCCGCTCCCGCCGCTGGTTCCCCGGCATGCCGCGCACCCGGAGCCCGTAGGCGACGTTGTCCACGAGGGACATGTGCGGGAACAGGGCGTAGTCCTGAAAGACGGTGTTGACGTCCCGCTGGAAGGGCGCCATCGCCGTGACATCCTTGCCCTCGAGTTCGATGCTTCCGGACGTCGGCAGTTCGAAGCCGGCGATCAGCCGCAGGACCGTGGTCTTGCCGGAGCCGGACGGGCCAAGCATGGAGAAGAATTCCCCGTGGCGGATGTCCAGGTCCACGCCATCTACCGCGACGGTATCCCCAAAGACCTTGGTGAGCTTGCGGAGGCGGATCGCCGGAATCTCCTCGGTTCCGGTCGAGGTGCCGGCGGCCAGTGTTTCGGTCATGGGGTGCGCCTTACTCCGTTGCCGGATCGTCCACGAGAGAGCCACGCAGCGGAATGTGATCCAGTCCACACAGGGCTGCTGGGCCAAATGCTATTACTTCATAGGTTTTATGTATAGACCCTCCGGCAAAGCCCGGATTAGGATGGCATCAGCCCGGGCGACGCGTCGCGGCGCCGCCTGCTCAAGCTGCATGGATGCCCCGGAAGGTAATGCCGGAC
>JBKPBZ010000074.1:0-4816 GCA_046727115.1 Actinomycetota bacterium | reverse complement strand
GGCTTGGCCCAGCGGCGTGCCAGTTCGATGGCGCGCTTCTGGACGATCGGCACTTCCTCGAGGGGAAGTTCCACACCGAGGTCGCCACGGGCCACCATGATGGCATCGAAGGCGTCGATGATCTCGTGCAGCTGCTCAACGGCCTGCGGCTTCTCGATCTTGGCGATCACCGGCACGCGGCGGCCTTCTTCGTCCATGATCTCGTGGACGCGGACAATGTCCGAGGCGTCGCGGACGAAGGACAGGGCAACCATGTCCACGCCGCGGCGCATGGCCCAGCGCAGATCGTCCTCGTCCTTTTCGCTCAGCGCCGGCACGTTGACGGCCACGCCGGGCAGGTTGATGCCCTTGTTGTTCGAGACCCAACCGCCGACGATCACTTGGGCGACCACCTTGACGGCGTCGACGTCGATCGCGCGGAGGGCGACCTTGCCGTCGTCGATCAGCAGGGCATCGCCGGGGTTGACGTCCTCGGTGAGGGACTTTAGCGTCGTGGAGCAGATGTCCTTGGTGCCGGGAACGTCCTCGGTGGTGATCGTGAACGTGTCACCGACCTCCAGAAGGTGCGGCCCGTCGACGAAGCGGCCCAGGCGGATCTTCGGCCCCTGCAGGTCGGCCATGATGGCAACGGCCTTGCCGAGCTGTCCCGCTGCCTTGCGGACGTTCTCGTAAGTGGTGTCGTGCACGGAGTAATCGCCATGGCTCATGTTCATGCGGGCCACGTCGACGCCGGCTTCCAGCACCGCAAGCGTGTTGTCAAAGCTTGCGATTGCCGGTCCGAACGTGGCCACGATTTTAGCGCGTCTCATATACCTACCCTAGTGGTCTGTTGCATGGATTAAGTTGAAGTGAAAATGAATCCCGGGCGGCCTGCTGGGCTCGAGCTGTTGAACTCGGACTGTTGAATTACAGAACAGCCATCGCACGGTCGGTCGGCGCCACGGGTGCCGGCAGGATGGTGCTGCCCATCAGGAACTTGTCCACCGCGGCTGCGCAGGCGCGCCCCTCGGCGATGGCCCAGACGATCAGCGACTGGCCGCGGCCGGCGTCACCGGCGACGAAGATGCCCTCAGTGTTGGTCATGTAGTAGCCGTCCCGCGCCACGTTGCCGCGGCCGTCGAAGTCGGCCTGGACCTGAGCGGTGATCCCGGCCGGCTCGGGGCCGGTGAAGCCTAGGGACAGCAGCACGAGGTCCGCGGGGATGATCCGCTCGGTGCCGGCCTTCGGGAGGCGCTTGCCGTCGACGAATTCCGTCTCCGCCACCTTGACGCCGGTGACTTTGCCGTTTTCGCCGACGAACTCCACGGTGGAGGCGAGATAGGTGCGTTCGCCACCTTCCTCGTGCGCGCTGGCGACCTCGAACAAGGTGGGGAACGTCGGCCACGGCTGGTGTCCGGCACGCTCGACGGGCGGCTGCTTGCCGATCGCGAGGGTGGTCACGGACGCGGCCTGGTGCCGGTGCGCGGTGCCGAGGCAGTCGGCGCCGGTGTCGCCGCCGCCGAGGATGACGACGTGCTTGCCCGCGGCGTTGATTTGGTTCTCCACGGTCTCCCCCGCCACCACCCGGTTGGCCGGCACGAGGTAGTCCATGGCGAAGTGGACGCCCTCGAGCTGGCGGCCCGGGATCGGCAGGTCACGCGGGACGGTGGCGCCGGTGGCGATCACGACGGCGTCGTACCGGCGGCGCAGCTGCTCCCACGTCACGTCGGTGCCGACGGCCACGCCGGTGCGGAACCGCGTGCCCTCGGCCTTCATCTGCTCGAGCCGGCGGTCCACCTGCTCTTTTTCCATCTTGAAGTCGGGGATCCCGTAACGCAGGAGCCCGCCGATCTTGTCGTCGCGCTCGTAAACAGCCACAGTGTGGCCCACCCGGGTCAGCTGCTGGGCGACGGCGAGCCCGGCGGGGCCGGAACCGACGACGGCGACCGTCTTGCCGGTCAGTCGCGCCGGCGGCAGGGGGTTGACCCAGCCGTTCTCGAAGGCCTGGTCCACGATGGAGACCTCAACCTGCTTGATGGTCACCGCAGGCTGGTTGATGCCGAGCACGCAGGACGCCTCGCAGGGGGCCGGGCACAGCCGGCCGGTGAACTCGGGGAAGTTGTTGGTGGCGTGCAGCCGCTCCATCGCTTCCTCGCCCTTGTCGCGCCAGATGAGGTCGTTCCATTCCGGAATGAGGTTGCCCAGCGGGCAGCCCTGGTGGCAGAACGGGATGCCGCAATCCATGCAGCGGCCGGCCTGGCTCTTCAGGACACCCTTTTCCTGGGCCTCGTAGACCTCTTTCCAGTCCATGATGCGGACCGGAACGGGACGACGGGGCTGGGTTTCGCGCTGACGTACTTTCAGAAATCCGCGTGGATCAGCCACCGGTCACCTCCAGGATTCGAGACCAAACTTCTTCGCCGTCGGGGTCCAGGCCCTCTTCGATGGCGTCGAGACGGGTTTGCAGGACGGCCGCGTAGTCGCGCGGCAGCACCTTGGTTATGCGGGCTGCGGTGTCATCGAAGTTCTCGAGGAGCCGGGCCGCGAGCAGCGACTCGGTTTCCTCGAGGTGCTTGACGAGCAGCCCGTGGACGATGTCGCGGTCCTCGGCGTCGAGCTCGAGCAGCTGCAGCTCGCCGGACTCGAGGGCCTGCTTGTTGACGCGTTCGGTCTGCAGGTCCAGCACATAGGCCGTGCCACCGGACATGCCGGCACCGAAGTTGCGGCCGGTGCGGCCGATGATGAGCGTCTGGCCGCCGGTCATGTACTCGCAGCCGTGGTCGCCGATGCCTTCGGCCACCGCTGTGGCGCCGGAGTTGCGGACCAGGAAGCGTTCGCCCACCTGGCCGCGCAGGAACATTTCACCGCTCGTGGCGCCATAGCCGATCACGTTGCCGGCGATCACGTTCCGCTCGGCCGGGAACACGTTGGTGCGGTCCGGCCGGACGATGATGCGGCCGCCGGACAGGCCCTTGCCGACGTAGTCGTTGGAGTCGCCGAACATGCGCAGCGTGATGCCGGCCGGCAGGAACGCGCCCAGGGACTGGCCCGCGGTGCCGTTGAGCGTGATGTCGATGGTGTCCGTGGCCAGGACGTCCGTGCTGAAGGTCTTCGTGACCACGTGGCCGAGCATGGTGCCGACGGAGCGGTCCGTGTTGATGACGTTCACGGAAATCTTCACGGGCGTGCGGTCGCTGAGCGCTTCGGCTGCCATGGCGATCAGGCGCTGGTCGAAGTGCTTGTCGAGTTCGTGGTTCTGGCCGGTGAGGTTCCGCAGCGGCGCATCGTTGTCGAACTCGAGGCCGTGCAGGATCGGATCCAGGTCCAGCCCTTCGGCCTTCCAGTGGTTGATCGCATCGCGGGAGTCGAGCATCTCGGCATGGCCGATCGCCTCCTCGATGCTGCGGAAACCCAGTTCCGCGAGGATTTCGCGGACTTCCTCGGCGAGGAATTCGAAGAAGTTCACTACGAATTCGGGCTTGCCGTTGAACCGGGAGCGCAGCTCGGGGTTCTGGGTTGCGACGCCCACCGGGCAGGTATCCAGGTGACAGACGCGCATCATGATGCAGCCGGAGACCACCAGCGGAGCGGTGGCGAAACCAAACTCCTCGCCGCCGAGCAGTGCGGCAATGACGACGTCGCGGCCGGTCTTGAGCTGGCCATCGACCTGCACCACCACACGGTCGCGCAGCCCGTTGAGCATGAGCGTCTGCTGGGTCTCGGCGAGGCCGAGTTCCCACGGGACACCGGCGTGCTTGAGCGAGTTCAGCGGCGAGGCGCCGGTACCGCCGTCGTGCCCGGACACCAGCACGACGTCGGCCTTGGCCTTGGTGACGCCAGCTGCCACGGTGCCGATTCCGACCTCGGAGACGAGCTTGACGTGCACCCGGGCTGAGGGGTTGGCGCGCTTGGCGTCGTAAATCAGCTGCGCGAGGTCCTCGATCGAGTAGATGTCGTGGTGCGGGGGCGGCGAAATGAGGCCGACGCCGGGGGTGGAGTGCCGCGTGCGGGCCACCCAGGGGTAGACCTTCTGCGCCATCAGCTGGCCGCCTTCGCCGGGCTTGGCACCCTGCGCCATCTTGATCTGGATGTCGTCCGCGTTGGACAGGTACAGGCTGGTGACGCCGAAGCGGCCGGAGGCGATCTGCTTGACCGCGGAACGGCGGGTGGGATCGAGCAGGCGGTCCACGTCCTCGCCGCCTTCGCCGGTGTTGGACTTGCCGCCCAGCCGGTTCATGGCGATCGCGAGGGTCTCGTGGGCTTCCTTGGAGATGGAGCCGTAGCTCATGGCGCCGGTGGAGAACCGCTTGACGATGCTGGAAACCGGTTCCACTTCCTCAAGCGGCACCGCGGGACGCGAGCCGGCCTTGAACTTCAGCAGCCCGCGCAGGGTCATGAGGTTCTCGGACTGGTCGTCCACGCCGCGGGTGTAGGCCTTGAAGATGTCGTAGCGGCGTTCACGGGTGGCGTGCTGGAGCCGGAAGACGGTCTCCGGGTTGAACAGGTGGGGCTCGCCGTCGCGGCGCCACTGGTATTCGCCGCCGCCGAGCAGGGGCTGGTGCGGCAGTTCGATGCCGTTCTCCGGGTAGGCCATCCGGTGCCGGGCCAGGACTTCGGCGGCAATGACTTCGAGGCCGACGCCGCCGAGCTGGGAATGCGTGCCGGAGAAGTACTCGTCCACCAAGTCCTGGCCGAGGCCGAGGGCTTCGAAGGTCTGGGCGCCGGTGTAGGAGGCCACGGTGGAG
This sequence comes from Actinomycetota bacterium, assembly GCA_046727115.1. GTDB lineage: Bacteria > Actinomycetota > Actinomycetes > Actinomycetales > Micrococcaceae > Arthrobacter. The sequence goes on along the minus strand of JBKPBZ010000074.1, from coordinate 92 downwards.
ATGCCCATCTTGGACATGATCTTCAGGACGCCCTTGCCGAGGCCCTTGATCAGGTTGTAGACGCCGTCCTGCGCGGTGACGCCCACGACGTC
>JBKPBZ010000073.1:0-6591 GCA_046727115.1 Actinomycetota bacterium | reverse complement strand
GAGCAGCAGGCAGGCGTACCCGATTCCGCCGGCGCTCCCGGCGCCTGGACGCCCAGCCAGCCGGGCCGCGTCGGCGAATCCCGCCGCCGCCAGCTGGGCGACGAAATATTCGAGGCCTTTGTCGAGGGCCGCGATCTCTTCCGGTCCGGCGCCCTTTTGGGGACCGAAGACGGCCGGTGCGCCCTGGGCGCCGAGCAGCGGGTTGTGGACGTCGCTGGCGACGACCAGCTCGGTGTCGGCCAGCTCAGCGAGGGCAGTCCGGTGGATGCTGTGGATCTGTGCCAGCCCCCGCCGCTGCCGTGGAGCTGGCGGCCGTCGGCGTCGCGGAAGCTGTACCCGAGGGCAGTGAGCATGCCCATGCCGCCGTCGGTGCTGGCGCTGCCGCCCAGGGCCAGCACGATCCTGGCCGGTTTCAGGCTGAGGGCGAACAGCACGGCTTCGCCGAAGCCGCGGCTGGAGGCACCCGGGCGGATCCAGGGTTCCGCCCGGGTGCTCCTTCGCCGGTCCGGTCTTGGGGCTTCCGGCGCCTTGGAACGCATGCCCGGGAGCGGCACAGCGTGCGGCGCGGACGCCTATCAGGACGGGACTGCCCAGGGTGGCCGGGCGCCGTGGAGGTCTGGTGGTGCTGTTCCCGCAGGCCTAGAATCGGGCTGGGCGGAACTGGCCAAGGCGCCGGCCTGACACGCCCTCCGGAGGTCACGTCCGTGTTCCAGCGGTGCCAGTAGGGGGGAGCCCGCCATGGAGACCACGGGAAAACTTGAAACGGAACAAAAGTTCGAGGCCGAGACCTCGTCAGCGCTTCCGGACCTGCTGGAAATAGAGGGTGTGGACGACGTCGCGGAGCCGGTGACGGATCACCTTGAGGCTGTGTACTTCGACACCCCGTCTCTGGCCCTTGCCGCACGGCGCCTGACCCTGCGGCGGCGCACGGGCGGAGCGGACGCCGGGTGGCACCTCAAGCTTCCCGCCGGAACCGACGAGCGGGAGGAAATCCATGCGCCGCTGGGCCAGCCGGAGACCGTTCCGGACGAACTATCCGCTTATGTGCAGGTATTCACCCGGGGCGACGAACTGGTGCCCGTCGCCCGGCTGAGTACGCGGCGTGCCACCTACCGGCTCTACGGGCCTCTCGGGGAGCACCTGGCCGACTTCGCCGACGACAACGTCCACGCCGAGGCCCTGCAGCCGCCAGGGCCGGCCCTCGAATGGCGTGAATGGGAGCTCGAACTGGTCCACGGACCCCGGGAGTTCCTTGACGCCGCCGCCGAAACCCTGACGTCCACGGGAGCGGCCCACGCCGCCTATCCGTCCAAACTTGCCCGTACTTTTGGAGATGCCTGGCCGGCTGAACTCAGTCCCCGAACCGGAAAACCCCGGAAGAAACTCCGGAAGAAAAGCCCGGCAGCCGACGTCGTGACGGCCTATCTGGACGCACGGATCGAGGACTATATCGCCCATGATCCGGGCGTGCGGCTGGGGACACCGGATTCCGTCCACAAGATGCGGTCCGCGACCCGCCGGGCGCGCTCCGCCCTGGCCACCTATCGCAAGCTCTTCAAGCGCTCAGCGGTCCAGGAACTCCAGGCCGAACTGAAGTGGCTGGGCCAGATCCTGGGTCCGGCTCGCGACGCCGAAGTCATGCTGGAGCGGCTTCGCCAGCACGTCCTGGAACTCCCCGAAGAACAGCGGTCCGGCTCTTTGAACCAGATGATCGAACTGGAGCTGGTCGCAGCCCACGACGCAGGTTACAGAAACGTCCTGGAGACCCTCGGGACCGACCGCTATTTCCGTCTCCTTGGCTCCCTGGAGGACTTCCGGGACCACCCGCCTGCCAAGCCTCGCGCCTTCCGCCCCGCCCGCAAAGTGACGGCCAAGCTGGTGAACAAGGCAGCACAACGGGTGGAACGCTCCCGGAAGGCCGTCAAACGCTCCGCCGGCCGGACCGACCGCGACACGGCCCTGCACGAGGTCCGAAAAGACTCCAAACGGCTGCGGCACGCGGGTGAATCGGTCATGGAGATCCACGGCAAACGCGCCGCCAAGCTCACCAAGGCCGCTGGACGGCTCCAGACTGTCCTCGGCGACCATCAGGACAGCGTCATGGCGACCGACCTGCTGCGGAGACTGGCGGCCACCCCGGACCGGTCCGCCGATACCGACCTCGGCTTCGAGAGTTTGCTGAAGATGGAAAAACGCGTAGCCCGGAAGACGGAGAAAAAAGCCGGCAAGGTAGGAAAAAAGCTTCGCGGCCTGCGGCTCCGCTCCTGATCCGCGGGCGCATCCGTGTCAGGATCAGTCATGACCGACCGCCTGATGTTGCTCGACACCGCGTCATTGTACTTTCGCGCGTTCTACGGCGTGCCCGACACGATCCGCCGCGACGACGGCACCCCGGTGAACGCCGTGCGCGGGCTGCTCGACATGATCGCGCGGCTCAGCACCGACTACGGCGCGACGCATCTCATTGCCTGCTGGGACGACGATTGGCGTCCGCAGTGGCGCGTGGACCTCATCCCGAGCTACAAGTCGCATCGAGTCGCCGAGATCGTGGCCGGCGCAGCCGACGTCGAGGTGGTCCCGGACGCGCTCGAGGCGCAGATTCCGATGATCCGCCGGGTGCTCGAGATCGCCGGCATCGCCGTCGTCGGCGCTGCCGAACACGAGGCCGACGACGTGATCGGCACCTACGCCAGCCACGCCGAGCTTCCGGTCGACGTCGTGACGGGCGACCGCGACCTCTTCCAGGTGGTCGACGACGCTCGCCAGGTGCGGGTGATCTACACCGCGCGCGGGATGCGGAACCTTGAAGTTCTGACCGACGTCGTCGTCGTCGGCAAGTACCGGGTGCTGCCCGGGCAGTACGCCGACTACGCGACCCTTCGCGGTGACAGCTCTGACGGGCTGCCGGGCGTCGCCGGCATCGGCGAGAAGACCGCCGCGTCACTGCTCGGAGAGTACGGCACGCTCGAGGGGCTGCTCGCGGCTGCCGCGGACGCAGGAAGCGGGCTGTCCGCCTCCGTGCGGTCGAAACTCGCCGCGGCGGCGGACTACCTCACGGTCGCGCCCGCCGTCGTGAAGATCGTGCGGGACCTGGAGCTGCCGACGCTCGCGGAGGCGGGCGCGCAACTGCACCCGGTCCTCGGCGGTTCGCGGGCCGAGCTTGAGCGTCTCGCCACAGAATGGAACCTCGGCGGCTCGGTCAGGCGACTCCTGGAGGCGCTCGACCTGCGTCGCTAGGAAAATTTCTGGGTTTGTGTGGGCAAAAGGCCGGGGCGGAGGCGCGATCCGGACCGCACCTCCGCCCTCCGGCGGCCTGTATTTCAGTGTTTCTTGAAGGCGTCCTTGACCTTTTCGCCGGCCTGCTTCAGGTCTGCTTTGACTTGATGGCTCTTGCCTTCGGCCTTCAGCTTGTCGTCTCCGGTGGCTTTGCCGGCTGACTCTTTGCCTTTGCCGTGGAGTTTCTCGGCGGCATTGTGGATCTTGTCACCCAGGCCCATGATGATCCTCCTTATTTGGTCGCCCCCGCGACGTGAATGCCATGGAGGCCACAGTTAATTGTAGGGACAGAAGTGCCGAAAGTGGGGGCGATGGTTCATCGACAATTGCGCTGGCCCGGACCAAAGAGCGTCCCCGGGGCAACTACCAAGATCAGGCGATCAAGGTATGCAGATTCACCCCGAAGATGGCCACCAGGGGCCAGAGGACAATTGCCGCCAGGCCTTCCAGAATGTTCCCGGGAATGTTCCATGCCACAAAATAACCGTGGGTGGCGGCGACCACTACGCCGATGGCCAGATATATGGTCCCGATTAGACCTATTCCGCGCCCGCCAGATTGGCGCCTGCCTATTCCGCGCATCATCGCTCTTTTCCCGCCGCGGGGTGTGGCTCTAACTATAGAGTTCCGGGGGTCATTTCCGGGAGGGACTATTGGCAGGGGTCAGCGCCCGGACCGGCCTGCATTGTTCGTGGGCGGGAGGTCCGCGGCGGGCTAGATAATGCGTACGCCCGCATCAGCAGCAGGGCGTCGCGCGCCGAGGTCCCGGCCTGTGCTAGAACCATCCCTGTGGCTTGGTGGATCTCGCGCCGGGACAGGGGGGAGTTATCCGCCGGGGCGTCCATGCCGTCTCCAGGATTTAGGTCCAGGAGCTGGCGCAGCAACAGCCAGATCGCCTCGTCGGCGAGTTGCAGCGCCATGCTGCCGCGGCTGGCGAGTGGGCCGGATTCGGACCTGTAAAGCTCCGCTACGCCGATGTCCAGGGCACCGAGCACGAGCGGGAAAACGAAAAGGGCAGAAACCTCCAGCTCCAATAAGAATTCAGCAAAGACCGGCCACGCGGCATGAGGTCCCCTGCGCACATCCGGCAGAAGCACGGGTCTGCGGGTTTGCAGGGCCTCCCAGCGCGGTCCTTCCCCCAGATCGAACTGCAGCTCATCGATCCTGGCCGCTACCGCGTCGCTGGCGCACACCATGGTGGCCGGTGACAGGCCGGAAAATACAGAAATCGCGGCTCCGGAGATCGCCAACGACTCAACGAATCCCTTGCACAGGCCGGCATCGAGTCCCTCCGCCATTGAACCTGCGCCCGAGCCTGTGCCGTCAGCCATTGTTCCTCCACATTATGCCGCCTGAACTGGAACCGGGTGGCGTTGTCCATTCTGCCGCGGCTGGCGAGTTCCATGGCTCGGTCCTTTGAGGCCTACCTTCCTGATTCAATGCCAGAAAAAATAAGTGTGTTGCCCCGGACCCTGGTAGCGCCATCCTGTCAGCGCACTTTCCAGGAGCCCCTGATGCAAGGCAACCCAATGATCCGTCCAGCGTCCACACACCCGTTCCATAGGTCCGGACCAATCACAGATGGGATCAGGCAGGCATCGTAGAGCCCGACCGCTTAGAGTCCAGCCGGCCCACATCCGAGAAACAGCGGTGTTAGTCGGCGAGGATGCGGTAGAGCGCGCGGCGGGTGTCATCAATTACTTCCATCGCGGCATTGCGTTGTTCCTCGGTTGCCGAGAAGCGGAATTGGTGGATGACGCCCATGAGCTTTCCCACGCTCTGGTGAAACGCCGGCCCGGATCCCTGGGGATCGGTGTTCCACGCGTTCCCTAGCTCCTCGGCGTGATCGGCCACATAAGCCTTGCCCGCGTCGGTGAGTGTGAACTCGGTGCGCCGGCCGTCACCCACGGGCGCGATCAGCTCTTCGTCAACGAGCTGCTGGAGCGTCGGGTAAACGGACCCCGGGCTCGGTCGCCAGGCTCCGGCCGTCTTGTCGGCAATTGTCTTGATCAGGCCGTAGCCGTTGGACGGTGATTCGGCCAGGAGGGAGAGAATCGCCGAACGAACATCGCCCCTGTTGGCCCGGCGCGAGCCCCCGGGACCGAACCCTGGTCCGAAACCTGGACCGAAACCTGGACCGAATCCTGGCCCAAACCCGCGGCCCGGCCCGAATCCGCCGTGTCCGTGGGGTCCGCGTCGGCTCCTGCCACGCCCGAAGCGTCCCAGCACGGGGCCGCCATCCGTGAATTTGTCGTCGTGAATGCCTTTCATAGCGGCATCGCCCTTCCATGTCAGTTGAATTTCGCTGATGGTCGCCGATCAATCGGCGATAATTAACGATATATCGGTAAGTATCGCCGGTCAATGATCGATCCAACTGGATATTCGCGGCGTCAGCCAGGTGGCCAGCCGCTGTCGGACACGTCAGGGAGACCGCAGGTTTTCGAGCAACCGTTGGACCTGCTCCGGCCGCTCGATGTTCGCGAAGTGCCCGCAACGCGGGATGGTCACCGTCTGGACGTGCGGAATGATGCTGGCCAGTCGGACCAGATCGGACCAAGGTGTGAACACATCGCGGTCCCCGCGGGTTGCCAGGACGGGGCACCGGATGTCCAGCCACTGGCCAAAATCGTAGTGCGCCGCGGCCCGGGCTGCCGCGGAGAAGCTGGCCGGCCGGGCGTCGTCGCCTAGCCCGAGGAGCACCCCGGCGGGGATGGCTGCGGGTTCTGCGAAGAACGGCGACATCAGCGGTCGCATCACAGGAGTGGCCCCGATTGCACGGACCAGGGCCGACCCTGCCGGCCCCAAGACTGCCATGGAGCGCATGGCCAGCAGCATGCCAACAAACGCCGGGAACGTGAACAAGTTGCGCAGTGGCCTCCGGGCCGCCCGGGACACGCCGAATGTGGTAGCTGAAATGACGGCCACGCTGGCGGTCCGCTCGGGCTGCACCGCGGCAAGGTGCAATGCCAGGAAGCCTCCCATGGAGTGGCCCACCAGGTTCCACTGCCGGTAGCCGAGCGAGTCCAGTACCTCGGTGACAGCCCGTGCCATCGCATCGATGCTGAAATCCTCCAGCCGGGCACCAGTGGTGGATTCACCCCAGCCCGGAAGGTCAATCAGCACCCGATCGTGGGACGAGGCCGCGGGAAGCAGTGCCCGGAAGGTAGTCCAGGATCCCGCGGCGCCATGAAGGTAGACATTCGCTGTGCCTGCCGGTCGCCGGCCACCGGTACCCTGCTGGACCCGTACCGTGCAGGGACCCAGCTCCGTGGGTAAAACTTCCCGCCGCAGCGGGGCCATTCCCGTGGCGGC
>JBKPBZ010000072.1:0-43720 GCA_046727115.1 Actinomycetota bacterium | reverse complement strand
CTGCGGTGCGTTCTCGGGCGCTGAACCGGGCCTTGCCGTTCGCTGCTTCAGTCATGGTGTTGGCCCGCGGGCCTCTGGTCCCCTCCAGTATGAATATGGTCGGTCACCGTGATCCGTACCGACGGCGGTTCGCACCGCGCGGGGCCGGGGTCAACGGGTCCTTCCATCTTACGCCAGCACGGCGCGCCCGACGCCGTACGGGGATCCGGCGTCGGGCGTTACCGGTGCGTGTTTCCGAAGATGACCCACCCATCCAGCCAGTGGGCGCCGGCTGCCGGGAACGACTTTTGCGCGTTCTCCGGCTCCGAATCGTCTCCGCGGCCCGGCCGAACCGGCGGTGCCGCCGCCCAGGTCCAGCCCGCCCACAGACGGGACAGTGAGTGCAGCATGGTCATGCCACGCTCTCCAGCGCGCCGGTTCGGGACCGGACGCCCACGTAGTCTCCCTTGTAGAACAGCAGGGGCTCAGCGTCGGGACGGGCGCCCAGGGCGCGGACGGCGCCGACGACGATCGTGTGGTCGCCGCCGTCGTACTCCTGGTGCAGTTCGCAATCCACCCAGGCCAGTGCCTGGTCCAGGACCGGGTTGCCCAGGGGTGAGGCCCAGTGGTCAACGCCAGCGAACTTGTCCGTTCCTGACCGCGCGAACTGCCCGGCGAGATGCTGATGTTCAGCTGGCAGGATGTTCACGGTAAACCGGCCCGCCGCACGCAGCAGCGGCCAGGTGCTGGACGTGCGCGCCGGGCTGAAAGTGATGAGGGCCGGGTCCAGGGACAAGGAGGAGAAGGATTGGCATGTAAACCCGGCCGGCCCGTGCTTCGTTGCCGCCGTGACCACCGTCAGGCCGGTGGCGAAGTGTCCGAGTATGTGGCGGAGTGTCTTTGGGCTGAGGTCAGAGTGTTCCGTCATGGCGGGTCCTTTCGACGCTGGAACCCCCAATCAACCACCGCTGACCGGGGTTCCCAAGCCCGGCTGCAACGCACAGTCGCGCAGCGACACGGCGCGTCACGCACCCGTTGCATGACGTAAGAATCCGGCACGGCCTGGGGAGCCCGGGGACGCCGGGGACCTGGATCGCGGATGCCGGGCGCATCCGGGCGACTGGGGTTCGGCGGCCACGGCCGCTAGGCTCGACCGATGGCAAACGAGAACCTGATGGACGTCAGATCCGCGTACGACACAGTCGCCGAGGCCTATTCGACGGTGATCCCGGATACCAGCTTCGAGGCCGCTCTGGACATGGCCATGGTTGACCACTTCGCCGGCCACATGCGCGCCACCCCGGAGCGGCAGCTGATCGACGTCGGATGCGGTGCAGGGCGAATGACCAGCTACCTGAGCCGCGCCGGACTGAACGTCAGCGGTATCGACCTGTCGCCCGAAATGGTCCGGATCGCCCAACGGCTGCACCCCGAGCTGTTGTTCGAAGTCGGAGAGCTGACCGACCTGCCGGTGGCAGACGCCGCTGCAGACGGCATCCTGGCCTGGTATTCGGTCATCCACTCTCCCCCGTCAGCCCTGCCGGCGATTGCACGCGAGTTCTGGAGAACGCTGCGCCCGGGCGGCTCAGCGCTGATCGCCTTCCACGCCGGCAGCGGTCACCGCACTCTTGACCGGGCCTACGGACACGACGTCCAACTCCGTGCAGAACTTCACGCCCCCGACGACGTGGCGCTCCGGTTCACCGAGCAAGGATTTGTGATGCGCGCCCAGCTGGTGCGCTCAGCGAGGTCCATGGAGACACACCCGCAGGCCGCCATTCTCGTCGACAAACCCTTGGTCGCCTCATAGGGATTTCATCCGCCGCGGGTGAGGCCCATGCCGGGCGTCACGCCAACAATAGTCATACCTTGCACTGGCAGGGCTAAGACTCAAGAACCGTGTTCTCGTCTGACGGTGTTCGCGGCATCGAAGAACGTTGAGGCAACAGTGCGCGGATTCTTCCAGGACATTGAAACCTACGCCTTGCTCCTGCTGGCGGCCCACATACTCCTCGTGACCGTCGCAGCTGTCCTCGTGTCGATGAATCGCCGCCCGTCCTCTGCCATTGCCTGGGTGCTCGCCATAATTTTCATACCTATCCTTGGTGCCATCGCCTATTTCTTTGTCGGTTACTCCAAACTGCCCAAGGCGCGCCGGGACAAACAGCGCGAAGTCAACGATCTTGTCCTGGCGCGGACTGAAGGCAGCCCACTGGTTAGCCGCGGCCTTGACTGGCCGGAGTGGCTGCGTTCGGCGGTGGTGTTGAACAGCAACCTTGGGGCGCTCCCCATGGTCGCGGGCAACAGCGCGACCCTGTTGGGCGACTATAACGGCACTTTCGATGCCATGATCGCCGAGATTGATTCGGCCACCAGCTATGTGCACGTGGAGTTTTACATCCTGGTGCTGGACGCAACCACGGCGCCGTATTTTGATGCGTTGGCCCGGGCAAGACGTCGCGGCGTCGACGTCCGGGTTTTGTCCGATCACCTGGCTGGCCTGAAGTTCCCCGGCCGGAAAGAAACCCTGGACTTCCTCCAGGAGATAGGGGCGGAATATCGCCCCATGCTGCCGGTGCGGCCGTGGCGTGGCGAATGGCAGAGGCCGGACCTGCGCAATCACCGGAAGATCTTCGTCGTCGACGGCCGCGTGGGATTCACCGGTTCCCAGAACGTCATCGACGCGAGCTACGACACGAAGGCCAACCTGAAGCGCGGGCTCCAGTGGCACGAGCTGATGATGCGCGTCGAGGGACCTGTGGTCCGGGAGCTGGATGCGGTCTTCGCGACGGACTGGTACAGCGAAACGGATGTGATACTGCCACTGGATACAACCCCCGTGGGCGCCAGCCATAATTCTGCGCTCATTGACGCACAGGTGCTGCCCAGCGGTCCCAGCTTCGACAACGACAACAATTTGAAGCTCTACGCGACGCTCATCCACAAAGCTGAGCGGCGCGTCAGCATCACCAGTCCATACTTTGTCCCGGACGAATCCATCCTGATGGCTATTGTCACGGCAGCGGCCCGGGGGCTAAGCGTCGAACTCTTTGTTTCCGAGGTGGGAGACCAGAGCATGGTCTACCACGCGCAGCGTTCCTACTACGAGGCACTGCTCCGCGCCGGCGTCAGGATCTACCTTTACCGGGCGCCCAAGGTGCTGCACTCGAAGCACTTCACCATCGATGAGGAGGTTGCGGTGATTGGGTCCAGCAACATGGATGTCCGTTCCTTCAGCCTCAACATGGAGGTATCCGTACTTGTGCACGGGCGCGCTTTTGTGGACGAAATTCGCGGGATCGAAGACGGGTACCGCGTGGAAAGCCGTGAGCTGCAGCTCGAGGACTGGAACCGGCGGCCCGTAGCCCAAAAGGTATTCGACAACCTGGCCCGCCTGACCGCCGCCCTCCAATAGGGAACTAGCGAACGCTTCGGAGGGTCCTCGCGGGTGGCTGTCCACGGGATTCGGGCCGGCCGGGGAATTGAACATCCTCAGGTTTTGACCCACGGGCTGGTCCCCCTGTGAATTCAATGCCATTACCGGAATTGGTCGGGTGGCCCGGAAGCCGATGCGCCGGTTACGGCAGGATGGAGACATGGAACTGCAGACCGAGCGTCTCCTGTTGCGCGAGTTCACTGGGGATGATTTCGCAGCGGTACATTCATTCGCTTGTGATTTGGGATTTGTGCGCTGAATGTGGCCGTGTTCGACTTGATGCAATGACCCACCGCATTGCCGTCGGCGTACTCGTAGGGCCCCGAGGCGTAGTGATGTGCCGCCGGGTCCAATCAGCGAAATGGTACCCGGAAATGTGGGACTTTCCCGGCGGCCACATCGAACCTGGCCACGGACGAGCACTCCGAAATACGCTGGTTCAGCCCAGATGATGCCCTCGGGCTGGACCTCGCCCACGGTTCCTACACCGGAGTACGTCGAAACCTCCGACGGGCACGGAGCGGCGGCGCCCCGTGAACAGGACACAGACTTCCTCCAGCGCCCTGGGGGTATAGTCGTCGCATGCTCTCTACGCGACGATTTAGCTGCCCCCGACCGGTCTCCGGTCGCGAGGGCTCTGAGGCGCGCGCCTAGGTCCTGGCGCCGGATTGAGTCGGGGGGAAGAACCCACTACTCGAATCCGAACACAAGGACCTGCCATGCTGCCTTATCTCCGCCCCTCCGAGCTCCACGACGCCTTGACCATCCGCGACCTTTCAGATCCGGACGGCCCGCCCCATGCGATGCAGACGCTGTTGCAGGGCATCATCGACGCTCTGTGCCGTGAATGGGGAGTGCCACATCGAATCATCCGCCACAGCCCCCTGGTGAGTGTGGCCGACAATTACGATCGCTTGGGGTTCAGCGCGTCCGACGTAACGCGGGATCAAAGATACTCCCGCTACCTCAGCCCTACGGTTATGCTCCGCAGCCACACGTCCGCATCCATCCCGTCGCAGCTGCGGACACTGGACGACGAAGCCTCTATTGACGAGCTCTGGGCCGTGCCCGGTCTGGTGTATCGACGCGACAGCATCGACCGCACCCACGTGGGCACTCCCCACCAGGTCGACCTGTGGCGCGTCAGCTCGCGCGGACAACTCGACGCCGGCAACCTGCAGGAGATGATCGGATCGCTGGTGCAGGCGGTGCTTCCGGGGGCACGATGGCGGGCAGTCCCAGCCGTCCACCCCTACACCAGAGAAGGCCTGCAGGTCGATGTCCTCATGGACGGCGAGTGGCTCGAACTAGCAGAATGCGGGCTCATGGCGCCTCATCTCTTCTCCGGAGCTGGCCTGGATCCCACCAGGTGGTCTGGACTGGCTCTGGGGATGGGTTTGGACCGGGCCCTAATGCTCCGCAAGGGCATCCCCGACATCCGGTTGCTGCGATCTGCGGGTGAGCGAATCGAAAAGCAGATGTTGGACCTGTCCAGGTGGAAACCGGTCTCTCACCTGCCCTCCATCCGCAGAGACATCTCCATTGTGGTTCCCGCGGACATGGATACCGAAGTGCTCGGCGACCGGGTGCGCACAGCATTAGGCCCGAAGGCCGACGACGTGGAAAGTGTCGACCTCTTGGCGCTAACTTCCTACGGAGACCTCCCCGTAACAGCGCAGCAACGACTTCGCATCTGCGCCGGTCAGGCCAATGCACTGATACGTCTGGTGCTGCGTCCGCTCGCTCGGACCATGACAGATCCAGAGGCGAATCAAATCCGCGACGAGGTCTACCTGGCCCTGCACGAGGGGCCAGTCCAGGAGCTCATCGCAGGATAGAGCTGTACCGGTAATGCGCTCCGGGCCAAGGAACCGCTGCCCTGCGCGAAATTAGGTATCAACTTTGTATCGGCCTCATATCGTTCCCGTTGCAGTTCCCGCGCGGGGCCCGAAACCCGGCTGTCGCGCCGCGCCCGTGTGCCATGCTGGAATCCGGCCGTCCCAGGATCGCCGGGCCGCTCTCCGGCAGGTGAAGGATGCGGCCACCGGCGGTCCAGGACGGCTACAAACAGATCATCGCCGCGGAACGCGGGACGCAAGAAGGGACAGCGGCATCAGGAAGCGTGAAGTTCAGCAGTCAACGGTGGGACGCGTTCACCGCGCCGCGCTAGCGCTGGCGCTGCCTGCTGCCCTGCTCCTGTCCGGCTGCGTGGCGACACCGCAGAGCGGCATCACGAACTCCAGCAGCCCGTCGGAGATCATACCGGTCCCGGCGTCGGGTGTCCCCACCACCAGCGCTCCGCTCGAAACAGCCCAAACGTCGAACAAAGCTCCGGTGTACTGGATCGGCCGGAGCAATGACAACACTTTTCTCTACCGCGAGTTCCGTGACGTCCCGGATCAGGACAACCCTGTCACCCGCGCCCTTCGCGTGATGATGTCCCAGACGCCGCTGGACCCGGATTTCTTCACGCCCTGGCAGAACCCGAAGAAGCTGGCGACGTCGATTTCGGGCAAGAATGTCATCACGGTGGATGTCTCCGCGGATGCCTTCAACAGCAACGTTGACGCGGCCATGGCTGAACGCGCCATCCAGCAGCTCGTCTACACGGCGACGGCCGCCGCGGCCAGCGCAGGCCTCATCGATGCCGGACAGCAGGCCCAGGTGGTTGTCCTGGTTGACGGCCACACGGACTACGTGGCCTTCAACCACGTCCGGCTGGGCGAGCCGACCTCCCGCAGCGCCGGGATGGTGGCACCTGTGTGGATCATTGATCCGCAGGAAGGCACGTCCGTGGCCGACGGTTCGGTCAAGGTCAGCGGCCGCAGCACCGTCCAGGGCGGGAAGCTCCGCTGGGCGATCCTCAAAGTGGACGGCGACGGCGACAACGCCAAGACGGCCTATCTCAACGGCAACGCCACGGCCTCGGCCGACGCCACCCAGTCCGGGTTGTTCACGCTGTCCGTGAACCTCGGCCCGGGCAACTACGAAGTCCGCGTGTCCCAGGTGGACCCGTCCGACAGCTCCAAGGAAGTGTTCCAGGACACCCGCGGCTTCACTGTCAAATAGTTTGGTAAATAGTTCGGTAAATAGTTTGGCGATTAAATAGTTTTGCGGTCAAATAGCCTGGCGCATCAAAGAGTCCGACGCGGCAACCAGCCTTCACGTCAGGAAGCCACGGCGCCGGTTGCCGGTCACCAGCGGCCGAGGATGTCGCTGGCCAGCACGGTGGCGGCCGGCCCGGCCGTGGACGAGCGCAGCACATGGTGCCCCAACAGGGCCGTGACCGCCCCTGCGTCGCACAACCTGGTCACCTCCCGTGGGCTGATGCCGCCTTCAGGACCCACGATCAGCAGCACTTCACGGGACCCGGCGTCGCCTGGCAGCGCGGTCTCCAGCCATGATTCCAGTACTTGCCGCAGCGGGCGGACGGCATCTTCGTGGAGAATAACCGCGAGGTCTGCGGCCGCCACGGCCGCCTGCAGCCCGGCGCCGTCGACCGCCGCCCGGACCTCCGGAATCCACGCGCGGCGCGCCTGCTTGGCAGCTGCAGTCACCACGGACTGCCATTTGGCGTGCGCTTTCGCGGCCCGTTCAGCCTTCCACCGCACAATGGACCGCTCCGCCTGCCAGGGAATGACGGCGTCGATGCCCAGTTCGGTGGCTGTTTCCGCCGCGAGTTCGTCGCGGTCGCCTTTGGCGAGGGCCTGGACCAGGACCAGCCTGGTCCCGGGCCGCGGCTCATCGGCAAGGTCGAGGCACTCGACGGTCAGCTCACCGGGCAGGGCGGCAGTCACCGTGCCGGTCAGCCGTTTGCCCGCGCCGTCGGCGATGTCCACGGTCTCGCCGACGGCGATCCGCTTGACGGTGACGGCGTGGCGGGCCTCAGCTCCCGCCAGGACGAAGGCGGAGCCGGGGACCTGCAGGTCCAGGGTGCCGGGGGCGGTGAAGAAGACCGGGTTACTCACCGCTACAGGTTACCGAGCCGGTCCCGGAGCTTGGCGAAGACGCCGCCGCTGGCCGCGAGCTTTCCGGCGGTGAAGTGTTCGCCGCGCAGCTTGGCCAGTTGGCGGAGCAGGTCTTCCTGGGCGGCATCGAGCTTGCCCGGCGTTTCGACCTGCAGGTGCACTTTCAGGTCTCCGCGCCCGTGGCCGCGCAGATGGGTGACTCCAAGGCCGCGCAAGGTGATGATCTCGCCCGACTGGGTGCCGGCCCGGACGTCGATTTCCTGCTGCCCGTCGAAGGTGTCGAGGCTAATTTCGGTGCCGAGTGCGGCCGCCGTCATGGGGATGTTGAGGCTCGCGTGCAGGTCGTCGCCGTCGCGGACGTACGTGGCGTCGTTGTTGACCCGGATCTCCACGTACAGGTCCCCGGCCGGACCGCCGGCGGGGCCCGCCTCGCCCTGGCCGGACAACTGGATGCGGGTGCCCGTGCCGACGCCGGCCGGCACCTTGACGGTCAGCGAGCGGCGGCTGCGGATCCGGCCCTGGCCATTGCATTCGTTGCAGGGGTCCTTGATGACGGTGCCGAAGCCCTCACAGGATCCGCAGGGGGCCGAGGTCATGACCTGGCCCAGGATGGAGCGCACAGCGCGCTGGACCTGGCCACTGCCGCCACAGATGTCGCAGCGCACCGGATGGGTGCCCTCGCGGCAGCAGGAGCCCTCGCACGTCGGGCAGACGACGGCGGTGTCGACCTCGAGCTTCTTGTTGACGCCGAACACCGCGTCGCGGAGGTCAATCCGCACGCTGATCAGCGCATCCTGGCCGCGGCGGACCCGGGAGGCCGGGCCGCCCTGGCCGCCGCCGGCCCCGAAGAAGGTCTCGAAGATGTCTTGGAAGGCGAAGCCCTGGCCGGAGTAGCTGCCGCCGCCGAAGCCGTTGTCGGTGCCGTTCTCGTTGCCGGTGGTGTCATACACCCGGCGCTTCTGCGGATCGGAGAGGACTTCATAGGCGTGGGTGACGGCCTTGAACCGGTCCGAGGCGTCTTCTCCCGGGTTCACGTCCGGGTGCAGGGTCCGGGCCAGTTTCCGGTAGGCCTTCTTGATCTCCTCCCCCGTTGCGTCGCGGGAGACTCCAAGAACGTCATAGTGGCTGGTCAAAGTTTGTATCTCTTCCTTTTTGTACTGCCGGTGGGGCAAGAAGTCGCGTTGGTCCCGGGCCCGTCAGGGCCCCAGGATCCTCGAAAGGTAACGGGCCACCGCGCGGACGGCGGCCATGGTGGTGGGATAGTCCATCCGGGTGGGCCCAAGGACGCCGACCTTGGCCGTGGCGTCCGGCCCGTAGGCGGTGGCCACCACCGAGGCCTCGGCGAGACCGTCGTAGGGGTTTTCCCGGCCGATGCTTACGGTTACACCGCGCGGGTCTTCGGCCATTTCGCTGAGCAGGCGGAGCATGACCACCTGTTCCTCGAGCGCCTCCAGCACGGGGCCGATGCTGAGCGGGAAGTCCACATTGGATCGGGCCAGATTCGCCGTGCCGGCCATGACCATCCGCTCCTCGCGGCTGCTCGTGGCCAGGGCCTCCAGGCCCCGGGCCAGCGCCTGCGCCGGACCGCGGCGCGCGGGCGGGCCACCGGCGACGACGCCGGGCAGCAGCTGGGGCAGCAGGTTCAGCGGGGTTCCGGAGAGGCTCGCCAGGAAGCGCGTGCGCAGCTCCGCCAGGGCGTCGTCGGGAATGTCCTGCCCGACGTCAATGACGCGCTGCTCCACTTTGCCTGTGTCCGCGATGAGGACAATCAGCACTTTCCGGGGGGCCAGCAGCACAAACTCTATGTGCCGCACCCTCGCGCGGCTGAGCAGCGGATACTGTACGACGGCGACCTGGTTGGTCAGGTGGGACAGGAGCCTCACGGTCCGGTCAAGGATGTCGTCGAGGTCCTCGGACCCTTCCAGCAACGCCTGGATGGCCCTGCGCTCGGCCTGGGACAACGGCTTCACGGCTGAGATCTGGTCGACAAAGAGCCGGTAGCCCTTGTCGGTGGGGATCCGGCCGGCGCTGGTGTGCGGCGCCGTGATCAGGCCTTCGTCTTCCAGCGCCGCCATGTCATTTCGGATCGTGGCGCTGGACACGCCGAGATGGTGCCGCTCCACGAGCGCTTTGGAACCAACGGGCTCACGCGAATGGACGTAGTCCTCCACGATGGCGCGCAGCACTTCGAGTTTGCGCGGTTCGCTCACGCTCCACCTCCAATCGACTGTCCCGCAGCCGGTGCCGCCCGCGTTGTCCCGTTCGCGTCCAGAAGTAGTACCCAGAGGTAATACAGAGACGACCGTCTTCGGACAAGGGTTAGCACTCGACATGCCTAAGTGCTAACCAGTCTAATATGAGTCGCCGCGTTGTTAGCATTGGATTCGCTCCAGGCGTGGCCCGCGGGGCCGCGATTCCCGTCACGCCGGTGCCGGGACCGTGGCAGCCGCTGCCGCTGCCGCGCCATCGCGGCCGGCTCCGGACCCGGAGAGTTCCACCGACCGCCGTACATTCCGAGTGCAAAGTAAGCGTGTAGAGATGTCGTACCAGAACTGGGGACCCCAGGACCTGTCCGCCCCCGCCAAGACCCAGTTGCCGGAAGTCCCGGTGGAACGCGGGATGGTCCTCGAGGAGGTCCAGTCCGGCTGGGTGGGAGCCGTGACCCGGGTGGAGAAGTCCGGCGGCATGCATGTGGTGGCGCTGGAGGACCGCCGGGGCAAGTCCCGGTCTTTCCGCCTCGGCTTTGGCTTCCTATTGGACGGCCAGCCGATCCGGCTGATGCCGCCGGCCCCGAAGAAGGCGGCGCCGGCCGCCGGTGCCGGCCGCACGGCGTCGGGCTCGGTCAGGGTGGCGGGGCACCGCGCCCAGGTGGCCAAGGCCAGCCGCATCTGGGTGGAGGGAAAGCACGACGCCGAGCTGGTGGAGAAGGTCTGGGGCGATGATCTCCGCGTGGAGGGCATCGTGGTCGAACCCCTGCACGGCATCGACGACCTCGCGGGCGCCGTGGCGGAGTTCGGCCCGGGCCCCGGCCGCCGCCTCGGTGTGCTCGTGGACCATCTGGTGCCCAACTCCAAGGAGTCGCGGATCGCCGACGCCGTTATGGCCTCACCGGGCGCCGCCGGGAATGTCCTGATTGTGGGCCACCCTTACGTGGATGTGTGGCAGGCCATCCGGCCCGCGGTCCTGGGCATTGAAAAGTGGCCCGTGATCCCCCGCGGCGTCGACTGGAAGACAGGCATCCTGATGGCCTTCGGGTGGCCCCACTCCACAAAGGAGGACGTCGGCCTCGGCTGGCAGAAACTATTGGGGGCTGTCCGCAGCTATGCGGACCTGGAGGCGTCCCTGCTGGGCCGCGTAGAAGAGGTCATTGACTTCCTCACCGTGCCCTAGTTTGCCGCGGCGGACGCTCCCTGATCTCCATTTCCGCGCTCAAGCAAGTATTCTTGGAACGGTGACCGCGCTCCCAGCCCGGTTCCGGCTATTCCAGGCACAACCCAGGCAGCAACGCATCACCGCAATCCGAAGGGCTTCACCGTGGCAGATAACGCACGCGAACACACGGGCAACCAGGCCGGCCAAGGTCAGCCCCCGTACCATGGCGTTCCGGCAAATGCGCTCCCGCTGACGGCGAGCGAGGACCGGCAGTGGGCCACGCTGGCGCACTTCGGCGGCATCCTAGGCTGCGTGCCGTCGCTGCTGATCTATCTGATCTTCAAGGACCGCGGCCCGTTCACTGCGCAGGAATCCAAGGAAGCCCTCAACTTCACGCTGCCGCCGACCCTCGCCGCAGTGCTCGCCAATCTGCTCGTCTTCATCCCCGTGGTGGGCAACCTCTTCGCCGTGCTCGCCACGGTCATCTGGATCGCCGTAACGTGCTTCTCGGTGGCGGCAGGCATCCACGTCAACCGTGGCCAGCCGCACCGCTACGAGTTCAACCTGCGCTGGATCAAATAGCCTAGCCCAGCCCGGACGCAAGCAGGAGAGCCGGCCGCCAGCCCCGACGGGCGGCGGCCGGCTCTTGTCATGTGCGGCTGCATCAGTGGGTGCGGCTGCCCTGGGCGGCCCTGGGCGGTCCGCTCAGTCCGGCAGGATCCTGCGGACCACAGCGTCGGCCAGCAGCCGGCCCTTGAGCGTGAGGATGAGCCGGCCCTTGAAGGCCGCCGCGGGATCCACCAGGCCGTCGGCGATCAAACCCGCGACCGCGTGCCGGCCGGTGTCCCCCAGGCCGCCGAGGCTCGGGATGTCGAGGCCGGAGTTCAGCCGGGCCTCGAGCATGACGCGCTCCACGTTGCGGGTTTCGGTGTCCAGCGTTTCGCGTCCGGCGGCGGGTGAAACCCCGGCGCCGAGGCGGTTGGCGTAGGCGGTGGGGTGCTTGACGTTCCACCACCGCACGCCTCCCACGTGCGAGTGCGCCCCGGGGCCGATGCCCCACCAGTCGTCGCCCCGCCAGTAGGCGAGATTGTGCCTGCAGGCCTGATCGGGGGTGCGGGACCAGTTGCTGACCTCGTACCAGGTGAGCCCCGCCGCGGAAATCAGCTCGTCGGCGAGTTCGTACTTGGCGGCGTGGTCGTCGTCGTCGATTCCCGGCACTTCGCCGCGGCGGATCTGCGCCGCAAGCTTGGTGCCATCCTCAACAATCAGGGCGTAGGCGCTGATGTGGTCCGGGGCGTAGGACAGTGCCGTCTCGAGCGAGCAGCGCCAGTCCTCCAGCGACTCACCCGGTGTCCCGTAGATAAGGTCGAGGCTGACCGCGAGCCCCGCATCCCGCGCCCACTGCACCACTTCGGGCACCCGGCTGGGCGTGTGTGTGCGGTCCAGGACCTTCAGGACGTGAGGCACGGCGGACTGCATGCCGAAGGACACCCTGGTGAACCCGGCGTCGGCGAGCAGCTGCAGTGATTCGGGGGTGACGGAATCCGGGTTTGCCTCGGTGGTCACCTCGGCCCCCGGCTGCAATCCCCAGGCGCCGATCGCGGCCGTGAGGATGCGCGCCAGGTCCTCGGCGGGCAGCAGCGTGGGCGTGCCGCCGCCGAAGAAGACCGTGCTGAGCGGGCGCGCGGGCAGGCCGCTGCGCGTCAGGGCCTCGGCGGCGAAATCCACTTCAGCGATCGCTGTGGCGGCGTAGGCGTCCTGGGAGGCCCCGCCGCCCAACTCGGTGGCGGTGTAGGTGTTGAAGTCGCAGTACCCGCACCGGACGGCGCAGAACGGGATGTGCACATACAGCCCGAAGGCACGCTGGTCGACGCCCTCGCGCGCCTGGGCGGGCAGGAGCCCGTCCGGCGGCGCCGGGTCGCCAAGGGGAAGAACGCTAGGCACGGGCCCGGCCTGCCGACGCTGCAGCAACAGTCATTACCAGCACCGCTACTTCTTGGCCTTGTCCTTGGACTCGTCGGTCGTGAGCGCGGCGATGAAGGCTTCCTGCGGCACCTCGACGCGGCCCACCATCTTCATGCGCTTCTTGCCTTCCTTCTGCTTTTCGAGCAGTTTGCGCTTTCGGGTGATGTCACCGCCGTAGCACTTGGCAAGGACGTCCTTGCGGATGGCGCGGATGCTTTCGCGGGCGATGATCCTGGAGCCGATGGCGGCCTGGATGGGCACCTCGAACTGCTGGCGCGGAATGAGTTCGCGCAGCTTGCCGGTCATCATGACGCCGTAGGCGTATGCCTTGTCGCGGTGCGTGATGGCGGAGAAGGCGTCAACCTGTTCGCCCTGGAGCATGATGTCCACCTTGACGAGGTCAGCCACCTGTTCGCCGTCGGCCTTCCAGTCCAGCGAGCCGTAGCCGCGGGTCTTGGACTTGAGGATGTCGAAGAAGTCGAAGACGATTTCGGCCAGCGGCAGGCGGTAACGGATTTCCACCCGGTCCTCGGAGAGGTAGTCCATGCCGCCCATGACGCCGCGCCGGCTCTGGCATAGCTCCATGATGGCGCCGACAAACTCGTTCGGCGCAAGGATGGTGGCGGACACCATCGGCTCGCGGACTTCGGCGATTTTGCCGGTGGGGTACTCGCTGGGGTTCGTGACGTGGACGATTCTCTTGTCCTCCAGCGTCACCTCGTATTCCACGTTGGGGGCGGTGGAAATCAGGTCCAGGTTGTACTCGCGTTCGAGCCGCTCGCGGGTGATTTCCAGGTGCAGCAGGCCCAGGAAGCCCACCCGGAAACCGAATCCCAGCGCAGCGGACGTCTCGGGCTCGTACACCAGCGCGGCATCGTTGAGCATGAGCTTCTCGAGCGCATCGCGGAGCACCGGATAGTCGGTGCCGTCCAGCGGGTACAGGCCGGAGAACACCATCGGCTTGGCGTCCGCATAGCCGGGGAGGGATTCGGTGGCCGGCTTGGCAAGGTTGGTGACGGTGTCGCCCACCTTGGACAGGCGGACGTCCTTCACACCGGTGATGAGGTAGCCCACTTCGCCGACGCCGAGGCCCTTGGAGGGGGTGGGCTCCGGGGAGCTGACACCGATCTCGAGGAGCTCATGCGTGGCGCGGGTGGACATCATCTGGATGCGTTCCCGGGGGTGCAGCATGCCGTCGACCACGCGGACGTAGGTGACCACACCGCGGTAGGTGTCGTAGACCGAGTCGAAGATCATGGCCCGGGCCGGGGCGTTGGGGTCGCCCACGGGGGCCGGCAGGTCGCGGACGATCTTGTCCAGCAGGACCTCGACGCCCATGCCCGTCTTGCCGGAGACGCGGAGCACGTCGTCGGGATCGCCACCGATCAGGTTGGCGAGTTCCGCGGCGTACTTCTCCGGCTGGGCTGCCGGGAGGTCGATCTTATTCAGGACCGGGATGATCGTGAGGTTGTTTTCCATCGCCAGGTAGAGGTTGGCGAGGGTCTGGGCCTCGATGCCCTGCGCCGCGTCGACCAGCAGGATCGCGCCTTCGCAGGCCGCGAGCGAGCGGGAAACCTCATAGGTGAAGTCAACGTGCCCGGGGGTGTCGATCATGTTCAGCGCGTAGCTGGTGCCGTCGAGTTCCCAGGGCATGCGGACGGCCTGGGATTTAATGGTGATGCCGCGTTCGCGCTCAATGTCCATGCGGTCCAGGTACTGGGCCTTCATGTCACGGGACTGGACGACGCCGGTGAATTGAAGCATCCGGTCGGCCAGCGTGGATTTGCCGTGGTCAATGTGCGCAATGATGCAGAAGTTCCGGATGATGGCCGGATCTGTTGCGGCGGGCACCGGGGCGGTGCGGGCCATGGGAGACACGCAGGGTCCTTACTGTTGGCATTAAGATTGGCTTGTCCACGGATCGGCGCGGATGCGGAATTCTCATCCTGCGACGTGGCGCATTTGTCGTTCCTATAGTCTCCCACGTCCGGGCCAGTGGCCGTGCATCCCTGCACTGCATTGCGGGCTCTGCATCGTCCCGTGGATTCCCCGCGCGATTTAGGGGCCGGTATGGTTTCCCCATGGCTTGGAACTTACGATCGATCGGCAACGCGGTCCGCGATGCGCTGCGCTACCTGGACAAAGTCGGCGGCTCCGCACCGGGCACCACCCGCGGGCCGGCGGCTAAACCCGCCGGGAAGCCGGCAGGGAAGCGGCGTCCGGGTCAGACACGGCCCGGCGCCCCGACCCGCGCAACGGGCGGCGCCCCGGCCGCCGGACTGACCGGGACGTATCCCGGCGACTTCCTGGGGCGGGCGGCCGTCCGCTACGCCCCCGCTCCCAACGGCCTGCCCGAGCCCGGCGAAGTCGTGTGGACCTGGGTGCCCTATGAAGAGGACCATTCCCAGGGCAAGGACCGTCCGGTGCTGCTGGTGGGCACCAGCGGCCGGTATCTGCTGGGCCTGATGCTGACGAGCAAGGACCACGACGGCGACTCCCGCCGGTCGGATGATTACGTGGACATCGGCACGGGCCCCTGGGACCGCCAGTGGCGGCCCAGCGAAGCGAAGCTGGACCGGGTGCTGCAGATCAACGCCAAAGACATCCGGCGCGAGGGAGCGATCCTGGACGTAGGCCGCTTCAACCTCGTCGCCGCTGCTCTGCGGGAGCGCCGCGGCTGGAGCTGACCTGCCATGCGTCAGGTGCGGCGGCGGATCACAACCGGTAATCGTGCCTGCACGTTCATCTCTGCTATTATTTACAGCTGTGTGTCCGTGCAGGTCGACGGCCACAGATGGTTGGTCGCCATAGGTATCCCCACGCCGCTCAGTCAATGGCCAATCTGAAAGCCCTCTAGACCATTTTCCGCATTGAAAAAGAGAGTTCACACGTGGCTAATATCAAGTCCCAGAAGAAGCGCATCCTGACCAACGAGAAGGCTCGCCTGCGCAACAACGCAGTCAAGTCCGAGCTGAAGACGGCCATCCGCGCCGTCAACACCGCCGTTGAGTCCACCGACAAGGATGCTGCCGCTGCCGCACTGGTTGCCGCCGGCCGCAAGCTGGACAAGGCTGTCAGCAAGGGTGTTCTTCACAAGAACAACGCTGCAAACCGCAAGTCCGCGATCTCCAAGAAGGTCAACGCACTCTAAGGTTTCCAGTTCACTTGAACTGATGATTGTGGCCGGCACCCCATGGGTGCCGGCCACATCCAGTTAAGCCGCAAGTTGCGTCCGCATCCCGCACGCCCGGCGGGTGGGCCCGAACCCTTGCCTCAGGACCTGCGGACCGAGGTGGCAATCACCGTGACAGCATGTTCAACGGCGTAGACGGGATCCCGGGAGAGCCCCTTGACCTGGGCATCGGCCTCGGCGGTGACCTGGATGGAGCGGACCAGCCCCTCGGGCGTCCAGCGCCGGACTTCCCGCTGGGCCTGTTCGACGAGCCAGGGCTGCATTCCCAGCTGCTTGGCGATCTGCGAGGACGACCCCTGCGCGCCGGCCACCTTGGCCAGGGAACGCAGCTTGGACGCGAGGGCCGCCACGATCGGTACCGGGTCCGCGCCGGTGGCCAGGGCGTGGCGGAGCGTGGAGAGGGCCAGCGGGCCGTTGCCGGCCATTGCGGCGTCGGCGACCTTGAACGCCGATGCCTCGACCCGGCCGCCGTAGTACTTGTCCACCATGGAGGCGTCCACGCCCGTGGTGGCGTCGGCGATCAGCTGGCTGCAGGCGGCGGCGAGTTCCGCGAGCTGCGCACCGACCGCATTGACGAGGGCGTGCACAGCGTCGGGGTCGATTCGACGGGAGGCCGTCTTGAACTCGGACGTGACGAAGGCGATCTTATCGGCGTCTTTCTTCAGCGGCTGGCAGTCGACAACCGGCCAGCCCGCGGCCTTGATGGCGTCCAGCAGCTTCTTGCCGCGGACTCCCCCGCCGTGGCGGAGCACCAGGACGGCGTCCGGTTCCGGCTGCGCCACATATTTCAGTGCGTCGGCGAGGAAGGCATCGTTCATCGCCTCGAGCCCCTCGATCTCGATGAGCTTCTGTTCGCCGAACAGTGAGGGGCTGACGTTCATGGCCAGCGTTCCGGCCGCGTAGCTGCCGGCATTGAGCCGGGTAATTTCGACGTCGGGCGCCGCCTCGCGGACCTGGCCGCGGATCCGGTCCATGGCACGCGAACCCAAATAGTCTTCCGGTCCGCCAACCAAAACTATGGCGGCCGGTGTGACGTCGCGCCAGGTGGCGGTGTTCGACGCCGAGGTTCTGGGCCGTTGGGTCTGGGCAGCAGCCACTCGTGATTCCTCCCGGAAGTTGGTTTGCGGACTCTAAGCGTCCCACGCCCGGACCGGTGCTCCAAGCCGCGCCTAACGGTCCGCCGGGTTGCCGGTCGTGCCGCCGCACGCGACCGTCCTTCGAGGACGCCAACCACCCTCGCGTGTGCCGCCAGGACGGCCCGGACAACCGCGGCCGGGTGCAGGGCCAGCCACGCCGCCGCCAGCACAGTCGCGGAGAAGGTGGCCATGGTGGCTGCGCCGAAGGCCCCCTCCGGCCATGGCAATGCGGCGCCCGGGAGCGCCGCGAAGAAGCGGGCGATCCCCGCCACAGCGCCTGCGAAGAAGGCACCAGCGACCATCAGCAGCCCCGCTGCGGCAGGGACGGCGGGCAGAAGCGCGGCAGCGGCCGTGCCGAGGAGTGTCACTGGTACCACAAGCCCCGCAGCGGCCACGTTCGCCGGCAGTGCGTACGCACCGAACTGCGGTTGCAACAGCACGATCGCCGGGGCGCAGAACAGCTGGGCGGACAAGGGGACGGCAACGCCCGCCGCGGCCCAGCGCGGCACAGCGGGTGGCGCCCAGTCCATAATGCGCCGTCCGGCGACCACAATTCCCAGAGTGGCCAGCACCGAGAGCACGAATCCGAAGCTGGTGGCCAGGATCGGCTGCGCCAGCAACAGACCGATGACGGCAACACACAGCAGGCTGAGGCCTCGCCCGTTCCGCCCAAAAGCTACGGACGCGAGGCCTATGCTGCCCATGAGCGCGGCCCGCAGCACACTGGGATCCGGTCCCACCATGAGGACAAACAGCGTAAGCCCCGCGAGGCTGGCCGCCCCTGCTGCCATGCGCGGAAGGCGCAGCGAGCGGGCAATCAGCAGCAGGGTCCCCAGGATCAGGCTGCAGTTGGCGCCGCTGACGGCGGTCAGGTGCGTCATCCCCACCGTCTTCATGGCAGCTTCCAAATCCGGATCCAGGGCGCTGGTGTCTCCGGTGACCATGCCGGGCAGCAGACCGGACGCGTCGCCCCCGAACCCTGCCGACGCGGCGGTGAAGGCACGCCGCAGCCCACCGGGACCTTGCTGCCAAGGCCCCGCTTCCCGCAACACCGTCGGGGCGGACGAGGCTGAAAGCAGTCCCGCTTCCGGCTCGCCGGGTGCGGCCGGCCGGAGCTTGCCCGTGGCGCGCAGGCGCTGGCCCGGAATTGCGTGTTCCCACGCCGCTCCGCCCATGACGACAAGCCGGGCCTCCCCAGCAATCTTGTGGCCGCCTAGGATCATCGCCTTCAGCATCACGGGGACTGCCCAGCGGTCCGCCAGGCCGCCGGACCCAGGAATCCTCAGCCGCCGCGGGGCGGCCGCAATTTCCAGTTCCGCGACGACGGCCGCGCGGGCGTCCACGGCGTCAGCAATGGCGCCGTCATGCCGCCGGGACGCCTCGACGGCGGCATGTGCGCCCGCCGCGAGGGACAGCAACAGCGCCACAGCCACGGTAGCGCGAAGGCTCCGTGCTGCCGCCGGCCCGGGACGGGGGCCGTGCCTGGCGGCTTCCCGCACGGCATTGGCGCCCCGAGCCCTTGTTTTCCGAACCCTGGCGCCGCGCGCCCTTACTTTCCGAACTCTCACTTTCCGAACCCTGGCGCTCCGGACTGTGCCGCGACCCAACCTGGCCCCGCCGGCGTGGCCGCCGCCAGCCATGTAAAGCAGGATTCCGGCGGCGGCCGCCAGTGCCGCGCAGAGACCCGCTAACCCCGCAGGCGACAACCAGTTTCCGGCCACAGCGGTCCCCCAGACAAGGAGGGCAGGCAGCACCAACCGAAGGTCCATCCGCCGGGTCCGCTCCGCTGAGCGCCGACGCAAGGCGGCGTCACGCGCGGACCGGGACACCAAGCGGCCGGGCAAGTGCCCGCGAGGAAGCCGCCGAATCCATTCACGGCGCCCCGGGAAATCCGGGAGCCGCTCCACCCGCTGGCTGGCAGGCGGCCTGCCACCTGGCTGCAGACCGCGGGCCTCCGCCGTGGCCAGGCCCGACGCACGGACCCCATCGGTGCCCACCGGCGCCTCGCCTTCCGCACGCGCCGGGGACTGGACGGCGGAGTCGACGTAGCGCTGCCAGCGGCTCCTTGGGGCTGCCGCAGGACCCCGCAGGCTGGACCGACGCACGCCACGGCGATCCACGTCATGGTGTGCCACGTCCTGCCGGGCCAAGTCCTGCCGCCCCACGTCAGCGTCCTGCCGGGCCAAGTCCTGCCGCCCCACGTCAGTGTCCCGCCGCACCATCTCAGATGCCCACTAGCGGACGCAGGGCCTCGAGCAACTTCGGGCCGATGCCGTCAACTGCGTCGAGCTCCTGCACGGTGTTGAAGCGCCCGTGCTGTTGACGCCAATCCACGATGCGCTGCGCCAAGACCGGTCCGACGCGCGGGAGAGTCCCCAGTTCCTCGAGGCTGGCGGTGTTGAGGTTGATCTTTCCGCCACCGCTGCCTGGCCTCGTGCCGCCCGCGGCGGAACCGGGCGAAGGTGAGCCTCCAGTGGGCGCATCGGCCTGATCGGGTTCGCCGCGGAGGGGTACCAGGACCTTCTGGCCATCCTCCACCACCGCCGCCAGGTTGAGGCGGTCCGGATCCGCCTTGTCCGTGGCACCGCCCGCCGCCAGGATCGCTTCGTAAAGCCGACTCCCGGAAGGCAACTGAACCACGCCCGGTCTGAGAACGGCGCCGGCGACATGGACCTCGATGCTTTCCGGCCCCGCGCTGGCATCTTCTCCCGGCGGCGCAACGGTCTCCCCGGCTGCCGAATCGGGTGCCTCCTCCGCGGCCGGGGCGGACTCGCTGAATGCGACCACTTGCGCCCCGCCGGTGCCTGCCTGCCACCAAAAGCAGCCGCCCAACACCGCGGCGATAACGCCCAGCAGAGCCGCCGCCCGCACACCGGTCCTGGCCCGCAACCACGCGGAGAGCAGTGCCCTCGCTCCGTCCCCGCGCCCGGGGAGCTGGACTGCGTGCATTCCGGCGCCGCCCGCACGGCGCCTGCCGGCACCCCCGACGGCCGCCAGGGACGGGACGGCGAGGCCGGACACCGGCACATCCAACAGCCCCGGGGATGGACCCGCCGCCCGGTGTGCGTCGACTGACATCCCCGAACTCCAGGCCTTCGGCGAGTCCCCAGATCCCCCGCCGGACGGTGAATCACCGGCGTCTGCGATATCCCCTGCAACGGATTCATCTCCGGCATCCCTTAGCGTCGACACCAAGCGCTCACGGGCAACCCTGACTCGGATGGCGGATTCAGCTCCCGGATTTCGGCGTGACATGGAAGCGACTCTAGGCAACCCTCGCCCACGCCGGCATCCGGCACCAGACGTATGTGGAAATACCCGAGTGATACGCGTAATTTCGCGGCACCGGGCAAGTATTCCCTACGGTGGTGCCCACCCGGACCCGGTGGTAACGTCTGCATCCAATCGAGAAAACCTTGCCGGCTGGGGGCAACCCTGATCGCCTGGATGTGACTATCAGGCGTCGAAAGCTGGTGTGCAATGAGGTGGTTGATTGGGCCTGCGGCGGTCGTGGCTCTTGCCGGCACTATGCTGCCGCCCCCGCCTGCTGTGGCAGACACACTGCAAGCTACTTCGACCCAAGTCGTCAAAATTTCCGTTGACGGCAGTTTCTGCCCGCAGCACGGCCTCTACGGCATTGCGCATGTGACGGTTGACGGCACGGCGGGAATGAGGGCCGACCAGAATTTCATCTGGACCACCCAGACGGCCGCCACGTCGATTCACTCGGTTCCATCCATTGGCGCAGTCGGTAACTTCACGGTTGTCTACCACTGCAACGTCCAGGTGTTCTGGTGGCTGGAGCCCGGCCCTGCCCACAGGGTAAAAGCAGCCCTTTGGGTCAACGGCGCGAGCCCGCAGCCCAGCTACATTATCAAGCCGAATCAGCCAGCACCCGGGCCGACAACCGCACCAGCCCCCGAGCCCACCACTGCGCCAACTAGCACGCCAGCACCCGAGCCAACCACGCCGCCTACGGCCGCGCCTATTGACCCGCCGGCGCCCGCGCCGTCGGCCGCGCCGACAATTGCGCCCGCCCCCGGACCGACCACGGGGCCGGGCCCCGAGCCAACTCCCGCTCCACCGCCCGCGCCAACCACTGAGCCAACCACTGAGCCAACCACCGGGCCAACCACCGCCCCACCGCCCCCGCCGACAACTGACCCAACAACCCCACCAGCCCTGGCACCGACGACCGAGCCAGCCCTGGCGCCCACAACCGCGCCGGCAACCGAGCCAGCCCTCGGACCGACAACCGCGCCGGCGACCGCGCCGACTACGCTGCAAGCGACGTTGGGCCTTACAACCTCGCCTGCCTCGTAGGGCGCAATTTCAGTCCGGGATTCATTGCTGGTACGTGATGTAGGCCTCGTACTGAACCCGCCATTTGTCAGCGGCCTTGGGGTCCGGCACGGTGGTGGTGAGGAATTGGACGCTAGTCACTTGGCCCTTGAGGTACTTCAGCCATTTGGTCACCTCTTCGGCAACGTCGCGATCGAACTGGGCTACGTGGTGCACCTGCATTGCCATGGCGTCCTCCGGGTTCGCTGGGGTTCGGTGGAGTGACTTTACCCCCGGCGCCCACTCCCTGCCAGCCTTTCGCCCATCACGGCGGACCCGGCGCTAGTCGCCAGCGCGGGCGGATGCCCGGCCGGGGTCCGTTCCCCCGCCCGCCAGCTCGCCGGCCGCCGGTTCCCCGCGGTTCGCCGTCGCGCCGGTGGCTTCGGTGGCGCCAGAGCTTCCGGGGGTGCTGCCCTCCCCCACGATCACCGCCAGCACGCCGAGCCCCGCGTGGGCGGCCAGGACGGCAGGGAGTGCGCTGATCTGGGCCGGCGGACACGACGGCAATGCGACGGCCAGGCGCCGGGCAAGCTCCTCGGCCTCGGCCCGGTTGCCAAAGTGGTGTACCGCCAGCCGCGCCTGCCCGGCAGGACGCGCGGAGGCATCGGCGGCGACGATTTCCTCCAGCCGTGCGATGGCCTTCGCCGCGGACCGAACCTTTTCCAGCGGGATGATCCGGCCCTCTTCAAGCGCCAGGATGGGTTTGATGGAAAGCATGGTTCCCCAGAGCGAGGCCGCGGCCCCTATCCGGCCGCCCCGACGCAGTTGTTCCAGACTTGGAACATAGAAATACACTTTGGTTCGGTCCAGCCGGTCCTGCGCGAAGGCCATTACGCCTGCCGCGTTCCTGCCGTCGGCGGCCGCGACGACGGCGCCCTGCACGCCCATCCCCTGCGCCATCCCCACCGTCCGGGAGTCCAGGACCTCTACCGGGATGTCGACCCGCTGCGCTGCCAGCCGAGCGGCGTCGGCGGTGCCGGACAGCGCGCCGGAGATGTGAATCGAGACCACGGATTGGAAGCCACGTTCGCTGGCCGCCCGGTAGGCGTGTTCAAACTGCCCCGGTGACGGACGCGAGGTCTTGACGGACTTGCCGCTGGCGAGGGCCACGGCGATGGTCTCGGCAATGTCGTCCTCACCCTCGCCGTAGATTTCGGCGCCGACCATGACGGGCATCGGAACCACGGTCAGCCCGCCGTCGGCAGCGAAAGCCCGGATCCAGTCCGCGGGCAACGCCGCGGCTGAGTCCGTGACCACCGCAACCTGCACGACGGCGGCGGGAGCCGCCTCGTGGACACCGCTGCGGGGGCCCGGCCGGAGGCGAACAAGCCGCTCGCGCAGCCACGGCCAGCCTGGCGATTCGCGGTGTGGCACGAGGGACCTCCTGCTATCGGGACGCATGGGCTTTTATCTCCGGCCAGGCAGCCGTGCACGTCACGTTCCCTGCACTGGCCGCCGGTATCGGCCGGCGGCCAGTGCAGGGACGTACGCCGGCTAGGCCGGGACGATGTTGACCAGCTTAGGCGCCCGCACGATCACCGTGCGGATGGCACGGCCGTCGAGAGCGCGCTGGACATTTTCCGAGGCCAACGCGAGTTCGCGCAGATCCTCCTCGGAGATGTCCGGGGAAACCTCCAGGCGGTCCCGCACCTTGCCCTGCACCTGGACGACGGCGGTGACCGTGTCCTCCACGAGCAAGGCGTCATCGTGCGTGGGCCAGCCGGCGTTGGCGACCGAGGCCGGGTGCCCCAGGACGTTCCAAAGGTCCTCGGCGGTATAAGGCGCGAACAGGCTCAGGATGACGGCCACGGCTTCCACGGCTTCCCGGACGGCAGGGTCCGCGCCGCCGGCACCGCTGGCTGCGTCAATCGTTTTACGGGTTGCGTTGACCAGTTCCATCAGCTTGGCCACAACCACGTTGAACTTGTTGTTGTCCAGCAGGGCCTGCGCATCGGCGATCGTGCGGTGCGTGACAGTGCGCAGTGCACGGTCACCGGTGGCGAAGTCGACGCCGGGTGCGCTCGTCACGTCCTGGCCGAGCCGCCAGGCGCGGGCCAGGAACTTCGCGGAACCCGACGGCGATACGTCCGCCCAATCGACGTCGTCCTCCGGCGGGGAGGCGAAGATCATGGTCAGGCGTACGGCGTCTACGCCGAACTTGTCCAGCTGTTCGCTGAGGTCGACGCCGTTGCCCAAGGACTTGCTCATGGCTTTGCCGCCGTTGAGCACCTGGCCTTGGTTCAGCAGCGCACTGAACGGTTCGTCGGCGTCGATCATGCCAAGGTCGTGGATGACCTTGGTGAAGAACCGCGCATAGAGCAGGTGCAGGATCGCGTGCTCCACGCCACCCACGTACTGGCCAACCGGCATCCAGTCGTTGATCTTCTCCGGATCGAACGGGCCTTCGGTGTACTGCGGGGAGACGAAGCGCAGGAAGTACCAGGAGGAATCCACGAACGTGTCCATGGTGTCGGTGTCCCGCTTGGCCGGACCGTGGCAGTTGGGGCACTCGATGTTGACCCAGCTTTCGACCGCGGCCAGCGGGGATGTGCCCTTCGGGGACAGGTCTTCGCCGCGCAGGTCCGCCGGCAGGGTCACCGGCAACTGATCGTCCGGGACCGGGACCTCGCCGCAGGCCGGGCAGTGGATGATGGGGATCGGGGTGCCCCAGAACCGCTGCCGGCTGAGCAGCCAGTCGCGCAGGCGGAAGTTCACGAACTTCTCGCCTGTGCCCAGCTCACGCAGGATCTCGATGGCGGCCGGAATGGCCTCGGCCTTCGGCAGCCCGTCCAGACCGCCGGAGTTGATCAGGGTACCCTCGCCGGTGGTGGCGATGCCCGTGGCGGCGGGATCTTCCTCGCCGGTGTCCAGTACTGCACGGACAGGCAGGTCAAAGGTCTTGGCGAAGTCAAGGTCTCGCTGGTCATGGGCGGGGACGGCCATGATGGCGCCCGTGCCATAGTCGGCCAGGACATAGTCCGCGGCCCAAACAGGCAGCTTCTCGCCATTGAGCGGGTTGATCGCATAGCGGCCGGTGAAGACGCCGGTCTTCTCACGCTCAGTGGACTGGCGCTCGATCTCGGACAGCGCCTTGACCTGTTCGCGGTAGGCGTCCAGGGCGGCGGCGTGCTCGTCGGTGACCAGTTCGACGGCGAGCGGCGCGTCGGCGGCGACGACGAAGAAGGTGGCGCCGTAGAGGGTGTCCGGACGCGTCGTGAAGACGGTGACATCCTTGGCGGCGTTGGCGCCGTCGGCCTCGATCACGAAGTTGACGTGGGCGCCCTCGGAGCGGCCGATCCAGTTTTTCTGCATGGCCAGGACGCGCTCGGGCCAGTGCCCGCGCAGTTCGTCCATGTCATCGAGCAGGCGGTCGGCGTAGTCGGTGATCTTGAAGTACCACTGGTTCAAGGACTTCTTGGTTACGGGCGTGCCACACCGCTCGCAGGCGCCATTGACGACCTGTTCGTTGGCCAGCACGGTCTGGTCCTTGGGGCACCAGTTAACCGGTGAATTCTTGCGGTAGGCCAGTCCACGCTCATAGAAGCGTTTGAACAGCCATTGAGTCCAGCGGTAGTACTCCGGGTCGGAGGTGTGCAGCCGGCGGGACCAGTCCGCTGAGATGGCGTAGCGCTTGAACGACGCCGCCTGGGTGTCAATGTTGGCGTACGTCCACTCACTGGGGTGCGCGTTGCGCTTGATCGCGGCGTTCTCTGCGGGCAGGCCGAAGGAGTCCCAGCCGATCGGATGCAGCACGTCGTAGCCCTGCTGGCGCAGGTAACGCGCCACAACGTCGCCCATCGCGAATGCCTCGGCGTGGCCCATGTGAAGGTCACCGGACGGATACGGGAACATGTCCAGCACGTAGCGGCGTTCCTTTGAGCCGTCATCGAGGGGCGTAAAGACTTTCAGGTCTTCCCAGACCTGGGGCCATTTGGATTCCATTGCCGCGAAGCTGTAGGCACCTTCTTCGGGCCCCTCCGCCGCGGCTGCTGGTGATCCGGTCTGTGTTTCCGGCTGAACGCTCACTGCTGGCCTCTTCTGTTCTATGCGGCCTGTTGTCCCAAGCCTGCCTACCTTCAGGCCTGCCTGCCGCCAGGCCTGTTCACCATCAAATCTGCTCTGTCACGGCCGGTTGCCCGGCCCTGACTCCATACGTCCGTACGTGGTACTCCTGCTGTCACTTCGCGTTGCGCCCCGGGATTTACCCCGGACACACAAAAGCCCCTCGACATGGAGGGGCCGCCGCTCGGCAATCCGGGGACTCTTCGGAATCGAGGTCTCGTTCGGGATGCCGGGCGGCTAGCTAAGCAGGAGCACGGCGCGCATAGGACCACTTTAGCCCCTCGGGCTGGTTCGCGCTGAACCAACGGCTCCGGGGCGGCCCGGTAGTCGCAGTCGACTCGCGTTCCGGCGACCTTCGCGGGCGGCTGTGTCCACAATTGTTACAAATTCCCTACCCATGGAATTGGGGTACTTTCGGCCCATTGACAAACGTCCCCGGGCGAGTACTCGAAACGGAATTTCAGGCGGTTTATCGAGCAAAAACAGGTATTAAAGCGGCTAATACCGGGTAGCAGGCTGCGGGAGCCCGGCCGTTTCCACGAAGTTTGTCCCGAAATGAGTATTATGCGGCTTCAAGCTGGGAGAACCCCGTGAATAACCGGGGACGGGGCCTTAAATTTTGATCTTGCCAAACGATTCAGTTGGGGACACTATGCGATAAAGATCAGCAAATAGGGTCTCTTGGGGGGATTCGCAAATGGTCTCGGGTTGAGGAGCCTGTCATGAATCACTTGCGCAATTCTTCCGTGCACCTCTCGGAAGTCCCTGCCGGCCGCACTCGCGACGCCGGCTCCCTGGAACAGAGCTAGCCATGTTCGGCTGGATCACTCGTTTCAGTCTGCAGTTCCGCATCCTGGTTCTCGCCGTGGCCGCCGGACTCATTGCCTTCGGGGTAGTGAACGTCCCCAAGGTGGCCATCGATAGCATGCCCGAGTTTGCTCCCGCGCATGTCGAGATCCAGACCGAGGCCTTGGGCCTCTCAGCTGCCGAAGTCGAGCAGCTCATCACCTCCCCGATGGAGGCCGACCTCCTGAACGGGGTGGCTTGGCTCGATGAAATCCGGTCCAAGTCCGTCCCCGGTCTGTCCTCAATCGAGCTGGTGTTCGAGCCGGGCACCGACCTTCTGCGGGCGCGCCAACTCGTGGCCGAACGCATGACCCAGGCCCACGCACTGCCGAACGTCTCGGCACCGCCGTTGATCATGCAGCCACTGTCGTCAACCAGCCGCGTCCTCATGGTCCGGATGAATTCCAAAGAGCTCTCCGGCATCGAAATGTCTGTCCTTGCCCGGTGGAAGATCAAGCCGCGGCTGATCGGCATTCCCGGTGTCGCCAACGTTTCCATCTGGGGCCAGCGCGAGCAGCAGCTCCAGGTCGAGGTGGACCCCGCGCAGATGCGCGACAAGGGCATCACGCTCGAACAGATCATCAAGACCACGGGCAACGCCGTCTGGGTGTCTCCGCTGACCTTCCTTGAGGCATCAACCCCCGGCACGGGCGGGTTCGTGGAGTCGCCAAGCCAGCGACTGGGCATCCAGCACGTCTTGCCCATCCGAACGCCCGCGGATCTGTCCAAGGTCAGTGTCGAAGACGCCGTGCCACCGATGCTCCTGGGTGACATCGCCCAAGTGAAGGCGGACCACCAGCCGCTGATCGGGGACGCCGTCGTCGGCCAGGATGCAGGCCTCCTGTTGGTCGTGGAGAAGTTCCCCGGAACCAGCACACTGGAGGTCACCAAGGACATCGAAGCTGCCCTGAACGACATGCAGCCCGGGCTATCCGGAATCCAGATGGATACATCCGTCTTCCGCCCTGCCTCGTTCCTGCAAGATGCCGTGGACGGACTCGGCGTGGCCCTGCTCGTGAGCCTCCTGATTGCCGTGCTGCTCTTCTGGCTGCTCTTCCGTTCCTGGCGTGTCGCCGTGATTGCCCTCGCGGCCATCACCACGACAGTCATGGCGGCAGCAGTGGTGCTCTACTTGACCGAATCCACGCTGAATATCTCGATCCTCGCCGGCATCCTCCTGGGTGTGTCCGTGATTGTGGGAGACATCGTGGAGGATGTGCAGGCGCAGCGGCGCCGGCCCCTGCAGACCACCGAGACGGAGACTGATGCCACCATCAAGTTCCGTATGGTCCAGCTCGTCCGGAACGTCCGCACGCCCCTGTTCCATGCATCCTTGATCATGGCGGTAGCGCTCATTCCCACGCTGTTCATTCCTGGCGTCGGCGGTGCCTTCTTCCAACCGCTGTTCTGGTCAGTGGCGCTGACGCTTGCTGTGGCACTGCTCGTGGGCCTGTCCGTGACACCGGTTCTGGCCTATTTCCTGCTCCCCCGTGAGACTGCCGCGCGGACAGAGCCGAGCGGTGTAGTCCGGGCGAGGTCGTATTACGATCGGGCGCTCGAGGGCGGACGCTCCCGCCGCACGGTCGGCATCATTGCTATCGCCGTCGTTGGTCTGCTGGGACTCGCTGCCGCATCCCAGCTGGTCGGAACCCGGGCGGTCATTCCGACGCTTCCGGACCGGACGCTCCTGGTGCAGTGGGACTCCATGGCCGGCACGTCCAACGACGAGGTCCGCAGGGTGGCGGCGAGGGCCTCCGATGAGCTGCGGACCCTGCCAGGTGTTTCTGGAGTCGGCGGCCACATCGGCCGCGCCATTTCCTCCGACCAGATTGTGGGGAACAGTTCCGCGGAACTCTGGGTCACCCTCACACCGGATGCCAACTTCAGCGAAACGGAAAGGGCGGTCCGAGACGTCGTCCAGGGCTACCCAGGCATCTCCAACAACGTCGTGAACTACTCCCAGCAGAAGATCGGTCAACAGAACACCAGCATGGATCCGGGATTCGCGGTCCGCGTCTATGGGACCGATATGCCGGTCCTGCGCGAGAAGGCCGAAGAGGTCCGCAAGGCCCTCGAGAAGATTGACGGCGTGCAGAACCCGACGATCAACGCCAGCGCGATGACGCCCATCGTCGAAGTCGAGGTCAACCTCGCCGAGGCGCAAAAGGTCGGCATTAAACCCGGCGATGCACGGCGCGCCGCTGCGGCCCTGATGCAAGGCATTGTGGTCGGCAACCTCTTCGAAGAACAGAAGGTCTTTGAAGTGGTGGTGCGCGGCGCTGTCGACGTCAGGGATGACCTGACCAGCATCCGCGGGCTTCTGCTCGACACGCCAAACGGCGGCCAGGTCCAGCTGGGCCAGATCGCCGATGTCCGTCTCGTTCCGAACGAAGTCGTGATCCTGCACGATGACACATCGCGCAGAATCGACGTCGTAGCCGACGTCAGCGGACGGGCGCTGGCCGACATTCAGCGCGATATCGAAACGGCCATCCAGCAGATCCAATTCCCGCTGGAATACCACGCGGAGATCCCGACCAGGTATGCCCAGATGCAGGGTGCTGACACGCTCCTGCTCTGGCTTGCTGCAGCGGCCCTCCTCGGAGTGTTCCTGCTGCTCCAGACAGCGGTCCGCAGCTGGAAGCTGGCCCTCGCCATCTTCCTGGCACTGCCGGCGGCGCTGGCCGGAGCTGCCGTGGCCGCCTGGATCGCCGGCGGTGCCATCAGTGTGCTGGCGCTGACGGCGTTTGCCGCCGTGCTGGCCATCGCTGGCCGCAACGCGGCACTGCTCTCGGCCCGCACTGATGAACTGTGGCGGGCAGCCCCTCAGGAGTCCGCCGAAAAGGTCATCATGATGGCGGCCAGGGACCGGGTATCGCCCATCCTGAAGTCCGCCCTGATCACGGTGGCGATTCTGATCCCGCCGGGACTCTTCGGCGGCGCCGTGGGCGGAGCCATCCTTGGGCCGATGGCCCTGATCATAGTCAGCGGACTTATCACTACAACCCTCATCGGGATCTTCGTACTCCCCCTCCTCGCGCTCTGGTTCGGGCCCCGGTCCGCCCCTGAAGAGTGGGCCGAAGTCTACGAAGCCGAGGTTCCCGTTCAGCCCGATATGCAGGAAAAGGTGGAAGTAAAATGACCAGCCAAAAGTCCCAACCCCGTCTGGCCCTGGCGGCCGCAGTGTGTGCCGCCGCTCTATTCACCCTCCCGGCATGCGCGCAGTCAGCAGCTGTGGCACCCGCTGCAGCCGCTGGTGCGGCCCCGGTCAAGGTGGAGAAGAACGCCACCACCGGCATCGCCAAACTGACCGTGACCGAACACGGCCTGGCCCGCATCGAACTGAAGACGGAACCGGTCAAGGCGGGCAAAGGAAAGGACGTGCTGCTGCCTTACGCCTCGCTGTTGTATGACGCCAACGGCAAGACCTGGGTCTACACCACCCCCGCCCCGCGAGTGTTCGAGCGCCAGCCCATCACCGTCAGCAAGGTCGAAGACGGCGTGGTCACGGCCAGCAAAGGCCCCGCCGTGGGGACTCCAGTGGTAACGGTAGGCGCAGTCGAACTATTTGGCGCCGAGTTGAACACGGGTAAATGACATGCGCCGGATAGTCGCAGCCAGCCTAAGGTTCAGATCGATCGTCATCGCGCTGGCTGTGGCGCTGATGGTCGTGGGCGGCGCGCAACTCAGCAGTGCTTCGGTGGACGTGTTCCCCGAGTTCGCGCCACCAAAAGTCGAGGTCCAGACAGCCTGCCTTGGACTTACCGCCGCCGAAGTCGAAGAACTGGTGTCAGTTCCCATGGAAGAGGCGTTCAACGGCATCGATGGCCTCGACCACATGAGGTCAAAGTCAGTCCCCCAACTCTCGTCAATTGTGATGGAGTTCGAGAACGGCACTGACCTGCTCACGGCCAGGCAACTGGTGTCGGAGCGGATGGCAACGGTCATACCGACGCTGCCCACCTGGGCCGCGCCGCCGGTGATGCTGCAGCCCTTGTCCTCGACCAGTCGCGTCATGAAGATCGGCCTGTCCTCGGACACCCGGTCGCTCATCGAGATGTCCATGATTTCCTACTGGAACATCAGGGCTCATCTGCTTCGGGTTCCGGGCGTAGCCAATGTGGCCATCTGGGGCGAACGCCTCCAGATGCTTCAAGTGCAGGTTGATCCGGCCAAGCTGGCAGCCCACAACGTCAGCCTGGACAATGTGATGAGCTCGACCTCCGATGCCCTGGATGCTGGCCTGTTGCAGTACTCCCCCGGCGCCCTCATCGGAACGGGCGGCTCGCTCGATACGCCCAGCCAGAGTATCGGCATCCGGCACGTACAAGCCATCACGTCCCCGGCCGACCTTGCCCAGGTGGCCCTGGAGGACCGCGAGGGACTGCCTCCCCTGCGGCTCGCCGACGTGGCGAACGTCGTCGAGGACCATCAGCAACTGATCGGCGACGCAGTGATCAACGGCGGCCCCGGCCTGATGCTGATTGTTGAAAAGCTGCCGTGGGGCAACACGCTCGAAGTCACGCGCGGCGTGGAGGAGGCGCTCAAAGAACTGCAGCCCGGACTGACCGGGATCGCAGTCGACACCACCTTGTTCCGGCCGGCCTCCTTCATCGAGGAGTCCCTCGGCAACCTGAGCCTCGCGCTCCTGCTGGGCTGCCTGCTTGTGGTCCTGGTGCTGAGCGTCTTCCTGTTCCAATGGCGGACGGCGTTGGTCAGCGTGACCGCGATCCCGTTGTCGCTGATGGCGGCGGCCTTGGTGCTCTACTGGACCGGAGGCACGATTAACACGATGGTGCTAGCGGGGCTGGTGATTGCCGTCGGGGTGGTGGTGGACGATGCCATCATCGACGTCGAAAACATCGTCAGACGGCTCCGGCACCACCGCGCCAGCGGCGGGACCGAAAGTACCGCCCGTGTGGTGGTCAATGCCTCGCTTGAGGTCCGCGGACCGATTGTGTACGCCACTTTGATCATCGTCGCCGCCACGGTGCCGATCTTCTTCCTGGACGGGTTGACCGGAGCGTTCTTCCGGCCGCTGGCGACCTCCTACACGCTCGCCGTGATGGCGTCCATGCTGGTGGCCCTCACCGTCACCCCGGCGATGGCGTACATCTTCCTCCGGAACGCCAAGCTGGAGGACCGGGATCCCCCCGTGGTCAGGGTGCTGAAGCGCTGGTACGGCAAGTTGCTCCGGCCCATGGTCCGCAGGCCCGCCCCCGGGTATCTCGCCTTGGGCGCCTTGGGCGTCATCGGACTTGTAGCGGCACCGCTGCTGGGCCAATCATTGCTCCCGTCGTTCAAGGAGCGGGATTTCCTGATGCACTGGCTCACGCAGCCTGGCACGTCCAATGCCGAGGAGGTCCGGGTCAGCCAACTGGCCTGCAAGGAACTCATGACGATCCCGGGAGTGAACAACTGCGGGTCCCACATTGGACAGGCTTTCAACGCCGATGAGGTGGTGGGCGTCTACTTCGGCGAGAACTGGATCAGCGTTGACCCCTCAGTGGACTATGAGGACACACTGGCTTCCATCCAAGAAGTGGTGGACGGCTATCCCGGAATCGTGCGGGACGTCCAAACCTACCTCAAGGAGCGCATCCGCGAGGTGTTGACAGGAACTGGCTACGCTGTGGTTGTGCGCGTGTACGGAGACGACCTCGCGACGCTGCGCACGGAAGCTGACAAGATAAAGGGCATTCTGGGCGGCATTGACGGAGCCATCGGTGCAAAGGTCGCTCTCCAGACGAGCATTCCGCAGATCAACGTGGAAGTGAATCTGGAGGCCGCCAATCGCTACGGGCTGAAGCCGGGCGATGTACGACGCGCCGCAGCCACCTTGGTCTCCGGCGAGGAAGTGGGCGACGTCTACCGCGACGGCAAGGCCTACGACGTCCAGGTGTGGAGCGCGCCGGAGATCCGGACCAGCGTCACGAGCATTCAGAACCTCCCGCTCGATACACCGGGCGGGCAACGGATCCGGTTGTCGGATGTCGCCACGATTTCGGTGAAACCCACGCCTAATGTCATTGAGCGCTCGGAGGGATCCCGGCGCATTGACGTCAGTGCCAACGTCAAGGAAGGCGATCTGGCCAAGGTTGTAGAGACGTTGAAGTCGGAGATGGAGTCGGTTCAGTTCCCGGTCGGCTACGAAGCGGTTGTCCTCGGCGAATACGCTGAACGCCAGGCCGCCTCACAACGGCTGATGCTCTTCTCGATTGGCGCGGTTATCGTGGTCTTCCTCCTGCTCCAGGCGGCGTTCCGGAGCTGGCGGCTGGCCATCTTGGCCCTCCTGACACTGCCGGTCGCCTTGGTCGGTGGCGTGATTGCCGCCCACCTCAGCGGTGGGATCCTGTCGCTGGGTTCCTTGGTCGGTTTCCTGACGCTGATGGGTATCGCCGCCCGCAACGGCATCCTGCTCATCAACCACTGCCAGCATCTGGAACAGTTCGAGGGCATGACCTTCGGACCTGCGCTGGTGTTGCGGGGAGCTTCCGAGCGGTTGTCGCCGATTCTGATGACCACCCTCGCCACCGCACTGGCCCTTGTGCCGCTGGTGGTGATGGGGAACCTTCCCGGCCATGAGATTGAGCATCCCATGGCGGTGGTGATTCTGGGCGGCCTTGTCACATCGACACTGGTCAACCTGTTCATCGTCCCGTCGCTCTACCTGCGGTTCGCAAAGAAGGGTCCGGCACGTCGTGACCGCCAGCCCCGTCAGCCGGAGCCCGTACCAGCCGCATAACACCAACCACGCAAGAAAGGCCAGTCACATGACTCCACGATCCAAGAGACTAACCGCGTACGGCTCCGCGCTCTTGATGGTCGTGGCGTCGCTGACGGCGGCGACGGCGGCGACGGCCGCCCCGACGGCCGCTCCGGCGGCCGCCAGTTCCCAGGAACTGTGCGGCCCCGGCTCGGCGTTGTCGTTCCACCGTTCCGCTTTCCCGAAAAAACCTGAGATTGACAACAAGTGGCTCACGCTCAAGCCCGGCATGCACCGCACCACCACCGGCAAGGTAGTCTCACCGGACGGGACGAGCGCCCGTACGGTGGTCAGCATCGTCACGGGCCTGACCAAGGTCATCGACGGGGTCAAGACGATCGCGATTTGGGACCGGGACTACTCCGACGGTGAACTCGTGGAGTCCGAGCTCGCCTTCTTCGCCCAGACGAGGAGGGGGACGGTGTGGCTCTTCGGCGAGTATCCGGAGGAGTACGAGAACGGCAAGCTCGTCGGTGCCCCCAGCACGTTCATCAGCGGCATCGACAAGGCCCGGGCCGGCATTGCGATGCAGGCCCGGCCACACCGGAACACGCCGGCTTACGTCCAGGCCTACGCCCCGACCGTGGACTTCCTGGACTGCGGTGACGTCAAGTACAAGGACTTGTGCGTCTGTGTCCCCACCGGGTGCTACGACGACGTCATGGTGATTGATGAGTTCAACCCCCTGGAGCCGCCGAGCGCGGGCCACCAGCGCAAGTATTACGCCCCCGGGACCGGGCTTATCAAAGTGACCGCCGTGGGCGGCGAAGACCAGGAGTTCATGGACCTGGTCAAGATCAAGAAGCTCGACAGAACGGAACTGGCCAGCGTCAATAAGCAAGCACTGGCGCTTGACCGCCGGGGCTACACCGTCAGCAAGGACGTCTACGCCAAGACGCCGCGAGCTGTCGTGAGCACACGGTAAGTGCGTCCGTGTCCTGAGGGACACATCGGAGGCGGAGAATGAAGAGCTCCGGCCAGGTTTCCCTGGCCGGAGCTCTTCATTGTCCGCCGAAGCCGTGCCCGGTCGGCGGGCCAGGCTACGCGCCTACCGGACGTCCTCGTCAACCCAGTCCATGGACTTGGTGATGGCCTTCTTCCAGAGGCGCATCTGGCGCTCCCGCTCGGCCTGGTCCATTTGCGGCTCCCACCGCTTGTCCTCGGCCCAGTTGGCCGAGCACTCGCCCAGGTCCTTCCAGAATCCGACCGCCAGCCCGGCCGCGTAGGCTGCGCCCAGCGCGGTCGTCTCCACCACCTTCGGACGGATGACCGGCACGCCGAGGATGTCCGCCTGGAACTGCATGAGGGCGTCGTTGGCGACCATGCCGCCGTCGACCTTCAGCTCCGTCAGCGGCACGCCAGAGTCGGCGTTGACGGCGTCCAGCACCTCGCGGGTCTGGAAGGCGGTGGCCTCCAGTGCCGCGCGGGCGATGTGGTTCTTGTTCACAAAGCGGGTCAGGCCCACAATGGCGCCGCGGGCGTCCGAACGCCAGTACGGCGCGAAGAGGCCGGAGAACGCCGGCACAATGTACACGCCGCCGTTGTCCTCCACCGAGGCCGCGAGGGTCTCGACCTCCGGAGCGCTGCTGATCAGGCCGAGATTGTCCCGCAGCCACTGGATGAGCGAGCCGGTGACGGCGATGGATCCCTCCAGCGCGTAGTGCGGCGGCGCGTCGCCGAGCTTGTAGCCGACGGTGGTCAGCAGCCCGTTCTTGGAGTGGATTATTTCCTCGGCCGTGTTGAAGATCAGGAAGCAGCCCGTGCCGTACGTGTTCTTGGCTTCACCGGCATCGAACGCCGCCTGGCCGAACGTGGCGGCCTGCTGGTCGCCCAGGATGCCGGCCACAGGAACCTCGCGCAGCAACTGGGAGGTGTGCACGGTGCCGTAGACCTCGGAGGAGGACTTGATGGCCGGCATCATGGAGGCCGGGACGCCGAACGCGTCCAGGATCTCCTGGTCCCAGGACAGTGTCTCAAGGTCCATGAACATGGTCCTTGAGGCGTTGGTCACATCGGTGACGTGCACCCCGCCGTCGGTCCCGCCGGTCAGGTTCCAGAGCACCCAGCAGTCGGTATTGCCGAAGACGAGGTCGCCGGCTTCCGCCTTGGCCCGGGCGCCCTCGACATTGTCCAGGATCCACTTGATCTTGGTGCCGGAGAAGTAGGTCGCCAGCGGCAGGCCCACCTTTTGTTTGAAGCGCTCCGGTCCCCCGTCCTTGGCCAGCTCATCGACGATCGGCTGGGTGCGGGTGTCCTGCCAGACGATGGCGTTGTAGATCGGCTTGCCGGTGGTTTTGTCCCACACAACGGCCGTTTCGCGCTGGTTGGTGATGCCGACGGCGGCGATGTCGTGACGCGTCAGGTTCGCCTTGGACAGGGCCGAGCCGATCACTTCGCGGGTGTTGTTCCAGATCTCAGCGGGATCGTGCTCCACCCAGCCGGCCTGGGGGAAAATCTGCTCATGCTCCATCTGGCCTGAGGAGACAATGCTGCCGCTGTGGTCGAACACGATGGCGCGCGTGCTCGTGGTGCCCTGGTCGATTGCAACTACGTACTGGTTCATATTGACGTCCTTGTCTGTTTAGCGTGGCAGTTGAACTGAAGGTTAGAGAGGGAGCACAGGCGGGATGATCGGCACGACCGCGGCCACGAGGCCGCCGAGGCCGCCACCGATCAGCGGTCCGACCACCGGAATCCAGGAGTAGCTCCAGTCCGAGGACCCCTTGCCCTTGATGGGGAGCAGGGCGTGCGCGATGCGGGGGCCGAGGTCACGGGCCGGGTTGATGGCGTAGCCGGTAGGGCCGCCGAGGGAAACACCGATGCCGACAA
This sequence comes from Actinomycetota bacterium, assembly GCA_046727115.1. Lineage (GTDB taxonomy): Bacteria > Actinomycetota > Actinomycetes > Actinomycetales > Micrococcaceae > Arthrobacter. The sequence goes on along the minus strand of JBKPBZ010000072.1, from coordinate 7,827 downwards.
CGAGCAGGGCGACCGCCAGCGGGCCGAGCCCGGATGGTGTGCCGCCGAAGGTCAGGATGACGAACACGAGGACGAAAGTGCCGATGATCTCGGTGGCCAGGTTCCACGGGTTGGAGCGGATCGCGGGGCCGGTGGAGAAGACCGCCAGCTTGCTGGCAGGTTCGGTCTCGACGTCAAAGTGCTGCCGGTAGGCCACCCACATGATGACGGCACCCAGGAAGGCACCGACCATTTCACCGCCGAAGTAGGTCAGGGTTGAGGCGAAGTCGACGGGAACGCCCGGAGCGTACAACCTCTTGCCGTTGAGCAGCAGGCCAAAGGTGACCGCCGGGTTCAGGTGCGCACCCGAGATGGCTGCAACATAGACACCGGAGAAGACGGCAATGCCCCACCCCCAGGTGACCATGAGGAACCCGCCATTGTTGCCCTTGGTGCCTCTGAGCGCAACGTTGGCCACAACGCCGCAACCCAACAGGGTCAGCATTGCGGTTCCGAATACTTCGGACAGGAATACTATTCCAAGAGACATCTTTGACTCCTCTATTTTCTGTTGTCGGCCCTTCGCGAGTTTGAAAGACCGTGGGGCCGGCAGCATGTGGGTGCTGCCGGCCAGCCACTGCGCCGGCCGCCGGGGCGGACCGCGCAGTGCTTGCACCCGGGCTTCCCCGCCCGGGCACGCAAGCCGTATCAGGCGACCAGGCTGTGGACCTGGACGCGGTGGAACCGCTCAAGCACCTCCTGCGTGTGGCTGATTTCCTTGGCCCGGCGAGCCGCGTCCCAGCCGAGCGGGCCCGAAAGTATGTCGGCAACTTCATTCAGCAGTTCCCCGGTCACGAGTCCCCGGAAGGCCAACGAGGTGCGGCGGATGAGCAGGTCCACGAGGTGTCCGACCTGCTCGTGCGCCGCCATGAACTGCAATTCGCGGGTGCTGAGCTCGCGGGTGGAGTGCAGCGGCCTGTCGGGTGCACCGGCCTGGTCCGCATCCAGGAATCGAATGACTTCCTCGGCACGGGTCCCGTAGCGGGTTAGCAGGCCGGTGACGCGGTCGGCGTCGCGGCCAGCCGACATATGGGCCTTGATCCAGCGCTGGACACCGTCCTCGCTGTCCGGGAAGCCGGCTCCGCCGCCGATGGCGAGCTTCGCCGTCGAGACCTTCCGTTCCATGCCGAGTTCGGCCAGGACATCGTTGCTCAGGTGCTCCGCGAGGGCACGGAACGTGGTCCACTTGCCTCCCACGAGGCTGAGGACGGCCCCGCCCGCCGCCGCACGGCGTTCGATCCTGTAGTCCCGGCTGACGAACCCGGGCTGGGTGGCGTCATGCTTCGGGAGCGGGCGCACCCCGGAGAACGTGTAGACAACCTGTTCCCGGTCCACGGGGATGCCCGGGAACACATGGCCGATCAGGTCAAAGAAATAGTCGATTTCCGCGTCGGTGCAGACGGCGTCCTGGGCCATGTCGGCGTCGACGTCGGTGGTGCCGACAAGGACGCGGTCCCCCATCGGATAGATCAGCACGATCCGCCCGTCGGTGTGCTCGAAGAAGATTTCCCGGCCGTTGCACGCCGCCAGCAGCTCCGGATGGTCCAGCACAATATGCGAACCTCTGGTGCCGCCCATGAACGACGACGCCGCCCCCATCGCCTCGTTGGTCAGGTCGACCCAGGCGCCGGTGGTGTTCACGATGACGTCGGCGGTGAAGTCGAACACCTCGCCGGTCAGCTCATCACGCAGCTGGACTGTTGTGCCGGGTGTGCCGGCGCCGCCTGCTGCGCCGCCGTTGGCGCCCGTCGAGACGAGCGAGACGTAGTTGCTGGCCCGGGCCAGCTGGCTGTCCGCACGGCCGGCCTTCTCGCCGTCCTGGAGCACGTCCAGGGTGAGGCGCTCGGGGTTGTGGACGGAGGCATCGAAGTAGGTGGCGGCGTATTTGATCCCGGGGTGCAGACGGGGCAGCTCGGCCAGGGCGCGCTTGCGTCCGCGGAACTGGTGCCGCGGCACCGTGCCGCCGTCGCGGGAAAAGAAGTCGTACATGCTCAGGCCAAGCTTGATCAGGAACGCACCGCGCTCGGTGTGCTTGCCCTGCTTGTGGGTCAGGAAGCGCATCGGGGCGGCCAGCACTCCGGAGAAGGTGCTGAAGATGGGGATCGTGGTCTGCAGCGGTTTGACGTAATGCGGTGCGATCCGCAGGAGCCTGTTGCGCTCCACCACGGACTCCCGGACGAGCCGGAACTCGCCGTTTTCGAGGTACCGGATGCCGCCGTGGATCATGTGGGATGAGGCACCACTGGCGCCCTGGCAGTAATCGCCACGCTCAACGAGCGCCACGTCGACGCCTTGCAGGGCCAGGTCCCGGAACGTGCCCACCCCGTTGATTCCGCCGCCGATAATCAGAACCTGCGCGCGCCGCCGCGCCCGCAGCTTGTGCACCGAGGCGCGATCGTTCGCCGGTGTGCCGACTGAGTCCTTCTGTCCCAAAACTGCTCCCTTGGGTTTGGTTCTGTGCGGCACGCCCGTGGCGCGGCGCCGTTCAACACTATTCTTTGGACTAATGGAAAATGGAGTCAAGCACTATGCACAAACGTGCAGACGGGAAATTTCATGACGCATTCACGCCAGTCCGACGCCCTCCGCGCGGCCCAGCTGTATTACCTCCAGGACCTGACCATGGACGCCATCGCCCGCGAGCTCCGGACGTCCCGGTCCACGGTTTCACGGCTGTTGTCGGCGGCCAGGGATTCGGGTCTGGTGCAGATCCAGATCCGCAGCCCGCTGGACACCGGGCCCGAACTTGAGAGCATGATCCGCGCCGAATTCAAGGTCGATGTCCACGTCGTTCCCGTGGTGGACACGCTCAATGAGGCGGAAACACTGGACCGTGTGGCCATGCAGGCGGCCCGGACGATCGGACCGTTGGTGGACTCCAATGCCATCATCGGCGTCGCGTGGGGCTCCACCCTGAGCGCCGTGAGCCGGCACCTGACCCGCAAGATCACCCATGACAGCGTGATCGTCCAGCTCAACGGCGCCGGCAACATGCAGACCACCGGCATCACCTACGCCTCCGACATCATGCGGCGGTTCGGCAGCGCCTACGGTGCACGGGTGGAACAGTTTCCCGTCCCGGCTTTTTTCGACCACGCCGCGACCAAAACGGCCATGTGGAATGAGCGCAGTGTTCAGCGGATCCTGGAGCTGCAGGCCCGGATGAGCATCGCGATCTTTGGTGTCGGATCGGTCGACGCCGACTATCCCAGCCACGTCTACGCCGGCGGCTACCTCGATGAGGACGACCTGGACGTCCTGGCGAACTCCGACGTGGTGGGTGACGTCGCCACGGTGTTCTTCCGCGCCGACGGGTCCTCGGACGGCATCACGCTCAACGAGCGGTCCACCGGCCCTGACCTGGCCCAGCTCCGGCAGGTGCGGCGTCGCATCTGCGTCGTGTCCGGCGCCTCCAAGATCAACGGGCTCCGTGGCGCGCTGGCGGCGGGGCTGGCCACCGACCTGATCCTGGACGAGGCCAGCGCCCGCAGGCTGGTCCGGTTCGACGGACTGTCCTGAGCGGCCACGGCGCGCCGTGACCGTGCGGCCGGCGGCACCGGGGGTCCGTCGGTCCGGCGCCCGGGAGCGCCAGTAGGTAAAGTCATTGTCATGAAACTCTCCCCCCGGGTGACCCTGAACAACGGCGTATTGATCGACCGGCTGGGATTCGGGCTGTACAAGGTGCCCCCGGCCGACGCCGCCAGCCTGGTGACCATGGCGGTCGAGGCCGGTTACCGGCACTTCGACACCGCCGCCATGTACGGCAACGAGACCGGCGTCGGGAAGGGCATCGGTGCCCTGTCCGGATTCGAGGGCACGGGCGGTGAGCCCGGGGAAACCGCGCCCTACGTTTCCCGTGAGGACCTCTTCGTCACCACCAAGGTCTGGAATGACGACCACGGCTACGACGCCACGATGCGGGCGTTCGACACCTCGATGTCCAACCTCGGCCTGGAATACATCGACCTCTACCTGATCCATTGGCCGTGTGCGCGGCGTGGCCTGTTCCCGGAAACGTACCGGGCCCTGGAGACGCTGTACCGCGAGGGTAAGGTCCGCGCAATCGGCGTCTGCAACTTCCAGCCGCAGCACCTGGACCGGCTCCTGCAGACGGCGGAGGTGGTACCTGCCGTGAACCAGATCGAGCTTCATCCCTGGCTGCAGCAGGATGAACTGCGGGAAAAGCACGAGGTGCTGGGCATCCGCACCGAGGCGTGGAGTCCCCTGGGCCGCGGCCAGGTGCTGAAGGACCCCGTGATCCTGGCCCTGGCGGCCGAACACGACCGCACCGCGGCGCAAATCATCCTCCGCTGGCACCTGCAACTTGGCAACATCGCCATCCCCAAGGCCAGCTCGTCGGGGCGGATCCGGGAAAACTTCGAGGTGTTCGACTTTGAGCTCACCCCGCTGGACATGTCGGAGATCAGCGGCCTCGAGCGCGGCTTCCGGACCGGCTCCCACCCCGACAACGTCGCATAGGATTCGAATCAATGGAACAAGTGGAAACCGGATCCTCACGCACGCCCCTGTTCAGCGGCGGACTTGACGCCCGCACCCGGGCCGCGTCCGTTGAGGTGGACGGCGCCCGGACCGCGTACTGGGTCTATGAACCCGTCCGGGTCACGCCGGAGACCCGCACGATCCTGGTTGTGCACGGATTCCGCGGCGACCACCACGGCCTGCTCCGGGTGGCGGACCAGCTGACGGACATGCGCCTGATCATGCCGGACCTTCCCGGCTTCGGCAGCTCGGCCGCCTTCGCGGGAACCGAGCACAGCGTTCCCGCCTACGCCAGCTTCCTCGGCCGCTTCATGGCCGCCCTGGGCCTTGGCGCGGATACCGTCCTGCTGGGACATTCGTTCGGGTCGATCATCGCCAGCCACTTCGTGGCGGCCAGCCCCGGCGCCGTGGCCGAGCTGATCCTGGTCAATCCCATCGCAGCGCCCGCCCTCGAAGGGCCCAAGGGCGTGATGACGAAGCTTGCCGTGCTCTACTATGAGGCCGCGGCGCGCCTCCCCCAGCGGCTCGGTCTGGCCCTGCTGCGCAGCCAGTCGATCGTGCGGGTGATGAGCGTGACCATGGCCAAGACCGGGGACAAGGACATCCGCCGGTTCGTGCACGCCCAGCACAGCGCCTACTTCTCCTCTTTCGCGGACCGGGACAGCCTGCTTCAGGCCTTCAAGGCCTCCGTCGGCAGCAACGTCACGGAGGTGGCCGCCGACCTGACGCTGCCCGTGCTCCTGATCGCGGGCGAGAAGGACGAGATCGCCATGCTGGCGGACCAGCACAAACTCGCGGCGCGGCTTCCGGACGGGAGGCTGGAGGTCATTCCCGGCGTTGGGCACCTGATCCACTACGAAACCCCTGAACTCGCCGCCCGCTACATCCGACGCTTCCTAAAGGACCACGCCGCGTGAAAATTCTCATCGATGCCCGCTTCACTCGGCTGGACCAGCACGACGGCATTAGCCGCTACGGCGCCAGCCTGATCGCGGCCGCCGCCAAGATCGCTGATGTCTCGATGCTGATCAGCGATCCCCGCCAGCTCGCGCTCCTGCCGGATGTCCCGTACACCGTGATCAACAGCCCCCTGTCGCCGGCCGAGCTCTTCGTGGCGGCGAAGGTCAACAAATTGGGCGCGGACGTGGTGGTGTGCCCCATGCAGACCATGGGCAGCTGGGGCCGCAAGTACGCCTTGGTGCTGACCCTGCACGACCTCATCTATTACGAGCACCCCACCCCGCCCGGGTTCCTGCCGGCGCCGGTCCGGGTCCTGTGGCGCCTCTATCACAAGGCCTTCTGGCCTCAGCGGCTCCTGCTGAACAGGGCCGACATCGTGGCGACCATCAGCTCCACCACGGGGGCCCTGATAGCAAAGTACCGGCTCACCAGGCGCCCTGTCAGGATCGTGGGCAATGCCCCCCAGCACGGCCACACGCCGCGCGACCCGGGGGCAGGGGCGGACAAGACCCTGCTCTATATGGGTTCCTTCATGCCCTACAAGAACGTCGAGACGATGATCCGCGGCATGGCGGAGCTGCCGGACATGACCCTCCATCTGCTGAGCCGCGTCACTCCGGAGCGGCGGGCCGAACTGGAGGCCCTGGCCCCGGAGGGCGCAAACATCGTTTTTCATAACGGCGTGACGGACGCCGAGTACGAGGCCCTCCTGGCGCGCACCACCGCCCTGATCAGCCTGTCCCGGGCCGAGGGCTATGGGTTGCCGCTCGTCGAGGCAATGTCGCACGGCACGCCGGTGATCGCCAGCGACATCCCGATCTTCCGGGAAGTCGGCGATGACGCCGTCAGCTACGTGCACCCCGATTCGCCGTCGGAGTTTGCTGCGGCGGTGCGCGTGCTCGAGGACCCCGACCTGTGGAAGGCCCGTTCCCGCCGTTCGGTGGAGCGGGCAGCCGACTTCAGCTGGGACGAGTCGGCGCGGCGGCTTGTGGCCGTCGCCGAAGAGGCCGTCGCGCTCCGGAGCCGGCACAAAAGTTAGCTTTGGCGGCGTGGGCGGTACCGGGCTCTGGTCACCGCGCTCTGGGTACCGCCGAATTTCCCCACCTTTGCCACCGCGACATCGGGACACGCCGGCGTTACGGGCCGCCACGCCGCCGGCAGCTGGCAAAAGTGGGGAAACTTCGCGGCCGCCGATGAGGTTGGCGTGCATCTGTGGCCACCGCGCCCGGCGAAGGTGGGGAAACCCGGCATCCCGGCGGCCATGTGGGGAATCAGGGCAGCAGGGCGGCTCGGCCGGGCAGCCCGGCGCGGACCATGCCGGTGAACCCGACCGGGCACTGATACGCGGCTAACTGATACGCGGCTAGAGGACGTCCACGCCGTCCAGGCGCAGCTGCACCGGGTCGTCGCTGCGCTTGGCTGCGGCTGCCGCCTTGACGGCCCGCATGACGGCCGTGGCGTCCGCGGCCTGGGCGTAGGGGATGAACAGTAGGGTCCGGACCTCCTCGCCGGCGTCCCGTGGCGCTGAGACCCGAGACCCTGAGTCCCGTGACGCTGATCGTCCGGCGGCCGGCAGGATGAGGGGCGCTGGCCCGGCCGTCCGGAGGACGGTTCCCTGCGCCGCCAGCCGCTGCTGAATGGCATCGGTGAAATGGCCGACGGCGGTCCTGCCGCCAGTGACGGAGGCGACCCGCACGGCGGGCGGCAGCTGCAGCTCCTGCCGCAGTGCCAGTTCCCGGCTGGCGTACCCGGCGGGATCCCAGCGCAAGAGTGCCCCAACGCCGGCGGCGTCGTCGGCGGTAATGACCACCAGGCCGCCGTCGTGTGCCGGCCGCACGAGGGCTGCGGCGTTGAACCAGCGGCGGACTGCGTCCTCCCCCGCCCTCAGGTTTTCCCGGCGCAGCAGCGAGTCGCCGTCGAGCAGCAGGGCTGCGGCGTACCCGCCGGTGGCCACCGGTTCGGCACCGACGGTGGCAACGACGAGGGCGGCCGTCTCTGGAACGGTGGCCTTGATCTGGTCCCCGGAGGAGGTGATGACCGGTTTTCCCGGGAAGGCCCGGCCCAGCTCTTCCGCCGTGCGGAGGGCGCCCGTGGCGCCGCGCCGGAGGCGGACACCGTTGCACGTGCCGCAGCGCCAGGCCGGGGCGGGGGCCGAGCACCAGCGGCATTGCGGCACGGCGCTGCTCCCGGCGGGACCGGCGATCGCCAAGGGGCCGCTGCAGGCGGTGCAGCGCGCCGGTTCCCGGCAGGTTTCGCACACCAGCGAGGGGGCGTAGCCGGCCCGGGCCACCTGGACCAGGACCGGACCCCGTTCCAGGCCCTCCTTGG
>JBKPBZ010000071.1:0-8090 GCA_046727115.1 Actinomycetota bacterium | reverse complement strand
GGCAGGCCCTGGCCGGCGGCCACGACGTCACCTGTCTGGCCCGCGGCACGGCCTCCGCGCCGCCCGACGGCGCCACTTGGCTGCGCGCGGACCGATCGCAGGGGAAGGCCGCCTACGACGATGCCGCCGGCAACGGCGGGTGGGACGCCGTCGTGGACGTGTCGCGGGACCCTGACCAGGCGCGGGAGGCCCTCGAGGCGCTGGCCGGCTCGGCCCGGCACTGGACCTTCATCTCCAGCTGCTCGGTCTATGCGGACCATTCCGTGGCCGACGCCGCGGAGGACGCCCAGCTGCTCCCGCCGCTGGCTCCGGGCACCGAACTGACGATGGACAACTATGGTGAAGCCAAGTCCGCGATCGAGCTCTGGACCCGGGAACTGGCAGGGGACAAGGCGCACCTCTGCCGCGCCGGCCTGATCGGCGGACCGGGGGACGGCTCCGACCGTTACGGATACTGGCCGGCCCGTTTTGCCCGGGACGGCGATCCCGTCCTGGTCCCGGACATCCCGGCCGACGCCACCCAGATCATCGACGTCCGCGACCTCGCGGCCTGGATCCTCACCGCCGCCGAAATCGGGACCACCGGGGCGCTGAACGCCGTCGGCGAGCCGGTCCCCTTTGCCGCCTATCTGGAGGAATCGCGTCAACTCGCCGACGCCGACTCGGAGGTCGTCGTCGCCCCCGCGGACTGGCTGGCGTCCCACGGGGCGAACTACTGGGCCGGTCCGGACTCGCTGCCGCTGTGGCTGCCGCCGGGCCACGAGGGCTTCGCGGCCCGCAGCAATGACGCGGCCAGCTCGGCCGGCCTGCGGTTGCGGCCCTGGATGGACACCCTGCGGGACACGCTGGAGGATGAACGCCGCCGCGGGCTCGGCCGCGAACGCAAAGCCGGGATGAGCCCGGAGACGGAACGCCGGATCGTGGCCGAGTACAGGGCAGAGGCCTCAGCCGGGCCCGGCTGACCCTGCCGGCAGAGCCAGGTCAGTCCGGCCGGCCCGCCACCACGGACGTGGGCTGGTGCAGGACCGGGAAGTTGACGCTGCGGGCGATGAAACAGACCTTGTTGGCCTCGACGTGAAGCTCCTCCAGGAGATCCGGGGCCGCCGGTCCCGCGATGGTCACCCTGGGCTTCAGCGTGACGGATTCGAACTGCCCGCTGCCGTCCCGGTTGGTCCGCATCAGAGCTTCGGCGCGGTCCTCATAGGCGGTCACCACCACTCCGTGCTTCACGGCCACGTGCAGGAAGGAGAGCATGTGGCACTGCGAGAGCGCCGCCAGGAGCAGCTGTTCGGGGTTGTAGCGCTCCCGGTCCCCGTGGAAGGTCGGATCGGCGGAGCCGCGCAGCACCGGCAGCCCGGGGATCTCGACGTCGTGGTCACGTGAGTACCCGCGGTATGTGGATGTGCCGGCCCCGAGGTTCCCGGTCCAGCGGACAGTTAGCGCGTAGCGGTGTTCGTCAAGGCTCATGACTACAGCCTAGAGCGACGGAACCCCGGCGCCGCACGGGGCGGTGCCGGGGTTCCAGGATTGCTGAGGGGCAGGGGTGGCTTTTCCTAGCCGACGTCGGCCTGGCGGGCCCGCAGGGAGCGTTCCACGCCGTCGCGGTTCTCCAGCATCATGCGGCGCAGCGCCGAGCTGTCCTCCGGCAGCGAGGCTAGGAACTCATTTGTGCGGTCCACGGTGGCCTGGGTGGTCAGCTGGGCCGGGTAGAGCCCGACGACGATCTGCGAGGCCAGCGCGTGGGTGCGGTTGGCCATGATGCCCGGGACGGCCTCGAAGTACTTCTCGGCGTACGGCTCCAGCAGGGACGTGTCCAGGACCCGGGTGAAACCGGCCACCGCGGAGCCCTGCAGGGCGTTGGACAGATCGCCCTTGACCACAATCGAGTCCCAGGCTTCGGCCTTGGCCTCCGGAGTGGGGATGGCGGCCTTGGCCAGGGCCGCAGCGTTCTGGCCGTTGGAGGTGTTGTCCTGCGCCAGTTCCTCGTCGATCCGCTCCTGCCCGGCGCGGCCGCCCGCCACGAGGGAGGCCAGCAGCTCCCAGCGCAGGTCCTGGTCCACGCTCAGCCCCTCCAGGGCGAGCGAGCCGTCCAGCAGCCCGGACACCGTGTCCAGCTGCTGTGCGCTGCGGGCCAGCAGGGCGTAGGACTTCACGAACTGCAGCTGGGCGTCCGAGCCGGCCGGCGCGGCCGAGGCGAGATCCCAGAGCCGATCGGTCGCGGCCACGGCGGTGGCCTCCTTGTGCTCCTCGGCCACGTAGAAGGTCAGTGTGGTGGCCAGCTGCCGGAGCTGGACCAGGATCACGGAGGAATCCGATTCCTCGGCAATGTTGGCCAGGATCAGGTCCACGTACCCGCGGGCCGGGGATTCGCCGTCGCGCGCCGCGTCCCAGGCCGAGCCCCACACGAGGGTGCGGGGGAGGCTCTGGCTGAAGTCCTTCAGGTGGGCCGTTGCGGTGGCGAGCGACTTCGGATCCAGCCGGACCTTGGCATAGGCGAGGTCGTCGTCGTTGAGCAGGACCAGGTCAGGCTGGGTCAGGCCGGCCAGGGCCGGAACGTCGGTGCGCTCGCCGTCGACGTCGAGCTCCACGCGGTGCACGCGCTCCAGTTTGCCGGCGCCGTTGAGGTTGTAGAAGCCGACGGCGAGACGGTGCGGCCGCAGCGTCGGCTCGCTCTCGATCGCCGACTGCACGATGGCGAAGGAGCCGATGGTGCCGCCCGCGTCCGCCGAGATCTCCGGCGTCAGGGTGTTGACGCCGGCGGTCTCCAGCCAGAGCTGCCCCCACGCTTCGAGGTCACGGCCGCTCGCCTTCTCGAGTTCGGCCATGAGGTCGCTCAGCTCGGTATTCTGCCAGGCGTGCTTGCTGAAGTACTCGCGCACCCCGGACATGAATTCCTCCGGGCCCACCCAGGCGACGAGCTGGCGCAGCACCGAGGCGCCCTTGGCGTAGGTGATGCCGTCGAAGTTCACCTCGACGTCCTGGAGGTCGTTGATCTCGGCGAAGATCGGGTGCGTGGTGGGCAGCTGGTCCTGCCGGTACGCCCAGGACTTTTCCACGGAGGCGAACGTGGTCCAGGCGTGATCGAACTCGGTGTTCTCCACGGCGGCCAGGTGGGACATGTACTCGGCGAAGGACTCGTTGAGCCAGAGGTCGTTCCACCAGCGCATCGTCACGAGGTCACCGAACCACATGTGCGCGAGCTCGTGCAGCACGGTGATGGCCCGGCGTTCCACCTGGGCGTCGGTGACCTTGCCGCGGAAGACGTAGCCTTCCAAGATGGTGACCGCGCCGGCGTTTTCCATGGCGCCGGCGTTGAACTCCGGCACGAAGAGCTGGTCGTACTTCTCGAACGGGTACGGGCAGCCGAACTGGGTCTCGAAGAACTCGAAGCCCTGCCGGGTGAGCTTGAAGATGTTGTCGGCATCGAGGTACTGCATGAGCGACTTGCGGGCGAAGATGCCCAGGGGAGTGACCCGGCCGTCCGCCGACGTGACCTCGCTGCGCACCGACTGGTACGGTCCGGCGATCAGGGCGGTGACATAGGAGGAGAGCCGCGGAGTGGGCGTGAACTCCCAGACGGAGCGGGCGCCCCCGTCCTCGCCGGGGATCGTCTCCACGGGCACCGGGGTGGGGGAGTTGGAGACGAGGTCCCAGTGCGAGGGGGCGGTGACGGTGAACGTGAAGCTGGCCTTGAGGTCGGGCTGTTCGAAGACGGCGAACATGCGCCGCGAGTCCGGGACCTCGAACTGGGTGTACAGGTAGACCTCGTTGTCCACCGGATCCACGAAGCGGTGCAGGCCTTCGCCCGTGTTCATATACGGCGCGTCGGCAACCACGAGCAGGTGGTTCTCGGCCGCCAGGTCCGGGAGCTGGATGCGGATGCCGTCGGAGACCTCGGCCGGGTCCAGTTCGCGGCCGTTCAGGCTCACGCTGTGCACGGCGTGGGTCACGGCGTCGATGAAGGTCGACGACCCCGGCTTGGCCCTGAACTTCACGGCAGTGGTGGAGCCGAACACCTTCTCGCCGCGCGTCAGGTCAAGGCTGACCTCGTAGGAGTCGACGTCGATCAGGGCGGCGCGCTCGCGGGCTTCGGCGCGGGTCAGGTTCATACCGGGCAAAGGGGCCTCCAGAAGAAGATGGATACTGCCGGCCGGTAGCAGCCGCCGGCGATACTGTGAAATTATTCTTTCACGTTAGCGTCCCATGGCAAGTTAGCCTGGTCCCTTTGTCACTCACCGCCACGGCCCGCTGGCAAGATTCAACACCAGATGCAGTGGCAGGTGCGGCGCCGGAGGCGCGGCGGTAGAGCACCAGCTGCGCGCGGCACGGCTTCCCGATCGCGGCGCGTGCGGCCGGGGTAGCGTTGGGGTATGGGAAAGATCCGTGACTCAGTCGATGCCAGGGCGTTGCGCTTTGCCATCGGTTTCCCGCTGATGCTGGCGGTCGGTTTCGTGGTGTGTGCGCTTCTGGTGCGCCCGGAACTGCCCGAGCCGCTGGCCATCCGCTGGACTGGCGCCGGTGCCGCCGACTTCGCCCCGTTCACCGCAGTCACGGGAGCCGGGGCCTCGCTGATCGTGGTGATCGGCTGGGCCGTGCTGCTGCAGGCCGTGCCGCTGTCCCGCCCCGCAATGATGCGCCGCATCATGATGGGCGCCGGCCTGTCCATGAGCCTCTTCGTCACCACCGTCCTCGCAGCCGTCCTCGTGGGCCAGCTGGGATTGCCCGATGCGCGGGAATCCCATGTGGACGCCTCAGTCCTGGCCCTCGGCAGCGGCGCGGCCCTCGCCCTGGGTGTCGTCATGGGTTTCGTGTTCAAGGCCGATGAACGCTGGTCTGTCGATGACGACCTCGCCGTCCGGCAGGCCCTGGAACGCGAACAGGATCCGGAATTGGCCAGAGACCGGGTCAGCCTCTGGGTCCACGCCCGCAGCTCCATCTTCGTCATGCTCGGCATCGCGACGCTGCTGCCTGCCGCCCTCCTCACCATTGCCGTGCCGTGGCTGTCTGCCCTCCTGGTGGCCGCGGCCCTGGTGGTGGCGGCGTTCCTGGTGGCCAGAATCCGGGTGGACCGCAGAGGCCTGCATGTCTTCGCGGCAGGATTCGTCCGGGTCATGGATGTTCCGGCGGCGGCCATCGACGCCGCCACCCCCAGGGACGTCACTGCGGCGGACTATGGCGGATGGGGATACCGGATCCACGGCAACACCACGGCGATGCTGGTCAGCAGCGGCCCCGCGGTGGTCATCGACCGCTCGGACGGGCGCCGGCTGGCGGTGAGCGGCGGAAGTGCCACCGCGGCGGACAACATTGCCCAAACGCTGTCCCGGGTGGCGGACCGGGCCCGGCGCAACGGCGGGACGCCCGCCGTGTAGCCCGCCCGTGGCCGGAACTGAACGACTTGTACTGAACGAAGCCGCTTTGAATTTAGTACTGAACGAACAACTAGTACTGAACGACAACTAGTACTGAACGAAGCCGCTTTGAATTCCCTGCAGGCCAGACGCCAGGGCGTCCATGCCCTGGGTGGGCTGCCCCGGTGCCTCTGCAGGGTCGCCGAACCACTTGTGCCAGACTGCGGCCACGGCCTCCGGCGTAATGGTCCCGCCGGTGGTTATCAGCGCGGCGAAGTCCTCCATCTCGGGGTCGTACTCGGTAGCCGGGGCCCCCTGGGCTATGACGCCGGCCAGGTCGTGGGCGTTGAGGAGTTCGGTGACGGCGCGGCGGAGCCGGGCGTATTCCGGTGTGACGGGATCCATTGGCGCCATTCTAGGAGCAAACGGAGCGGCGTGGCGGAGGAACCGCCGCACCGGCGCCTGGCTGGCGAGGACCCACCCGTGTAACACGACGGCCCGGTGAGGCATCCGGCCGCCCTGCAGCGCCGTCCGGAAGACTCCGCCTAGTACGCTTGGACCAGCCCCCAACCCGCCCCCGGCCGCCGCCCGGCGCCGCAACTGAACGGAACAGCCGTGACCATTTCTGACTTCCCCCGCGTGCACATTGCCACCGACCACGCCGGCATGGAGCTCAGCGCCCACCTCGTCAGCCACCTCAGCGCCAAGGGCTATGAGGTGGTGGACCACGGACCCAAGGTCTACGACGCACTGGATGACTACCCGTCGTTCTGCATCAATGCCGCCCTCGCGGTCGTCGCGGACCAGGAAGCCGGCACCCACGCCCTGGGGGTCGTCCTCGGCGGCTCGGGGAACGGCGAACAGATCGCCGCCAACAAGGTCAAGGGCGTCCGCGCCGCGCTGGCGTGGAACCTGTCGACGGCGCGGCTCGCCCGGGAACACAACGACGCCAACGTCGTCGCCGTCGGCGGCCGGCAGCACAGCGTCGAAGAGGCCACGGAAATCATCGAGGCCTTCCTGACAGAGCCGTTCAGCAACGATGAGCGCCACGTCCGCCGGATCGGCAAGATCGCCACGTACGAGCGCACCGGCGAAGTCGTCGACTAGTGCCGGAAGGGCATTCCGTCCACCGGCTGGCGCGCCAGTTCGGTGACGTTTTCGCGGGCGAGAAGCTGACGGTCTCGAGCCCGCAGGGGCGGTTCGCCCCGGGCGCCGCCCTGCTGGACGGCCACGTCATGACCTCCGCGACCGCGCACGGCAAGCACCTCTTCCTCGAGTTCGAGCACGGGCTTCTCCTGCACGTCCATCTGGGCCTCTACGGCGCCTGGGATTTCGGCGGCGACGCCAGCTTCCGCGGCGCCTCCAGCATCGGCGCGCCCCGGAAGGTGGGGGAGCGGGAGGTCTACGACGACGGCGGCGGCGCGGCTGAACCGGCCGACGCCGTGGCCGCATACGCCGGGCCGCCGGAGCCGGTGGGCGCCGTCCGCGTCCGGCTGGTGGGCCGGCACGGCTGGGCGGATCTGCGCGGAGCGACCACGTGCGAGGCAATCACGGAAGCGGAGGCCGCTGCCGTGCTGGCGCGGCTGGGCCCGGACCCGCTGCGCAACCGGCCCGGTGATCGGGACGCGTTCGCTGCCACGGTCGCCCGCAAGCGCACAGCGCTGGCGGGCCTGCTCATGGACCAGAAGGTGATTGCCGGCGTCGGGAACGTCTACCGGGCCGAACTGCTGTTCCGGCAGCGCCTGAACCCCTGGCTGCCCGGGGCCGAACTGTCACCGGAAGCGGCCTGGCGGCTTTGGGACGATACCGCGGCGGTGATGTCCGACGGCGTCCGGGACGGCCGGATCATCACCACGCCGCCGCGGTACTGGAACGGGGCCGGGGATGGTCGGGGCCGCCTCGAACTGCCGGACCCGGACCACGCGCACTTCGTCTACCGGCGGCACCGGCTGGACTGCCGTGACTGCGGCACGCCCGTGGCGCTCACGGAGTTGGTTGCGCGGAAACTGTACTGGTGTCCGCGGTGCCAGGCGCCGTGAGCCGGACCCCATCGATTGCTCCATAACGGTCCTTTTCACCCGCCAGAAGGGCCGTTATGGAGCAGCCGATTGTGCAGACACGAAAAAAGCCCCTCCGCAGAGGGGCTTTTTTCGTCATATTTCCGAGGGGACGACGGGAATCGAACCCGCGTAATCAGTTTGGAAGACTGAGGCTTTACCATTAAGCTACGTCCCCGGGAACCTGCTGGAACTCCAGCAAAACTTCCGGTCGGCTGTTCAAGCCGGATACAACTAAACCCAATTCAGGGCCCCGGTGTCAAATGTGCAAATCGGCACAGTATGACCGTAGACTGTTCTGTGCACTTACGGGGTGTAGCTCAGCTTGGCTAGAGCGCCTGCTTTGGGAGCAGGAAGTCGCAGGTTCAAATCCTGTCACCCCGACTCTGCAAGCACTGCCAGCACGTGGCAATGCAGAACCCCATACCCCCCACACCAGGAGTACTTAGACTGTGAAGAGCGCTGTCGAGAACCTCACCCCCACGCGGGTCAAGCTCAATGTTGAGGTCCCCTTTGAGGAATTGAAGCCCAGCATCGCAGAGGCATACAAGACTGTTGCTTCGCAGATCCAGGTCCCCGGTTTCCGCAAGGGCAAGGTCCCCTCCAAGCTCATTGACCAGCGCGTTGGCCGCGGCTATGTCCTGGAGACGGCCATCAACGAAGGCCTCAACGGCTGGTACCA
>JBKPBZ010000070.1:0-6630 GCA_046727115.1 Actinomycetota bacterium | reverse complement strand
CAATATGCCCAGTCCTGGGCTCGAAGAGTGGGCATGTTCCTCTGGGGGAGGCGCCAAGAATGGGCATGCCCTCCCGTGGTCCGTTCAATGACGTGCCCGGGGGACATGCCCAGTGTTGGTGACGTGCCTGACGGGACATGCTCAGTGCTGGTCCTGGGGCATGGACATAGTGGCAATATGCCCAGTCCTGGGCGCGAAGGATGGGCATGTCCCACTGAGGCAGCCGCGAAGAATGGGCATGTCCCACTGAGGCAGCCGCGAAGAGTGGGCATGTCCCTCGGGCGTGGGGCGAGAATGAGCATGCCCCCGCGTCGGGAGGCCGGGCCGGGTCCTACTGGATCGGGGGCACCGTGCTGGGCCGTACAACCAGCCACAGTGCAGCGGCCGCCAGCAGGATGCAGGCGGCCTGGACGGCGCCCATGGGGGTCGCGGAGCCGACGCCGAGCCAGCCGACCACAGGGGAGACCAGGCCCGCCATCATGAAGGTGGCCGCGCCAAGGAGGGAAGCCGCGGTTCCGGCCTGGGCGCCGTGTTTGGCCAGGGCCAGCACCTGCACGGTGGGGAAGGTGAAACCGGCGCCGAGGATGTAGAACCACAGCGGCACCAGGACGCCCCACAGCCCGAAGCCCAGCTGGTCGAAGACGACAATCAGGACGGCCATGACGAACATCCAGGCCGTGGAACAGGCCAGGATCCATTGCGGCGGGACGCACCTGATGAGCCTCGCGCTTGTCTGCACGCCGGCCACGATGCCGAGGGAGTTGATGCCGAAAAGCAGGCCGTACTGCTGGGGCGAGAAGCCGTAGACGTTCTGGAACAGGAACGGCGAGGCGGAGAGATAGGCGAAGAGGCCCGCGAAGTTCATGCCGCCCACCAGCAGCAGGCCCACGAAGATCCGGTCGGAGAACAGCACTTTGTAGCGCTGGCGCACGGTCATCCCGGTCTTGCCGCGCAGCTCCGGCGGCAGGGTTTCCCGGATCACGAACAGGGCCGCGATGATGACACAGGTCCCGTAGGCGGCCAGGAACAGGAAGATGCCGGGCCAGGGCATCAGCAACAGCAGCTGGGAACCGATGACGGGGGCGAGGATCGGGGCCAGGCCGTTGACGAGGGCCATCCGCGAGAACATCCGCACCATGGCGTAGCCGCTGAAGAGGTCACGGACCATGGCCATGGCCACCACGCCGCCGCCGGCGGCCCCGATGCCCATGAGGACACGGAAGAAACCCAGCGTGGCGATATCCGTGGACTGGGCTGCACCCAGGGAGGCGGTGATGTGGACCGCCGTCGCCAGGATCAGGGGCAGTCGCCGGCCGAACTTGTCGCTCAGCGGCCCCACCACCAGCTGTCCCAGCGCGAACCCGATGGTCGTCCCCGTGAGCGTCAGCTGCACCGCGGCCTCGGAGACGCCAAGGCTGTCTTCCAGGGCCGGGAACGCGGGCAGGTAAAGATCCACTGTGAACGGCCCCAGGGCCGTCAAGGCGCCGAGCGTCAGGATGTAGAGGAATTTGCGACGCCGGCTCAGGGAATCACCGGGATTAAGGGCTGTACTCACAGAGGTCCATCCTAGGGCCCGCAAGGGCGGCCGGCCGGTGGCTGGGCAGGCGCGCCACACCTTGCCCGAAAGGGCCTGCCAAGAGCCTAAATGATAGTTTTGACACCGGGGTCTGTGCGAAGCTGTCCAGACCCGGCAAGCCCGCGTGAGCGGATCGACGGATGGCACCAGTTAGGCGGGACCCATGAGCGGACGTCACAGCGGCGGGACAGGCAGCGGGTTGCGCATTTCCGCGCTGCCGAAAACCTTGAAGATGATCTTCAAGCTGGCGCCCCGCCAGCTCAATGACGAGATTGCTCTGGCCAAGGCCGAAATCAAGCGCAAGGGGACCCAGCTCGGCATTGCCGGAGCCTTCTTCGCCGTGGCACTGGTCTTCACTGGCCTGCTGGTGATCGGTCTGATGGTCGCCGCGATCATGGGTCTGGCCACGATCATGCCGGCGTGGCTCGCCGCCTTGCTGGTCTCCGCCGTGTGCCTGATCATCGCCGCGATCGGTGCCCTCATCGGGCAGAGGAAGTTCAAGGCGGTCATGCCGCTGGTTCCCGAGGACACGCTCCGGGGACTCAGGCACGATCTTGGCATCGCCAGGGAAGGCTCCGCGTTCGACGCAGCCGTCCTGGATCCGAACTCCGAACAGTACAAAGCCGCGAAGGCCGCCAAGGAAGCCGCAGCCGCCAAGGCGAAGGCGGAAAAGGAAGCCAAAGCTGCCGCGCAGCCCGATTTGGGGCCTGCCCCCACAGAGGCCGAACTCCGACGCCGGCTGGACCAGCGGCGGACCCATCTCACCGGCGTGCGCGACGACCTCGGCCGGGAACTCGATGTCAAGACCCAGGCCCAGATGCTGCTGGCCGCCACCCAGGCCCGGCTGCAGGTCGGCAAAGCGCAGCTCAGCGACAAGGTCGCAGGCTTCCGCTCCTCAGTCCGCTCCTCGGCAGGGACGCCCACATCCGCTGACGGGCAGAACTTGACCGGCCAGATCAAGAACCGCTGGAAGCCCCTTGCTGTGCTGGCAGCGTCGGCCGCCGCCCTGGCAGTTCTGGTGCGCAGGCTGATGAAGGGCTAGGCAGACCCTGGACCGATACACCAAACCGTTGCCATCCACGGAAAGGGGGAATCGATGAAGTTCATCGGCGCTGGTGCCCGCCCCGGGCAACCCCTCGTCCACCGCGACGCGGTCTTCACGGTTCCGAACGTCCTGACCGTGGTGCGCTTCCTTGGTGTTCCCCTGTTCATTTGGCTGGTCCTCGCGGAAAACGAGTACGGCTACGGTGCCCTCGTGCTCGCCGTCATGGCCAGCACCGACTGGGTGGACGGCTACATCGCCCGCCGCTTCAACCAGATGTCCAACCTCGGACGGGTCATGGACCCTATTGCCGACAGGCTCTCGCTGATTGCCGTGGCCGTGACCCTGGTGATCGCCGGCGTGGTCGAGTGGTGGTATCTCGTCGCGCTGCTGGTCCCCGATGCGGTCCTGCTGTCCCTGTCACTGTTCTATTTCCACGGCCACCCGGATCTGCCCGTGAGTCGCATCGGCAAGATCCGTACGGGCCTGCTGCTGGTGGGCACACCGCTGCTCGTGCTGTCCAAACTTCCGGTGCCCGCCGCGAACGTCTACGCCACGGTCGCGTGGATCTTCCTCGGACTGGGTCTCGTGGGGCACTGGATCGCCGCCTACAACTACGTCGGGGCCATCATTGCCAAGGGCAGGCAGCTTCGGGCGCACGACGGCGGCACCCACTGATGGTATGGCTTGCGGTTTTGCTTGCGGTACTCGGCGCATTCTGCCTGGCCTTTGGCGCCCAGCGCCAGGGCAGCGCGGTCAAGGCCGACACCGGCGGCCTCGCACTGAGCAGCCACGGCCTGCTGCGGCTTGCCCGTAATCCGCGCTGGGTTTTCGGGCTCTTGCTGCTTTGCGTCGGCATGGGGATGAACGCCGTCGCCCTGGTCATGGCACCCTTGACGGTGGTGCAGCCGATCGGCGCGATCGCGCTGGTCATCACTACAGTGGTCAACACCAAGGACCAGGGCCTGAGCATGAACCGGGCAACCGTCGTGGCGATCTCTTGCTGCGTGACAGGCTCAGCGCTGTTCGTCTTGCTGGCCGTCAACGCGACGCAGGAGAACCACAACGTCAGTGCCTCGGACGAGCTGACCATCGTGCTGCTCCTGGCCTTGGCCGTGGGGCTCTTCGGCACGCTCGCCGTCCTGTTCAAGCACCGCCTGAGCGCCTTCGTCTATATCCTCGGCGCCGGCGTCCTGTTCGGCTTCGTGGCTGTCCTGACCCGTATCATCGGCAGGCATCTGCTCGATCCCAACGGGCAGTTCCTGCTGAATGTGCCGTGGTACAGCGTCGTTGCGCTGATTGCTGCCGGTGCCCTGGGCTCGTGGTTTGTCCAAAACGCCTACTCCAGCGGACCGCCGGACCTCGTGATCGCCGGATTGACCGTGATCGACCCCATTGTGGGCATCGCGATTGGCATCGTGATTCTGGGAGAACTGCGCCCAGACGTCCAGGCTGTGACGGCTATTGCCATGGGGACGGCCGCATTGCTTGCTATCGTGGGAGTCATAGCCCTTTCCAGGCACCACCCGGAAGTCACCAAGCGCAAGAAGGAAGCGCGGAAGGCAGCGGGCAGGTCCTAGGGCATCAGTCCAGACTTCGGCTGCAGGCCCGGCGCGCCTGTGCCGACCGCCAGCCGGCCGCCATTGATCCAGCTGTCCGCACAGCGACCACCAGGAGCTCTTCACGTGACCAAGTCCGACAACCAGCCCCCGCTGACCATCCTGATTGCCGCTGACACGTACCCGCCCCACGTCAACGGCGCCGCCCAGTTCGGCTACCGACTCGCCAAGGGCATGACGGCCCGCGGGCACAACGTGCATGTCCTGGCTTGCCGCCCGGGCAAGGGCGCGAGCTACAGCGAGTTCAGCGAAGAGGCCACCGTGCACCGCCTCCGCTCCCATTCCGTGCCCACGCATGAGTACTTCCGGATCACCTTCCCCTGGGAGATCAAGAAGGAGATCGGTCTCTTGTTTGACCGCATCCAGCCGGACGTGGTGCACATCCAGAGCCACTACATGATCGGCGAGCACGTCCTCTACGAAGCTGTGAAGCGCGGCATCCGGGTGGTGGCGACGAACCACTTCATGCCGGAAAACCTGAACCCCTTCCTGCCGTTCCCGCAATGGTTCAAAGACATCGTGGGCCGGATCTCCTGGAAGGACATGGGCAAGGTCATGGGCCAGGCCGACGTCGTAACCACACCCACGCCGCTCGCCGCCAGAGCCATGCACCAGCACGCCTTCCTCCGCAAGGTCCTGCCGCTGTCCAACGGCATCGACGCCGCAGCCTACGAGCTGCGTCCCGACGAGACGGTGGAGCGCCACGCCAGCCCCACCGCACTCTTCGTCGGCCGGCTGGCCGAGGAGAAGCACGTGGACGTGCTGATCGACGCCGTCGCCAAGACGCCCAAGGACCTGGACATTCACCTGGAAATCGTCGGCGGCGGAGAAGTCCGTCCGGCCCTCGAGGCCCAGGTCGCCCGGCTCGGGCTGACGGACAGGGTCAGATTCCTCGGCATGGCCAGCGACGCCGACCTTCGCAGTGCCTACATCACCGCCGACGTGTTCTGCATGCCCGGCACGGCGGAACTTCAGTCCCTCGTCACCCTGGAGGCGATGTCGGCCTCGACGCCGGTCCTGCTGGCCAACGCGATGGCGCTGCCGCACCTGGTGCGTGACGGGGAGAACGGCTATCTCTTCACGCCCAACGACAGCGATGACCTCGCCGCCAAGCTGGCCGGTGTCTTCTCGTTGCCCTCGCACGAGCTCGCGGCGATGGGCAAGACCAGCCGGGAGATGGTGGAGAACCACGGCATCGCGCGCACGCTGCAGACGTTTGAGGACATCTACCGGGGCGCCAGCTACGACGACTTCGTCGTCTAGGCAGGCCGCGGCCGGGGCTGCTGCGGCCGGTTGCGCCCGGCCGGCCGGATGCGGACCGTGCCGACCGGTGGCCGCATGCACGTGCGATGCGTCTACTATTGCTAGAGTATTTTTGCCCGGAACCAATCCGGCCCCCGCGGGCCAGGTCTGGCTCCGGGCGCAGGGGGCTATAGCTCAGCTGGTTAGAGCGCGGGACTCATAATCCTAAGGTCCTCGGTTCAAGTCCGAGTAGCCCTACAGTTCTGCGGGATCCTCCTCATCCGGGGGCCGCACCACGGGAGCCGTGGCTGACGTTCGACGTCGGCCCCGGCTCCCTTTTTGTCGGGCCCGGTGCTTGCAGCCGCCGGTAGACTGCGATATGTTACTCGTGAGTAACATATCGCCGGCGCTAAGTCTGCATCCTTTTGGTCGCCGCTGATCACGAGTGAAGGAACATCATGCCCAAAGCTGCAATCGACATTAACAACCTGCCCTACGCCGACGGCGACTTCTTCGCGTTCGAGCAGCTGCTCAGCGCCAAGGAGCAGGACAGGCTGGCCGAGGTCCGCGAGTTCCTCACCCGCGAAGTCAGGCCGATCGCCGTCGATTGCTGGAATCGCGCGGAATTCCCCATGGAGCTGATCCCGAAGCTTGCCGAAATCGACCTGGTCAGCCCGGTCAGGAGGCAGGGCTACTCAAACCTCTTCGCCGGAATCCTGCACGCCGAGGCCACCCGCGCGGACACGTCGATCGCGACGTTCATGGGCGTCCATGACGGGCTCTTCACCGGCTCCATCGAGGCCCTTGCCTCCAAGGAGCAGCAGGAGGCGTGGCTTCCCGAGATCTACTCGCTCAAAAAGATCGGCGCCTTCGGCCTCACCGAGCCCCTTGGCGGCTCCGACGTCGCCGGCGGCACCCGCACCACGGCGCGGCGCGACGGCGGGAACTGGATCCTCAACGGGGCCAAGCGCTGGATCGGCAACGCCACGTTCTCCGACTGGGTGGTCATCTACGCCCGCGACGTCGACGACAACCAGGTCAAGGGCTTCCTCGTCGACACCAAGACCGAGGGATACAGCGCCGTGAAGATCGAGAACAAGATCTCGCTGCGCACGGTCCAGAACGCCGACATCACGCTCGAGAACGTAGTG
>JBKPBZ010000069.1:0-9749 GCA_046727115.1 Actinomycetota bacterium | reverse complement strand
AACCAAGGTATACGGGTTGCCGGGCAGGTCTGTACGGTGGTCACCATGGACCTCTCAGCGACGCCTTCGGCAGCCGGCCCCGATGAAACCATGCGGCGGTATGCCACCGGGCGGCAGTACGAACTCCGGCGCGGCGACGCCTTGGTCGTCGTCACCGAACTCGCCGCCGGCCTGCGGCTTTACAGTCGCGGCGGAACTGCGCTGACGGAGAGCTATGGCGATGCCGACATTCCGCCCGGCGCCACCGGCATTACCCTGGCGCCGTGGGCCAACCGGGTGGAGGACGGCGTCTGGTACCTCAACGGCAAGAGGCTGCAGCTCGACATCACCGAAGTCTCCCGCAACAACGCCAGTCACGGGTTGCTGCGGAACTCCTCCTACGAACTCGTGGACGAGGACGAATTCTCCGTGACCCTGGAAGCGGCGGTCTTCCCGCAGCACGGCTACCCGTTCCTGCTCCGGCACCGGGTCCGCTACGAACTGGCCGAGGACCTGGGGCTGGTGGTGCGCCAAACCCTCATCAACGACTCCCAGGCCCCCGCGCCGTTCGTGCTTGGCGCGCACCCATACCTGCGGCTGGGTGACGTGCCCAGCGAGGACCTCACCGTGAGCGTGGACGCCCGGACCCGGCTGGTCGCCGATAACCGCCTCATCCCGCGCAGCACCGAGCCGGTCAGCGGCGACTTCGATCTGCGCGGCGGGCGGCTGGTGGGGAGCCTGGACCTCGATTCGGCCTATACGGACCTGGCGTTCGACGGCGGCGTTGCCCGGCACACGCTGCGCTCACCCGACGGGCGGACCGTAAGCCTTTGGCAGGATGCGGGCTGCGGTTATACCCATGTCTTTGTGACGACCGAGTTTCCGGGCAGGTCGAAGGCTGTCGCGATCGAGCCGATGACCGGGCCGGCCAACGCGTTCAACAGCGGCGAGGGCCTGCGCTGGCTCGCGCCGGGGGAGCAGTTCTCCATGACCTGGGGTATCTCGGCCTCGCTGACGGCCGCTGCAGGCTGACCCCACGGGCTGGCGAGCGGCCCGGCCCGGCGGTCCTGGCCCACCAACTGGCCCGCGCGCCGGTTGCCGGTTGCTCGTTGCTGGTTTCCTATTCATCGGCTGCTGCGGAATCATGGGGCTATGACGCCAGCTGAGGACGCCGCACCCGCCACAAGCCCTTCCCCTTCCGCGGCCGGGACGGGGGTGCGTGCCGGGGCCCGGTCACGGACCGACCGCGAGATCGACCAGGACATTCCCTATGGTGTGCGGATCGCGGCCGCGTGGGCGTGGCGCGCCGGGCTGATCCTGCTCGTGCTCGCGGGCCTGGTCTGGCTGCTCAGCCATGTCAGTTTCCTCATCATCCCCGTCATGGTGGCCGCCCTCCTTTCAGGGCTCCTCAGCCCCGCAGTGCGCTGGATGGCCAAAAACAGCGTGCCCAAGGGCCTCGCCGTCGCCATCACCGTGCTCGGCTTCATCGGCATTATCGTCGGTGCCCTGACCCTGGTCGGGCGCCAGCTCATGCAGGGCTTCGGCGAGCTGTGGTCGGAGGCGCTCATGGGCGTGCAGCAGGTCCAGACCTGGCTGTCGGAAGGCCCGCTTCACCTGACCGCCGCACAGATCGACAAGTACATCGAGGAGGCCACCGCCGCGCTACAGAACAACAGCAGCAGCATCCTCAGCGGGGCCCTGACGTTCGGGAGCACTGCCGGGCACTTCGCCGCCGGGCTGGTCCTGTCGTTGTTCGTGCTGATCTTCTTCCTGCTCGAAGGCGACCGGATCTGGGCCTTCCTTGTCAGCCTCATGCCCCGGAAGGCGCGCCGCGCCACGGACGGTGCGGGCCGCCGCGGCTGGACTTCCATGGTCAGTTACGCCCGCATCCAAATGTTTGTCGCGTTCGTGGACGCCGTTGGAATCGGTGTCGGCGCCGCCATCATTGGCGTGCCGCTCGCGCTGCCGCTGGGCGTGCTGGTCTTCCTCGGTTCCTTCATCCCGGTGGTCGGCGCGCTGGTCACAGGTGCCATCGCCGTGTTGCTGGCGCTGGTCGCCAACGGGCCCATCAACGCCCTGATCATGCTGGCGATCGTGCTCGGTGTCCAGCAGCTCGAAAGCCACATCCTGCAGCCGCTGGTCATGGGCAAGGCCGTCTCCCTCCACCCCGTGGCCGTGATCTTGTCCGTCGCTGCGGGTTCCTACCTCGCCGGAATCCCCGGCGCGCTGTTCTCGGTTCCGATCCTGGCCGTAGCAAACTCGTCGATTCGCTACATTGCGGGCAGAACGTGGGAACATGATGAGGTGCTGGCAACCGTCGGACCAGAGGGCAGCCCTGCCCCGGAACCCGGCGCAGACACCACCTTCACAGACGTCCACCTGCCGGGCCGAACCCCCGGCCGCGAGGGCGCCGCACCCAACAGCGGTGCTCCGGGCAGCGATGCCGGACGGGGCACCGACGCCTGATCCGAAGAAGGAGAACAGTTCGTGAATACCCTTGAGAGCCTGCCCGTCACGCTGGACGCTGTCCTGGAGGCGCAGAAGCTGCTCGACGGGATTATTACGCGGACGCCGGTGGAATCATCGCGGGCCCTCGGCGCCACGGTGGGCGGCGAGGTCTTCCTCAAATGCGAAAACCTGCAGCGCGCCGGCTCCTTCAAGGTCCGCGGCGCCTATGTGCGGATGGCCAAGCTCTCCGACGCCGAAAAGAAGCGCGGCGTCGTGGCCGCCTCTGCCGGAAACCACGCCCAGGGCGTGGCTGTGGCAGCCAAGAGCCTCGGCATCAAGGCCCGGATCTACATGCCGCTCGGCGTGGCACTGCCCAAGCTGGCCGCCACCCGCAGCCACGGCGCCGAGGTGATGCTGCACGGCCACAACGTGGACGAGGCGCTGGCCGAAGCCAAGCGCTACGCCGATGAAAGCGGCGCCGTCTTCGTCCACCCCTTCGACGACGTCGACGTCGTCGCAGGCCAAGGGACGGTGGGGCTGGAAATCCTCGAACAGGTCCCCGACGTCGACACCATCCTCATGGGCGTCGGCGGCGGCGGGCTCCTCGCGGGCGTCGCCGTCGCAGTGAAGGCACGCGCCAAGGAACTCGGCCGTGACATCCGCATCATTGGCGTCCAGGCCGAAAACGCTGCCGCCTATCCTCCCTCGCTCGCCGCCGACGCCCTCGTCCCGCTCAAGAGAGTGTCCACCATGGCGGACGGCATTGCCGTGGGCCGGCCCGGCCAGCTGCCGTTCAGCATCATCCGCGAGCTGGTCGACGACGTCGTCACTGTCAGCGAAGACGCCCTCGCCAGGGCGCTGATCTTCCTGCTGGAGCGCGCCAAGATGGTGGTGGAACCTGCAGGGGCCGTCGGCGTCGCAGCGCTCATGGAAGGCAAGATCGAAAACCCCGGAACCGTTGCGGTGGTTCTCTCCGGCGGCAACATCGACCCCATGCTGATGCTCAAGGTCATCCAGCGCGGCCTCTCCGCCGCCGGCCGGTACATGACCGTGCGGATGATGCTGGATGACCGTCCGGGCTCGCTGGCCACCATCGCCCGCATCATCGCCGAAAACGACGCCAACGTCACAGGACTGGACCACACCCGGGTGGGCGGCTCCATCAGCATGGGCGACGTCTCCATCACCGTCAACCTGGAAACCAAGGGCCACGAGCACTGCAGCCAGGTCCTCGCGGCGCTGCGCGCCGAGGGTTTCCAGCCGATCGTGGTGCACTAGGGGCCATGGTGACGGACGCGTCCCCGGGAGGGCCGCCGGGAGTGGGGGACAATGCCGCGGCACGGGCCCGCCGGGGACTGCTGGTGGTCGGCTCCTTCGTGGTGTTGCTCTATCTGATTGAGATCGTCAACACCGCGCTGCTCCATTCCCTGAACCGCACTTTCGGGCTGCGGCCGCGCAGCGTGGACGGGGTCCTGGACATCCTGACGTTTCCGCTGCTGCACTCCAGCCTTGCCCACTTGATGTCCAACACGCTCCCGCTGATTATCTTCGGGTTCCTCGTGTTCTTGTCCGGGCGGCGGGTGTTCATCACCGCCCTGGCCGCCAGCTGGCTCGCGTCCGGGCTCGCGGTGTGGCTCATCGGCGGCGCCAGCATCACGGTGGGCGCGTCAGGTCTGGTGTTCGGGCTCTTCGCGTTCTTGCTGGTCCGCGGCTTCATCAACCGGAACTGGTGGCAGATCGTGCTGTCCGTGGTGCTGTTCATGGCCTACGGCGGCATCCTGTTCGGCGTCCTGCCCACCGTGGCCAGTTTCATCTCGTGGCAGGCCCACCTGGGCGGGGCGATCGGCGGCGTCGCTGCGGCGCTGTTGCTGAGCACCCGGCGCCCGGGGGCGCTGCCCCAACGCTGAAGATCCAGGACGCCGAAAATCCAGAACGCTGAAAATCCAGGACGCTGACCCCGCCAAACGGGCCAAAGCACGACGCCGGCCTCCCCGCGAAGGGGAGACCGGCGTCGCTGTTTCGTGAAGGTGTTCCGGAGCGGAACGTGGTGCTGTGTCAGCCGGCGTACGGCTTGGCGGACATGATTTCCACTGTGATGTCCTTGCCGTTCGGGGCGGTGTAGCTGAGCTTGTCGCCCTCCTTGTGGCCGACGATGGCCGCGCCGAGGGGGGACTTCTCGCTGAAGACATCCAGATCCGAGTCGCCGGCGATCTCGCGGGAGCCGAGGAGGAAGGTTTCCTCGTCGCCTGCGATCTTGGCCACGACGATCATGCCCGGCTCCACGATGCCGTCGTCGGCCGGTGCCTCGCCGACGTGGGCGTCGCGGAGGAGGGCCGTGAGCTGGCGGATGCGGGCCTCGATCTTGCCCTGCTCCTCCTTGGCGGCGTGGTAGCCGCCGTTCTCCTTGAGGTCGCCCTCCTGGCGCGCAGCCTCGATCTTCTGGACGATTTCTGCCCGGCCGGGGCCGGAAAGGTTGTCCAGCTCTGCCTTCAGGCGGTCAAAAGCTTCCTGGGTAAGCCAAGCCGCAGTTGCGCTGTTGGTGGTAGACACGGACTTCTCCTTTGGGTGGTCATACAAGCAAAGACCCCGCCACGGTGGCCACTTTTATGACGCAGTAACCAGCTCAGCGGGGGAAAGGTATTGATCCATTGTAGTCAATGCTGTGGATAAACCAAAGAGCACTGCGGCGTGCATCACACCGTGTTACAGGCGGCCTTCGGCCGGCTGCCGGCAAACTGCTACCCGGCGCGTTCCGCGGCCGCTGTCCGGTTATTGTCCGGCGGCGGGAATCCAGCAGCTGTCCACGACGGCGGAGACCGCCTGGGATTCCGTGCGCAGTTGGGTGCGGTGGGCGGTGGTCCGGCCGCCGTCCGTGCCGGCGTCGGCCGCGTTGGGCCCGATGTCAACGACCTTCCAGCCCACGATCGCGAACTTGGAGTCCATGGCCTTAACGGCGCATTTTGCCGCCGCAGCGGGGTCCTTGGTGACCTGGAAGTCGATTTCGGTCAGCGTGGCGTCGGGGGTGCTGTAGCCGACGTCCTTGAAGCTGACACTGTTGGTGGCCGCCGACGTCGAGACCCAGGCCAGGAAGGCAATGCCCACCGCGAGGGCGGCGATCAGGATGTTGCGTTTGGCCTTGCTGGTCAGTGCGCGCTTTTGGCCGCCGTAACGATTGGCTAGGCTGGTAGGTGCCGGCGCGGCAGGCTGATCCTCGGAAGTCACCAGTCCAGTTTAGTGTGGATCGGACCGGGAAGTTCCCGCGGCGGCTTTCTTCACAGATCAAGCCGCACCCCAACAGAGCAGAACAGCAGAAAGAGGAGCCGTCCCACGATGACAGCATCCCCCAGCCCGTCAGCACCGCTTCGCCTGCTGGCGGTCCATGCTCATCCCGACGACGAATCCAGCAAGGGTGCCGCCACGATGGCGATGTATGCCGCGTCCGGTGTGGACGTCCTGGTGGCCACGTGCACCGACGGGTCCCGCGGCGACATCCAGAACCCCGCGATGGAGGGACAGCCGCACCCCAAACGCGACATGGCCGGGGCGCGCCGGCTCGAGATGGATGACGCCGCGAAAGTCCTCGGCATCCGCCAGCGCTGGCTCGGCTTCGTCGATTCCGGCCTGCCGGAGGGCGACCCCCTGCCGCCGCTGCCGCCCGGGTGCTTCGCCCTGCAGCCGCTGGAGCGCGCAGCCGCGCCGCTGGTCCGGCTGGTGCGGGACTTCAAGCCCCAGGTGATCGTCAGTTACGACGAGAACGGCGGCTACCCGCACCCGGACCACATCATGGCGCACCGCGTGGCCGTCGAGGCCTTCGCGGCCGCCGGCGACCCCGCTCGGTACCCTGGTATCGGGGAACCCTGGGAGCCCAGCAAGCTCTACTACGACCGCGCCTTCAGCCCGGACCGCTTCCGCGCGCTCCACTCTGCTCTGGAAGAGGCCGGCCTGCAGTCGCCGTATGCGGAGCGACTGGCCGCCTGGCTGGAGGCGGACGCCGAGGGGCACACCCCGCCGCCGCCGACGCACCCCACCACCACCAAAATCGAATGCGGAGACTACTTCGAAGCCCGCGACGATGCGCTCCGCTCCCACCGCACCCAGGTGGACCCGGAAGGCTTCTTCTTCGCGGTCTCCGCGGCCATGCAGCGCAAGGCCTGGCCGTGGGAGGACTACTCCCTGATCGAGTCCAGGATCCCGGCGGAACTGCCCGAAACGGACCTCTTCGCCGGGCTAAGATAGAGACGAAAGGGCTCTTCTATCCGGCGTAGAAATGACGCCGTAGAAAAGACACCAGTTTCCACAGAAGGTATTCACCGTGCATTCCTTGCTCATCGCTCTGGCAACAACCCCGGCGCCGACCCCCACGCCGTCGCTGCGCCCGGGCCTGTCCGAGGACCAGGTCACCCCGGGTCTGCTGGGCTTCCTGCTGACAGCCTTCATCGTGGTGCTGACCGCGCTGCTGATCGTGGACATGGTGCGGCGTATCCGCCGGGTCCGCTACCGGGCCCAGGTGGAGGCCGAGCGTGTGGCCGCCGAAGAAGCATCCGGGGAAGCGGGGTCCCCGGGCGGCGTATTCCCCGCCGACGGCGCAGCCTTCCGCGCTGACGGCACGGCATTGCCCGCCGACAGCGGGGTTTCCCGACCGGAAGTCAACGGCGATGCGGGACCCGGAAACCGCTGACGGCGGTTTGCCCAACCCACTGTCGGGGGCCTCGAATGCCCTGGCAGCAGAACCCTCTGCGTACCTGCGCCAGCACGCCGGCAACCCCGTGCACTGGCAGCCGTTCGGTGACGCGGCCTTCGCCGCCGCGGCCGCCCGGGACGTGCCCGTGTTCCTCTCCATCGGCTATGCGGCCTGCCACTGGTGCCACGTCATGGCCCATGAGTCCTTCGAGGACCAGGACACCGCCGACTACCTGAACGCCCACTTCGTTTCCATCAAAGTGGACCGCGAGGAGCGCCCCGACGTCGACGCCGTCTACATGGCCGCCACGCAGGCGATCAGCGGCGAAGGCGGCTGGCCGATGTCCGTCTTCCTCCTGCCCGACGGCCGGGCCTTCCATGCCGGCACCTACTTCCCGCCCCGGCCCATGCCGGGCCGTCCATCCTTCCGGCAGGTCCTTGAGGCCGTGAACGAGGCTTGGACGGAACGTCGCGGCGCCGTCGAGGCCAATGCGGCCGCCCTCGCGCGCGGCATGGCCGCATCCCAACCAGCCGCCGCCCTGCGCCTCGACGGGCCGCCCGAGCCCCTGGACGCTGTGCTGCTGGGCGAAGCCGTTGCCGCCCTGTCCGAGTCCGAGGACGGGGCATACGGCGGCTTCGGCGGCGCACCGAAGTTCCCGCCTGCGGCCGTGCTCGAATTCCTGATCCGGCACGCCGCCGTCCCGCCGCCGGCCGCGGCCGGCTCCGGCACTGGCACGGCAGCCTCCGGCACTGCGGACTCTGGCACTGCGGACTCTGGCACTGCGGACTCTGGCACTGCGGACTCTGGCACCGCGGACTCTGACACCGCCGCCGCGGCCCGCGACATGGCCGGGCGGACCCTCGCGGCGATGTCCCGCTCGGCATTGTTCGACCAGCTCGACGGCGGCTTCGCCCGCTATTCGGTGACCCGCGACTGGTCCGTTCCGCATTTCGAGAAGATGCTCTACGACAACGCTCAGTTGCTGCGCGTCTACGCCCACTGGGTCCGTCTGGGCGGCACCCCAGAGTATCCGGCGGCCGAGGCCGCAGAGATCGCCGGGCACACCGCCGACTGGCTCCTGGCCCGCCTCGGGCTGGCGCCAGATCAGGCAACGGGCACCGCAATAGGCGCGGAGTCTGGCCTTGCGACGAGCCCGGACGCCGGCGTCGTGGCCCTGGCGTCGTCGCTGGACGCCGATACGGTCGTCGACGGCGTGCATGCCGAGGGGGCCAGCTACCTGTGGACCCCAGAGGAGCTCGAGTCGCTCCTAGGCCCGGCCGACGGTGCCGCCGCGGCGGCCCTCATGAACGTCCGCACGCCCGGCAGCGTGGGCGCCGACGGTTCGCCGCTGCACCCGGGCCGGGAATTAACCGGCGGGGATGCGGCGCTGTGGCAGCGGGTGCGCCCGCAGCTGGCGCGGGCGCGCAGCGGGCGGCCCCAGCCCGGCCGGGATGACAAGGTGGTGGCCGGCTGGAACGGGCTGGCCGTCGCGGGACTCGCCGACGCCGGTGCCGTCCTGGCGCGTCCTGAGCTCGTGGACGCCGCGGAACGGATCGCGGCCTACCTTGAGCGCGTGCACTGGCGGCCGGCGGATCGCCCCGGCAGGCTCATGCGCGTCTCCCACGACGGCGCGGCGCGCGGGATCGGCGGCCTGCTGGAGGACTATGCCTTCTGCGCCGAGGGGCTGTTCGCGCTCTATGCGGTTACCGGACGCACCCGCTGGTACCAGCTGGCCGAGGCCATCCTGGACGCGGCCTGCGTGCGGTTCGCGGCCGGCGGCAGCCTGAAGGACGCGGCGGGGGAGTCGGTGCAGGTCACGGCCGCCCAGGGCGGCCGGGAGGGGCTGGAGCTGTTCGACAGTGCCACCCCCAGCGGCGCCGCCGCGCTGGCCGGTGCCCTGGTGACCCACTCGGCCCTGTCCGGCTCCTCCGAACACCGGACCCTGGCAGCCAACATCCTCGCCCAGCTGCTGCCTCCGCTCGCGGTCCGGGCGCCCCGCGCGGCCGGTTGGCTGCTCGCGACCGGCCAGGCTGCCCTTGCCGGTCCGGTTGAGGCGGCCGTCGCCGGACCGGACACGCCGGAACGGGCCGCGCTGCACCGGGAGCTGCTGCTCTCGGCCAGCCCCGGGCTGGTGGTCGCGGTCCAGGACGACGACGAAGCCGCCCGGCCAGTGCCGCTGCTGAGGGGCCGCGGTGCGGCCCCGGACGGCGCCCCGCAGGTGTTCCTGTGCCGCGGCATGGTCTGTGACCTTCCGACGGCTTCTGTCGAGGGGATACGCGCGCGGCTGGCTACGATGTCCTCATGAGTGGTCAGGACGGCTTTGAGCTGGTGCTGTTCGATTGCGACGGTGTGCTGGTTGATTCCGAGGTGATTTCCATCCGGGTGGACCAGCGCGTGCTGGCAGACCTCGGCTGGGAACTGGAACTCGACGAAATCGTCGAACGGTTCGTTGGAAAGTCCGAGGCGCACTTTGTTGGCGCAGTTGAGCAACAGCTCGGTGTCCGGCTCGCCGGCGGCTGGGACCGGGACTACGGGCGTTGGTACCAGGAGGCGTTTGAGCGCGATCTCGAAGCGGTCGACGGCATCGAGGAGGCCCTGGACCGGCTGTCCCTGCCGCACTGTGTCGCCTCCAGCGGCAGCC
>JBKPBZ010000068.1:0-2100 GCA_046727115.1 Actinomycetota bacterium | reverse complement strand
CCCAGCTCCGGGAGATCCGCGAGAAGGGCTATGCATTCGAAGATGAGGAATCCACCACCGGCGTGGTCTGTCTCGCCGTGTCCGTGCCAACCCGCGGCGCTCACGGGCCCAGCCTGGGGCTTTCCGTGACGGCGCTCAAGGCGACGTACTCGGCGGAGCAGGGCTCCCAAATGGTCAAGGAACTCAACGAACTGGCGAGGTCCTTGGGCAATCCCATGGGCTGAATCTGCTGCGAGCCGCGTCACAATAGCGCCTTGGCGGGTGCGGCAACATCGGGTATTGGCTAGTCGTTCATCATGTTGTACTGTGTTCAACATAGTGATCGACGCCATGGTGTTGCCGCTATCCCACCAGGCCAACGGGGGCCTGTTGTGTCTTTGAGGGAGTGCTTGTGACTACTCGTACTAATACACCGCTCGCTGAAGCGGACGGCGCCGTCGTCGATCCGGAACAGCTGCGACGGGCAACGCTTGCCAGCTCTGTGGGCTCCGCTCTGGAGTACTACGACTTTTACATCTACGGCCTGGCCTCGGCCCTGATCTTCGGGCCGCTATTCTTCGCGCCGCTCGGCGAGGACGGGGCCCTGATCGCTTCCTTCGCCACGTACGGCGTAGGTTTCGCGGCCCGGCCCTTTGGCGGAATGGTCTTCGGCTACATCGGCGACCGGTTCGGCCGCAAAATGGTCCTCCTCCTCACCATCGCCCTGATGGGGACCGCCAGCTTTGCCATCGGCCTGCTGCCGACCTACGAACAGGCAGGCATGGTGGGCGCCGTGCTCCTGGTGTTCCTGCGCATTTGCCAGGGGCTCGGTGCGGGTGCGGAACAGGCGGGCGCCACCACGCTGATTTCGGAGGTCGCGCCGCGCCGCCGTCGTGGTTTCTTCGCCTCTCTCCCGTTCGTCGGCATCCAGCTGGGCACCTTGCTCGGCGCCGGCACGTTTGCCCTCATTGCCATGGCCGACAAGGCCACCCTGCAAGGCTGGCTGTGGCGGGTGCCCTTCCTGGCCAGCGTGCTCCTGATCGTGGTGGCCCTGTTCATTCGGCTCCGGCTGAAGGAAACGCCGGTGTTCCAGGAGCTGGAGAAGCACAAGAATGTGGTCAAGAACCCCATCGGCCAGCTGTGGAAGCACTCCAAAAAGAACGTGCTGATCGGCATCGGCCTTCGGATGGGTGAGAACGGAAATTCCTCGATCTACTCTGCCTTGCTGATCGCGTTCCTGGCGTCAAAGGACGGAGTTTTTCCCGGCGACAAGTTCATCGGTCCGGTCGGCCTGCTCATTGCAGCAGGGTTCGCCGCCGTCATGGTGATCACGTTCGGCGCGCTCTCGGACAGGTTCGGCCGCGTGCCGGTCTACCGCTACGGTGCTCTCTTCCAAGCGCTCATCGCGTTGCCGGCCTTCTACCTGGTCACTCTGGGCAACGTCACGCTCGTATGGATTGTCATGGTGGTGGGCATCGCCCTCGGCGTTCAGTCCATGCTCGGACCGCAGTGCCCGCTGCTGCCTGAACTCTTCGGCTCGCAGTACCGCTTCACCGGCGTGGCCATGAGCCGCGAGTTCTCGGCCGTCCTGGCCGGTGGACTGGTTCCGCTGGTAGGCGCCGCGCTGCTGGCCGCCACGGGCCATTCCTGGCTGGTCCTTGGCGTCTATTCGCTGGTGCTTGCGCTGATCTCGTTCGTCACCACCTTCTTCACTCCCGAGACGGTGGGACGCGACCTCCGCCTCGTTGAGGACGCCCGCTAGGCGCACCCGCCCTTCTCAGCCCGCCCCGGCGGCACTTCAGGCCGTGGCCCCTTCCATTCAGGAAGGGGCCACGGCCTTTTCTGCGACACGGCAAGCGCAAAGGGCGGCCCGACCGTTTCCGGTGGGGCCGCCCTGGGGTGCTTAGTGGGGGAGCGGGGCTTAGTAGAAGTGGACCGTGTCCACGAGGTGGGGGAGTTCGCCGCCGTCGAGGTAGGTCCGCAGGTTGCTGCAGAACCGCTCGGCGATCAGCCGGTTTTCGGCTGCGCTGAGGGCCGAGGTGTGCGGGGAGACCATCACTCTGGGGTGTGTCCACAGCGGGCTGTCCTGCGGGAGCGGCTCCACGGCGAACACGTCCAGGC
>JBKPBZ010000067.1:0-14530 GCA_046727115.1 Actinomycetota bacterium | reverse complement strand
CCGTTACAATCATGTATGTGACTGTAAATTCTGAAGTGTCGTGGCTTGTCCTGCTGGTGCAGGTGCCGTCGGATCCGTCCCGGTACCGCGTGGCGGTCTGGCGGGAACTGCGTCGATTCGGGGCCGTGCCCATTGGCCAGGGCGCCTGGACCGCGCCTGATGTTCCTGTCTGCCGCGAGGGTGCAGAAAAGGCCCGGGAACTAGCCCGCGCAGGCCACGGCGACCTGATGCTGCTGACCACCGGTTCCACCGATGCCGATGCCGCCAAGCTGCGTGCCCTGTTCGATGCGGCCCGGGGCGATGAGTGGGCCGAGTTCGTCGCTGACTGCGGGAAATTCCGGACGGAGATTGCCGGTGAAATTGCGAAGCAGAAGTTCACGCTGGCCGAGCTCGAGGAGGAAGAGCAAAGCCTGGATCGGCTGCGGCGGTGGTTCCGCTCAATCCGGGGCAGGGATGTCTTCGGCAGCCCGTCGGCTTCCGGCGCCGAAGCGGACCTGGCGGACTGCGTTGTTGCGCTGGAGGAATTCGCTGGGTTGGTCTACCGGGAGCTGCACTCGTGAGCGAGTCTGCGCAGGTGCTCGCAACCAGGCCCTCCTCTGCCCCGTTGTACGCCGCAGGGTTCGTGAGCGCCTTCGGCGCGCACAGCATTGCCGCGGGCATGGGTGCCCAGAGCGAAAACATCGGGCTGACACTCCTGAACCTGGGCATTCTGCTGGCCCTGTATGACATCGCTGAGGTCTTCCTCAAGCCGGTCTTCGGTGCCCTCAGTGACCGCATCGGCACCAAGCCCGTCATCGTTGGCGGCCTTCTGGCCTTTGCCGTGCTTTCCCTCATAGGTCTGTGGGGCGCGGATCCGCTCATGCTGGGCCTGGCCCGGCTCGGACAGGGCGCTGCGGCCTCCGCCTTCTCCCCAGCATCCTCGGCCATGGTGGCACGCCTTGCCCGGGGGAGGAACGCCGGCACATACTTCGGGCGGTACGGCTCCTGGAAGAGTCTCGGATACGTGATCGGGCCGATGCTCGGAGCCGGCCTGATCTTCGCGGGCGGCTTTCCGCTGCTGTTCGCGGCCCTCTCGGTGCTGGCGGCAGCCGCGGCGGTGTGGGTGCTTGTTTCCGTACCGCATCTGGAACCCCTCCCGCGGCAGCGATACACCGTTCTGGACCTGGCGCGGCAGATCACGGAACGGCGGTTCTTGATCCCCACACTTGTCCTGGCGGCCTCCACCGCTGCACTCGGCGCGGCCATCGGGTTTCTACCCGCCCTGGCCACGAGGCACGGCCTCGACGCGCTGGCCGGAACGGCAGCGGTCAGCGTCCTGGCAGTCGCCTCCCTGCTCACCCAGCCCCGGATAGGAAAGATGCGCGACGGCGGCAGCATCAGCGATGCGCAGGGCATGACGTCAGGGCTCCTGCTGACCGCGAGCGGCATCGCTCTCCTGGCCCTGGTGCCCGGGCCGGTCACTATCTACCTTGCTGCCGCGGCGATCGGTACCGGCGTCGGCGTGGCCACTCCGCTCGGCTTCGCCCACCTGGCGGATACCACTCCGCCTGAACGCATGGGCCGCACCATGGGTTCGGCCGAACTCGGGCGCGAACTGGGGGACGCGGGCGGTCCGCTGCTGGTGGGAGGCATCGCCACAATCATCGGACTGCCCGCCGGCCTCGGCGCCCTTGCAGTCCTGGTTGCAGTGGCCGGTGTTCCCCGGCTCGCCCGCGGAGTGCCCGGGACGACAGTGGATGCCCCACCCCGGACCTGATTGCCCGCCTCACACAGTCCGGGGCTGCAGGTCTATCCGTGGTTCGGGGGAGGAGGCGGTCCGTCCGCCCCTGCCTGGGCGAACGTGGGCACCGTCGTTACGGACCCCACGTTCGGGAGTGCGTGGCGGACGGCATGGTCAAGTTCGCCGTGGATAGTGGCAAGTTCGCCCAAAGCGGTGAGCGTGGTCAGCGGGACGGAGACCTCCACGTGAAGCCGGTGGCCGGACCAGCGCAGCCGGGACGTTGCGCCGTCGGGGGCGTGGGCGGTGACAACCGCGGCCAGGCGGTCCGTCAGGTTCGGGTCGACGCCGTCCATGAGCCGGCGCCCGATGTCGCGAATGGTTCCCCACAGCAGCACAGCGATCGCGGCGGAGATGAACAGGCCCACGATCGGGTCCGCGAGGGGGAACCCGAGCCACATGCCGACGACTCCGGCGACGACGGCCAGTGAGGTGAAGCCGTCGGTGCGGGCGTGAATGCCGTCGGCGACGAGCGCGGCGGAACCGATCTGCCGTCCCACGCGGATCCTGTAGATCGCGACGAGTTCGTTGCCGGCAAAGCCCACAAGCCCGGCGGCGAGCACCCAGCCCAGGTTCTGGACCGGCTGCGGTTCAAAGAAACGGCGGATGGATTCGACAGCGGCCACGACGGCCGAGAGTGCAATCATTGCCACGATGAACAGCCCTGCAAGGTCCTCGGCGCGGCCGAATCCGTAGGTATAGGTCCGGGTCGCCCGGCGGCGCCCGAGCAGGAAGGCGATCCACAGCGGTACCGCGGTCAGGGCGTCGGAAAAATTGTGGACAGTGTCCGCCAGCAACGCCACGGAGCCGCTGATGAGCACGATGACCAGCTGGAACAGTGACGTGGCCCCCAGCCCGAGCAGGGAGACTTTGACAGCGCGAATGCCTTGGGCGCTTGACTCCATGGCTGAGTCGATCGAGTCGGCCGCGTCATGGGAGTGGGGCACGAAGAGCTCCTGCAGCCACCCCTTGAACCCGGTCGCGTGAACATGGCCGTGCGGTCCGTGGCCGTGGTGATGGTCGTCGTCGTGAGCCTGACGGCCGCCCGTCTCTGCGCCATGTCCAAGGTGACTGTGCGGGTGGGCGTGGATATCGTGGCCGGGGTGCGTTGGGCGGTTCATGCGCCGGCCTCCGTTTTAAGTCCGTGCGGAGCGGTGTTGTGATGCGGAGCCGTGCCGAGGGTGTGTTCGGCCTGGTGAATGGCGTCGGCCACGAGCTGCCAGGCGTGCCCGTCCTGCAGGCGGTAGTAGACCTTGGTGCCTTCCTGGCGGGTGGCGACCATGCGCGCCAATCGCATCTTGGCCAGATGCTGGGAAACCGCAGCCGCAGATTTCCCGGCCTTTTCGGCAAGCACATTGACGGGAAGTTCGCCATGGCGCAGGGCCAGGATCAGCCTGACCCGGGTGGCATCGGCCAGCATGGCAAAAACCTCCACCGCCAGTTCAACGTACTGGCTGTCCGCGGTGAGGGTGCAAGCATCGCTATCTGCATTCATACGCAGATACTTACATATAGCGGCGCCGTTAACAAGACGGCGGTCAGTCGTCGTCCCTCGGACACCGAAGGCTCAGCTGCTTGGCGTGGAAGTCGAAATGGCGTGTGGGGTAGGCGTACACATCATTGAGTGTCATGAGCGGTGTAAAGAAGGGGTCCCACCTGTCGGGGAACGGCATCGACCTGGCAAGCGAATGGGAGCTTTCGGGGCCGAGCCGGCGGGAGAGAGTGGCGATGGTTTTGTCCAGTTTCCGGCTCATCCTGCGCCTGTTGTAGACGCGGGCGGCGGCCCGGGAACCCCAGTAATTCACTGCATCAAACGGACGGGTGCCCGCGTTGAGGACGGCAGCAAATGCTCTGCCAACGGGGCGGGGGAGCCGGCTGACAACGTGGACCAGCGGAAGCAGGGCGCGGACCACCATGTAGCCGAAGACCATGTGGAAGAGCAGTTCCTCGTTGGTCCAGCGCGTCCCGTCGCTTTTGCGGTGAAGATCTGCGGGTGCTGCGCCCTGCAGCAAGGCGTCGAGGTCGTGGCGGGCGCGGCTGTAGCCGGCCAGGATCTCGTCCTTCGTCGGCTCCATGATGTGCCTTTCGTAGTCTCAGGTCCTCAGCATGCCGCGGCCCGAATATGGTTCGCGGTCGTGGGCGCGTGCCTTCATTATGTCCCGCCCCGATCAGCCACAGGGGCGGCCGAGCTCTCAGCTGATTGTGGAGGTCCTGAGCCCCAGTACGCTTCCGGCCGCGGCGAGAATGGCGGCCGTGGCGGCTGCAGCGGTCATGGCGTACGCCATGAGCGTGTAGGTGCCGAGCCCGGCCGCCAGAAGTGGACCCGCGGCGGGGGCGATGGCCGTAACAGCTGTGAGCGGTGCCGCGAAGAGTCCCTGTAGGGTGCCAAGATTCTGCGTTCCCCAGCGGTCAGCCACGATGGTGGCTTGCAGCAGGGTCTGGCAACCGCGGACCGCACCGGCGAGCACGCCGGCGGCGATCAGCACTGGCACCGGGCCGGGCAGTGCGGCGAGCAGGAAGACGGCGCAGGCCGCCGCTCCGGTGATGACCTGGAGCCTGGCGCCGGCCGGAATGGCCGCGAACATCAGCCGGCCGCAGACCTGTCCGGCGCCCACGAGACCGAGCCCGAGCGCAGCAGTCGCGTAGTCGGCGCCTTTCTCCACGAGCAGCGGGATGATGTTCAGCGTCACGGTGTAAAGCCCCAAGCACAGCAGGGCCATCAGCACCTGCAGACCGAGGAATTCCGGGCTTCGCCGGACGTTGCGTGCCCTGGCCCGGTGGTCTGTCGCAAGGGTGTCGGCCGCGGCCGGGGCCCAGTTCCGGTTCAGGTACCGGGCGTGCAGCGGCACGGTGATGATTCCCATGATCCCGGCGAGGATGATGAATCCGGCCCGCCAGCCGAACGCGGATGTCAGGGCTGCAGTGAGCGGGGCGAAGGTGGTGGAGGCGAACCCGGCGACGAGGGTCAGGAGGGTCAGTGGCCGGATGCGGTCGGGGCCGTACCAGCGGCTGATCACCGTAAAGGCCGGCTGGTACAGCACCGCGGCCTGCGCGGTCCCGGCGACCAGCCAGCCCGCAATGAACACGGGCAGGTTCGGTGCCAGCCCGACCATGACCACGGCCAGCACTCCGATGAGGGATCCGCTGATCATCAGCGCCCGCGGCCCGGTCCTGTCCAGGATCCTGCCGACGGCGATCCCGGCCGTCGCAGAGATCAGCAGTCCGGCGGAAAAGGCTCCCATCACGAGCGCCGGGTCCCAGCCGGTGTCCTCGCTGATGGGTCGGACTGCCGCGATCAGCGAGTAGTAGAGCACGCCCCACCCGGTGGTCTGGGTGATGCACAGCGCGGCCAGTCCGCCGCGCGGCGCACCCTCGGCGATCAGTGTCCGGGATACCGCAGGGGCGGGCATGGCCTAGTTCCCGGTCAGCTCCGAGTAAAGCTTCTGAACCCTGGCCTTGATGTCGTCCCGGACCAGGCGCATGCGTTCCATGCCTTCGATGCCGCGTTCGGAGGGCTCGTCCGTTTCCCAGACTTCGAAGCGGGTGCCTTGGTGTGGTCCGAGCTTGGCTTCGGTGCCCAGGACGATGACGACGTCCACCGTGTCCAGGACCTCGTCGGTGACGGGCTTGGGATGTTCGCCGGTGATGTCGATGCCGAGCTCGGTCAGCGACTCGACGGCCTGGGGATTGAGGGACTTGCCGGGTTTGGTCCCGGCGGAGTGCACCGTGACCCTCCCATCGGCGAGCTGGTTCATCAGCCCGGCGGCGAGCTGGGATTTTCCGCCGTTCTTGCTGCAGACGAACAGGACGTTGGGCGTTTTCGTGGTCTCGCTCATGCGTTTGATTCTTCCTTCTCTGAGCTGGGTCGTGGATCTCGTCGCGGATGATCCGCACGGCAGCAACGGGCATTCCGGCCGGGTCTGCGACCGCTCCCAGCCCTCGTGTTCAGTGGACGCAACCACGGGAAGGTGGTCAGCTGTCGCCGGAGCGGCCGTGGGACAGCCCGGTGGGGAATCCGACGAGCACCGGCTCCGGAGCCGCGCAGCACGAGGATTCTGTTGCGACGGCGGTCGCCGCCGGGACGTCGCAGCTGGTGCCGGCGTCGGAGGAGCAGACGCCGGTTTCGGGGAGCTCGAGCTGGACGGTGTCCGCGGCCTCGCGGTCACCGGCCAGGGCAGCGGCGACGGAGCGGACCTGTTCGTAGCCGGTGGCGAGCAGGAAGGTCGGCGCCCGGCCGTAGGACTTCATGCCGACGATGAAGAAGTCCTTGTCCGGGTGGGCCAGCAGTGCTGCGCCGTGCGGGGGGACGGTGCCGCAGGAGTGGAATTCAGGGTCGATCAGCGGGCCGAGTTCGGTGGGTGCTTCGACGGCCGGGTCCAGGTTCAGCCGGAGTTCCCGCAGGATGTCCAGGTCCGGGCGGAAACCGGTGCAGGGAACGACGACGTCGGCCTCAAGGGCCCGGCCGTCCACGGATTCGACCGTGACGTGCGAGGCGAGGGATTTCAGCGAGCCGATGCCGAAGCCGGTGTGCAGTTCGATGGTCCCGGCCTCGACGAGGCGGCGGAGGCGGGCACCGAGCTGGCCGCGGGCTGGCAGCCCGTCGGCGTCGCCGCCGCCGTAGACCTTCTCCGCGGAGGCGCCGCGGACGGCCCAGAGGATCCGGGTGTCCGGTTCTTCCTTGGCGAGGTCGGCGAGGCTGATCAGGGTGTTGGCCGCGGAGTGGCCCGCGCCGACCACCAGGACACGGCGGCCCGCAAATGAGCCACGGTCTCGGCCGGTGACGTCCGGGAGCGGGGAGGAGATCCGGTCCGCGGCGGAGTCTTCGCCGACGGCGGGAAGCCCGGAGGTTCCCAGCGGGTTGCGGGTGGACCAGGTGCCGGAGGCGTCAATGACCCCGGCCACGGTGTGGTCGCGGGTTTCGCCGTCCGCGTGCTCGACCCGGACGATGAACGGATTGCTCTCGCGGTTGCGGGTGTGGGTCTTGTCCATGCTGGCCCGGGTGACCGCGATGACCCTGGCACCCGTCTGCAGCTTTGAGCTGAAGGCCGGGAGGCCGGCCAGCGGTGTCAGGTACTGGTCGATGAGTTCCCCGCCGTAGGGCAGGGCCGTGGGCCGTGGCGATTCCCAGCCGGAGGCTTCGAGGAGGCGGACGGCGGCGGCATCGATGTTGTACCGCCACGGGGAGAACAGACGGATGTGGCGCCACTGCTCGATCGCAGCACCGGCGGAGGGGCCGGCTTCGAAGATCAGCGGTTCGATTCCGCGTTCGATCAGGTGGGCCGCGGCTGCCAGGCCCACGGGGCCGGCGCCGATCACGGCAACGGGAAGGTTCTTCGCTGAATCCATGGCTTCCTCTGTCTCATCCGTAGGTGTGGCGGTTTCTTGCCGGGGTGCCTGCCGGTCCTGTGGGGCCGGCAGGCGGGAGGGCGTCAGCAGCAGCCCTGCATGTCATCAGGGCAGTCGTCGCAGCAACCGTCGCCGCAACATCCTGTCTTCATTCAGCTCACCCCCTCCCTCTCCCGGGATTAGGCGTGGGTGGGTTCTTCCACCAGTGCGGTAGCGATGCTGTCCGCGTCCTCTAAGGCCGCGAGGTAGCGCTCGGCGTCGAGGGCGGCGGCGCAACCGGTGCCGGCGGCGGTGATGGCCTGCCGGTAGCGGTGGTCCACGGCGTCCCCGCACGCGAAGACGCCGGAAAGGTTCGTGACCGTGGTGGGGGAGTCCACCTTGATGTAGCCCTCGGCGTCGAGGTCCACCTGGCCTGTCACGAGTTCGGTGCGCGGGACGTGGCCGATCGCCACGAAGATCCCCGTGGCGGCCTGTTCGCGGGTTTCGCCGGTGACGGTATCGGTCAAGGTCACACCGGTGACCTTGCCGTCCCCGTGGATCTTCGTGATGGCGGAGTTCCAGGCGAAGCTGATCTTGGGGTTGTCCTTGGCGCGCTGGGCCATGATGCGGGAGGCCCGCAGTTCGCCCTTGCGGACCACCACGGTCACGGACTTCCCGAACCGGGTCAGGAAGGTCGCTTCCTCCATCGCGGAGTCTCCGCCGCCGACCACGATGATGTCCTGTTCCCGGAAGAAGAAGCCGTCGCAAGTGGCGCACCAGGAGACCCCGTGACCACTGAACTTCTTCTCCTCGGGCAGGCCCAGTTCTTTGTACGCGGAGCCTGTGGCGAGGATGACCGCCGGGGCCTCATGGATTTCGCCGGCGCCGGTGACGACGCGCTTAAGGTGCCCGGTCAGGGTCACTTCCGTGACGTCGTCGAAGACCACCTGAGCGCCGAACCTCTCGGCCTGGGCCTGCAGCCCCTCCATGAGCTCCGGGCCCTGGATGCCGCCGGGGAATCCGGGGAAGTTCTCCACTTCGGTGGTGTTCATCAGGGCGCCGCCGGCGGTGACCGAGCCGGCCAGGACCAGGGGTTTCAGGCCTGCCCGGGCGGCGTAAATGGCGGCGGTGTAGCCGGCAGGGCCGGACCCGATGATGATCAGCTGTTCTGAGTTTCCGGTGTCAGCGCTCACGAAAGGCTCCTGGTGCTCGGTACGGGCTACTTGTTGGCGACGGGCGTGAGGGACGCGATCAGGGCCTCGATGCGGGTCTTGATCTCGTCGCGGATCGGGCGGACGGAGTCCACGCCCTGCCCGGCGGGGTCTTCCAGGACCCAGTCCTCGTAGCGCTTGCCGGGGAAGTAGGGGCATTCGTCGCCGCAGCCCATGGTGATCACGACGTCGGATTCCTTCACGGCCTCGGTGGTGAGGATCTTCGGGATTTCAGCCGACATGTCGATCCCGAGTTCCGCCATGGCCTCCACGGCTGCCGGGTTCACCTTGTCCGCGGGCTGGGACCCGGCGGAGCGGACCTCGATCCGCCCCTCCCCAAGGGCGGTAAGGAACGCGGCGGCCATCTGGGAGCGGCCGGCGTTGTGGACGCAAACGAACAGGACGGAGGGCTTCTTGGCGGGTTCGGTGCTCACGGGTTCTCCTGGAATCATGTGGATCGGTTTTGATGAGGTCGTCGTCCCCGCACCACTTTTGACTGCCTATACATTGATGTTTGTCGATGCAGAAAGTATCGAACAATAAATCGATACTTGTCAATATTGGCACGGTTCGGGTTTTAGGCGGCGTGCAGGCGGGGTGCGAGGTCGCTGACGCGGCGGGCGATGTCAGTGAAGGCGCCTTCGAAGGCGTCCTCGGTGTTTAGTCGGAGCGGATCCGGGACGGACCAGTGGATCCCTCCCGGGTTGGGGATTTCCTCGTGGGCGTTGTCGCACACGGTCACGACGAAGTCTTCATCGTGCGCTACCTCATCGAGCCGGCGCGGGGAAAGGTCGGCGAGGGCGACGCCG
The DNA here is from genome assembly GCA_046727115.1 of Actinomycetota bacterium. Taxonomy (GTDB): domain Bacteria; phylum Actinomycetota; class Actinomycetes; order Actinomycetales; family Micrococcaceae; genus Arthrobacter. Next base: position 5,408 of record JBKPBZ010000067.1, on the reverse strand, counting down.
TGGCGGCGGGCGACAACAATGGCGCCCGGGGCGATGCGGTCCGCGGGGTGCGTACCCGCGGAGGTCGAGGGGATTTCGCTGGCCTGGTTCCAGAGTGCGGCGGCCAACTGGGACCGGGCGCTGTTCCGGGTGCAGACGAAGAGGACGCGGCGGGCTCCGTGTTCGGCCCCGGGAGCCAGTCCTTCCAACGCCCCTGCGGCGAGCCGGATGTAGCTGCGGCGCTTATCCGCCTCCGAGCGGTGGCGGGACGCCAGGCCGGCGACTTCCAGCGTGCGCAGATGGTGGGACAGCAGGTTTGACGGCATCCCGAGTTCGGCCTGGAGCTCCGTGGGGGAAAGGTCTCCCAGGGTCAGGAGGTCCACGATCCGCAGCCGCGCGGGATCCGCGAGGGCCGCGTGCCTGGCGACCCGCACCCGAAAGACTTCAGCTGGGTCAATATTCATTGGTTCAATTTTGACTGAGTAAATATCTTTGGGTCAAGCTGTTCGCATGACTTCTCAACCACCGCCGTTGTGGCGCCGCGCCGTCGCCGAACTGCTCGGCACCAGTTTGCTCGTGATGATCGTCGTCGGTTCCGGGATCGCCGCCCAGCAGCTCTCCCCCAACGATGTTGGCCTGCAGTTGCTCCAGAACAGCACCGCCACGGTGCTGGGGCTGACGGTGCTGATTCTGGTGCTCGGGCCCGTGAGCGGCGCGCATTTTAATCCCGTGGTCTCCCTCGTCGACTGGATCCTGGGGCGACGCAGCGGTACCGGACTGACGCTGCCGGAACTTGGCACCTATGTGGTCGTCCAGACCTTGGGTGCGATCAGCGGCAGCGTCGTGGCGAACGCCATGTTTGAGGTGGGAACCTCCATTTCGGTCAAAGACCGGGCAGCCACCGGGCATCTCCTCGGTGAGGTCGTCGCCACTGCCGGCCTCGTTCTGCTGATCTTCGCCCTGGCCGCCACCAGCCGGGGCGTCCTCGCAGCTCCCGCGGTGGGTGCCTACATCGGAGCCGCGTACTGGTTTACATCCTCGACGTCGTTCGCTAACCCGGCCGTGACGGTAGGCCGCATCTTCACTGACACCTTCGCCGGCATCGCACCGGGCTCCGTTCCGGGCTTCGTCGTGGCGCAGCTGCTCGGCGCCGCAGCAGGCCTAGGCCTCCTCCTCATCCTGTTCCCCTCCGCGGCCCGCACCGCGGACGACGTCGTCCTGGCGCACAGTGCAGAACCGGCCCGCCCCTAACCTTTCGCCGGCCCTTCTGCGGATCCTCGTCGGTTGGGCTGCGCCGGGGTCACTCCCTACCTCCCATACATTGATGATGGTCAATGTCAGGGCATAATGGGTACATGAACTTGCTGCCTATCCTTGAGCCGGGCACCGATGAAGCCTGCTGCACCCCCGCAGGGCCCCCTGCCCTGGGCGCTGAGGAGGCGAAGCAAAAGGCTCTGGTTTTCAAGGCGCTGGCCGACCCGAACCGGCTCCGGCTGCTCTCCATCGTCAAGGCCGGCGATGCCGGCGGGGCATGCGTCTGTGACCTCACCGAGCCCCTGGACCTCGGCCAACCGACGGTCTCCCACCACCTGAAGATCCTGGTCGAGGCCGGGCTGCTGCACCGCGAAAAGCGCGGCACCTGGGCCTATTACTCCCTGGTGCCCGGGGCGCTCGAGCAGGCGGCCGGGCTCCTGGCAACCCTGTGACGGCAAGGGAAGTGTCCCCGCCCGCGATTCGTGCCATGCGCGACGGCGACTGGCCGGCCGTCCAGGGGATTTACCGCGAAGGAATCGCCACCGGACACGCCACCTTTGAAGCAGACGTGCCGGACTGGGAACGCTTCACCAGTTCGCGGCTGCCCGGCCACCGTCTGGTCGCCGAGGCGCCCGGGGGCGCGGTCCTTGGCTGGGCGGCTGTCTCCGCCGTGTCCGCGCGGCCAGCATATGCCGGCGTGGTCGAACACTCCGTCTACGTCGCCGCGGAAGCCCGCGGCAGGGGAGTCGGGGCCGCACTGCTGCAGGCCCTGGCGGCATCGACCGAGCAATGCGGGATCTGGACCATCCAGGCCAGTGTCTTCCCCGAAAACGAAGCAAGCCTGAGGCTCCACCTCGCGAACGGATTCGCCGTCGTCGGCCGGCGGAACCGCATTGCCCGTATGAGCTACGGCCCCAGAGCGGGGCAATGGCGGGATACGGTGCTGATCGAGCGGCGCTCCCCGGTCATCTAGGATGCCAGCCAGCGCGGATCCGCACGCGGCAGCGATGAATCCGCAGAGTAGTTAGGCGTCGTCAATCTGCCGGCCGGCGGGTTCCTCCCCGGAAACTATTGCCGCGCCGGACTGCCCGGGGGACTCTGTCCCAGCAAGCCGCCGGAACGATGCGCTTTGCTGGGCAAGCCGGCGCATGGCCAGGAGCACCGGCTCCATCAGGAGCGTCCCGAGGACTACGTGCTGCATCGCGGCCTCGGCCGAGTCCGTGGGAACACTTTCGACGTCTGCCTCCGCGATGTCCTGCATGGCCGCGGCATAGCGGTCCAAGAGCGCCGCCGGCGCGTCGAATCCCGCCTCCGAGAGCCCGTGCAGGGCCATTGCCAGACCCGCCTGGGTATCGCGGTCGCATCTTTCCGCGCCCCAGCCCCAGCGGTCCAGGAGCTTTTGTGCCGAGGAGAGGTCGACGTCGTCCGGTGCGGCCCGGGTGACCGCATGGTGCGCGATTCCGAGCAGATCGTGGCCGGACTCCGGCGGGCTTTCGAGGCCAAGGAGTACCTCGCGGGTGGCGCTGACGCTGAGGCCGGCCGTGCCAATGAGTGCCCGGATCAGCTTCAGCCGGCGCACATGCGAGTCGTCGTAGCGGGCCTGGGTCGCCGAGGTCAGCACGCCGTCGTGCAGCAGTTTCTCCCGGAGGTAGTACTTAATCGTGGCCACGGGAACTCCCGTGGTCGCGGCCAGCTGTGAGATGCGCAAAGTTTCTCCTTGACTTAGATAGTAGCACTCGCCAATATTGGAGAGTATCAGTATCTAGTTAGGAGAAAAGTATGGCACGCATCAACGCTGGACGTTTCACGCACCGCCATTCCGGTGACTTGGTGGTCTTCCTCATCGGCATGCGCATCAACAGTCCCTGGCGACCGGATCTGTGGCTGCCGGTCTTCTTTGCGATGCCCCGGATGCTGACCGAGCTATTCAAGGAGCCGGGTTCCGGCCTCCTCGGCTTTCGGTTTGCCCTCGGAGCCGGCGGCCCGGTCATCGTGCAGTACTGGGACTCGCCGGACAAGCTGTATGCCTACGCGAGTGCGCCAGAATCCGAGCACAGGCCGGCCTGGACCGCCTTCAACCGCCAGGCGAGGAAGGCCCCCAAGGCCGTCGGCATCTGGCATGAGACATTCCAGGTGAGCCGGGCCGAGAGCATGTACGTCTCGATGCCTACGGAAGGTCTGGCGCAAGCCACGGAGCTCGTGCCTGTCGGTCCCGGAAGCCATCACGCGAAGGACCGGCTGTCCAAGCCCCGCTGAGGCCCCGACGGCCTTCCTAGTGCAGCAGCGCGTTTTTCTGCCGCGGCTTGAGGATCGAGTTCTGTCCGCAGTTGGAGCAGGTGATGTTGAAGGCCTTGGAGGTGGTGAAGACGGGGATGAAAAACAGGGTGAATTTGGTGGCGCGTTCTTGCAGTCGGTGCTGCACCAATTGGTGGCAGTACTGGCACGTTGCCATCCGCTCGGGAAGGCTGCGCAGGACGGTTTTGAGCCCGAAGAGGAGGAGCATGGCGGATCCTTTCAAAAGCAATTTCCGGATCAGGGTTTGGTCGAGGCTCCCGGTGCCGGGAGGTGGGCCGAGAGGCCCGAGAGCAGGATGGTGATTCCTTCATCCAGCTCGGCCATCCCGTCGTAGTCGGCTAGGACGGGGGCGAGGGCGCGGAGGCGGGGGAAATCCTTCGGCGGCAAGCGGTGCAGGCCCAGGCGGAGCAGGGCCTCGTTTTCGTCGGGGTCGACGACGAATTCCTGCAGTTCGTTGAGGATGTGCCCGTAGAGGTATCCGTAGTAGGCGCGGTAGACGTGGAGGGCGTCAACAGGTGTGAACCCGGCGTCGATCAGCAGGGACAGGATCTGCTCCAGCGGCCGCAATGTCCCGAGTGGCCGCAGGCCCAGGGGTGTTGACAGGGGGCGGGTCACGAGGAGGGGCACGACGTTGGGGTGCCGGAGCGCCAAGAGCCGAAGATCGTGGGCAATACGCCGGAGCTGCGCCTGCCAGTCGGGGTCATCGGGAATGATGGCCAGTTCGTTGAGGACGAGTTCTGAGACGCCGTCCAGCAGCGCCGCGCGGTTTTCCGCGTAGCGGTACAGGCTCATGGGATCCCGCCCGAGTTCCTGCCCGAGCCGGCGCATGGTGAGGGCGTCGAGTCCTTCGGCGTCCACCAATGCCAGCGCCGCCGACAGAACAACGTCCCGGCTGAGCCGCGGCTTCTTGCTGGGAGTCGCTGGGGGCGCCGGGTGCTCTTCGGGCGACATGGTGTTCCGTTCGGGTCGGTGCGGACTAGTCACGGTTCAAGGTAATTAGCTGGTTGCTTAATGTGTAGTCTACGCCTACAGTCTACATTGTAGAGAAGTTGTTTTGACTGGTTCCGCAGCACGTGGACTCCCAGCTCAACAGCGCTTTATCCCCCTTATCTGCGGTGACGCAGCAGTCCGGGGTTATGCTTCAGCGCCCCGTGCAAGGCCTGGATGCTTAGCTGCTGTAGCCACATGGCGGCACAACATGCACCGCGAGGAAACGAGCCACTCATGGCAACTTCTCAATATGACCAATTCCTGCAGGAAGCCACCACCCAGGACCCGGGAACCGACCACACTTTGGGCAGGGACTGCCTCTACGGCCTGTACACCAGCTGGTGCTTCCTGAATCAGGCCACGCCCCGACCCGAAGATGCCTTCTGGGCGGCTATGAAAGAGAAGCAGATCCATCCCAAGCGCACCGGCCTACGCATGAAAGGACCGGCCGCCGCGGACTACATCCTGGCCAGCTACCCGGGCCTGGTCTGAACCGGATGACAATCACGTCAAGCACTTACCTGCCACGGGATGCCCACCAGCCCCGAGGCCGCCGGCCATGGTGCGCGACATGCGACACCGACCGGCACCTCCGCCTGGACTCCGTCACTACGATGAATCCGCAGCGGGAAACCCTCGCGGCCGCCATCAGCTGCACCAATTGCGGAAGCTCGCACGTAGTGGCTACTACTGCGGCATTTCTCGCAGCCATCCCGGGGCGGAACGGGAACACCGGCGGCACCGTCCACCGGGACGAGGCCTACAGCCACTGCCAGGAGCCGATGTCCGCGGTGGACCCCGAGCGGCGCGGCGCGCACCGGCCGGTTTCCACTCACGCCGGCACCCCGGATTTTCTGGGCGACTATCTCCGGACGCGTGTTTTGCGCTGC
>JBKPBZ010000066.1:0-4417 GCA_046727115.1 Actinomycetota bacterium | reverse complement strand
CCCTTTAGGCTGACGGCAACCGGCCAGCCGGATCCCCGCCCGCACTACCCGGGCCACACATCATTGGAGAATTACGCATGTCGATTTCAAAGAAGCTGGGCGCCGTCGTCCTGACCGCCGCCGTTCTCACCGGAGCAGGCGCCGGTGTCGCCAACGCCGCCCCGACCAAGTCCGCACACTCGGTCTCCGCGAAAGCGTCCACAAAGGCCACCGTGGCGAAGGCTAAGGCTGAGTTGAAGAAGGAGGCCGCCGCCGCGAAGCTTGCCGCGGTGAAAGCCAAGGTCACCGCGCTGAAGGCTGCCGCCGAGGCGAAGAAAGCTGCCGCCGTTGCGGACGCCGCGGAGAAGCGCGCCGCCCAAGAGGCCAAGAAGATTTCCAAGAAGGCCACCCAGGCCCAGAAGCGTGAAGCCGCAGCAGCGAAAGCGGCAGCCGCGAAGGCAGCTGCTGACGCGAAGGCCGCGGAGGACGCCGCCGCCGAAGCTGCAGAGGCCGCCGCGGAAGCTGCCGAAAAGGCGGCAGAAGCCGCGGCCGAGACCCCTGTCGAACCGGTGGACGAGCCCGCCGCCGTCTGATTCGAGACCCTAGGCAGACACCCCCTTCCGATGCACCGGCCGCCTTCAGCTGGTCCTCTGGCAGGGGGTGTCTCCATGTCCCGACACGTTCGCTGAGTGCCGAGCACCTCCGCGCCAATACACTCGGCCACTGCACTCACGGTTTGTGGAACCTTCGTGGCGTGACCTGCGGCTAAAGGTTTTCGCAAGGGAGGGAACTTACCGCCGGTGTTCAACGCCGACGGTCCGGGCAAAGTAACGGATGTCTGCCAGGCACTCTCGTAACTGCGCCAACTCCAGGCAGCGTCTGGCTGCTCTTAATGGAATGCAACGTGACGGCCCATCATGAACGGTGGACCGTCTGTTGCTTCAGGGACCCTGGAAAGGGTCCACTGGAAGACTTCCAACACTTAATCAGGAATACTCGGGGCGCCTTCCGCAGCGTTACTTTATGGCGGCAAGGTCAAATGAAAGATCATCACCAGTCCGTTGCCCCAACAGCCCTCGATCACCCGTCCTCGCTCCGAGACGTCAAGATTCAGCTCACCAGCCCGCCGCCCGTAAACTCTGTCCGTCGCACTCGCGTCGGACTACGATTTTGCCTGTTAACCAAGCACACGGAGACCAGCACAGGCAGGGCCAGACGCAGAGTGAGGAAAAGGCTGTGACCGGAGGGACGAGGCTGAGCGGACCGCACTGGCGGCGAGTGGTGGCAACCCTCGCCAACAACGACGCGCGGACCGCCTATGCGCAAATCGTGCTGGGCGCCAAGCTCCCCGACGTGGTTGCTGAGCTGAACGACCAAAGACGAAAGCGGGCCATTACTGCCCTGCTTGAGTCAGGGCTCGTCGAACGGAACGCTGCCGACGAGCTGGAGGCACCTGAGGCGATCTTCCGCGACCTGCTCACGCAGCAACCCCGGCGACAGGCGCAGACCGGATTGGCTCGCTTCATGCGCCTGGGCAGGATCGACAGGTATCCGGCCAATATGACGGAACGGAGGGAGCTCCTGGCCTGGATTGTCAGCGAAGCCATCGAGCCGGGCGAAGAGCTAACGGAAAAGCAGGTAAATGAACGGCTCCTCAGTTATACCGATGATGTCGTGATGCTGCGCCGCTACATGATCGACTTCGGACTATTGGACCGGACGCCCTCCGGCTCCTCATACTCGCGGCACAACGAAACATAGGCTTGGGACTTGACGTTGTCATAGAGTCAAAACCTGTCCGAGCGCCAACTCTGCGGAGGCCGAGGCACTCGTTTCTGGTGCCACCGCGAGTGTAGATGTCGTCAGCGCCAGTCATCGATCACGTAGGCGTCGGGGTGGCTGTAACCAGGCTCGTTGGGCCGGTGCATGGTCACGCCCTGCAACCCAGTACGGAAACCGCGGGCCACCATGCGCTGATAGGCATCCTGGCGGCCCAGGTTCATCCCGGCGTCGAGCCGGCCCAGCCCGCGCTCGGCGGCCAGTTGCTCGCAGGCATCGAGTAGTCGTTCGAATCTGTCGCCGGCCTGCCGGCCGGGGCGTACAGCGCCGAACTTGACCAAGCAGACGTCCGCGCCAGCCTCCGAGCCCGGTCCGCAGTGACACACGGCCAGCCCGTCAAGCGCCGTCTCGCCCGGCAGCAGCACGGTCTCGCCGAGACCCTGCGCGTGCGTCGGCCACGATCTCGCGTTCCAGGTCCAGACCCGGGTACACGGCGTCGGTCAGGGCACTGCAGGCCCTGAGGTAGTCGGGCCGCTCGGCGGCGGACAGCTCGGCATAGAGCACCCGGCCGGGCACCGCGCCACGGGCCTCGACCTGTTTGTGCATGACGGCGGTCAGGAACCGGGGCCAGAAACCGTACCGGCGGTAGAGCTCGAGGTGTTTTGGACTGTGAGAGAAGGTGAACAGGCCAACGTGGCTATTCCCCCAGGTCTCGAAGCAACCCAAGATCGGTTCCATCAGGCTTTTGCCGACACCGTGGTCCCACAGGTCCGGACGCACGGTCAGCGGTCCGAAGAAGCCGACGCTGCCCCAATTGGCGGCGAAGTTTGATCCTGCGAGTTCGCCGTCGACCGTCGCGGCGAACGCGGCGTGCGGATCGGCGGCAAAGCGAGTGCGGACGTAGTCGGCGGTCCCGATCGGATCGCGGACCCCGAGGAAGGTCCCGAAAGCCACCCTGAAGATCTCGTCAGCGCGATCGAGGTCCGTCTCCTGCAGCGGGCGAACCGATACGGGGCCCCCGACACTCGTTCGCCCGGATTCCTGTGCGGTCATGAACCTTCCCTCCACCAATAAACCAATGCCCAGATCCTGCCATGGCAGCCGAACGCTAGAGCTGACGGAAGCTATGCCCCCGTGGTCTGATAACGCCTTGCCCGTTCGTCGAGAACAGCCATGGCCGTGGCTAGGCGTCCGGGGAGCGGAACCAATGCCTCTCGGAGCCAGAGCGTGTCCGTGTAGGCATGGAACCGGTCCGGATTGACGTGCAGTTCCTCGGCTACGGCCGTCACGTGATTGTGAGCCGTAAGGTAACGTGCCGACGACAGGTGGTTCCGTCGCCGGTGCAGCTCTAAGCGCACGTCCATGTTGGCCAGATCGAGGGCCGCCTCTGCTCGGGCTCCCTCGTCAAAATCCAGCAATCCGAGCGGGGAACGGTCGTCGACTGCAATGATCTGCTTGGCGTGCAGGTCTCCGTGGGACCACACCAGCGGATCCGGTGCCGTCTGAAGCAAATTCTTCGTCACATCTTCTGCCGCAGCCCGTAAGGCACTGCCTTGAGACGACATTTCCGGCACGTTTTCGAAGTGACGCAGCCAGCGGTCCACGCATCGCCACAGATCCGCTGCTTCCACCTCTGCTGAGCGGAGCGGCAGGCTGCTCAGAACGCTGCGTGCGGCACTGCCGTGCGGGGCGTGCAGCTGAGCAACCCACGAGCGCGCCCATTTCTCCCATGCCGCCGCAAACAATTCATCGCTGGTGGTGGAGTCATCTTCACTCAGCTCGTTCAGGGTCGGTCCCGGGACGGTGCTGAAAACGATGACATCCTCGGAGCTGCGAAGGATCCGGGGGGGCGTGAAGGCACCGGCGGCCTCCAGGAGAATGTCCACGTGTGCGCAGCGCTCGGCGGACGCGATGGCCTGCCCTGGCCGGAAGATCTTGCTGTAACGGCCCTCCCCCCGCACCACCGCACGCCTATGGGGCCGATATGTAATGAGTTCGCCTTGCTGCGCTTCCGCCCGCAAGGCGGGCAGACCGGGGTCGTCCAGCGGTGCGAGTTCAAAGCGCCCCTGACGCAGATAGGCGCCACGGAGGGCGCGGGTCCGGCCCTGGCTCAGTACCTCCAGCACGTAGTCTCCTGGCTTTTTCTCGAACCAGGCCCGGCTAACGCGCCAAGTTGTGCCCGTAGCTTCGTCGGCGTACTGCGGGACGGGCAGGTACCACTTCATGGGATCAGCTCCAGCGGTGGAAGTGCCACTTCAGATTGTGTGACCAGCATGAACGAAGACCATGAGGTCCAGATGAAGGTCGCATTAAGGAACCCTCATGCATGAGCCGCCGTCGTCGGCTGTGGGATTTACGTCGCCCGGTTGAGTCAGCGCAAAGCAGCGTGAATGGGGAGAACCGATGAGGCTTGAAGGCTGGCACGTAACGGCCCAGGCCTTCCCCCGAACCGGCCATGACCACCGTGTGCAGGACTCGGTAACGACCAGGCGACGTGACGCGGCCATGGGTAGCCAGTCTTCGTCGGGCGTGGTTCGGCAGGAAGTAGTTGAGTGAAGCGCATCATTCCGTGCTAGCAGTGTCTTGCCATCGGGTGGGAGCCTGAGGACCGTGGTTCCATGAGCGCGAAGCAATACGGTCCAGGCCCCGGAGAGCTGGT
>JBKPBZ010000065.1:0-11637 GCA_046727115.1 Actinomycetota bacterium | reverse complement strand
TCGCAGGACGTCATTGTCCGCGAAGAGGACTGCGGTACCGAGCGCGGCCTGATGACTGCCATCGCGGTGGCAGACGCCAACGGCGTCCTCGTCCTGGACGAGAACGTCGAGAACAGCGCCTACGCCCGCACCCTGGCCGTCGACGTTGTCGACTCCAAGGGCAAGGTCCTGGCCGCGGCCGGCACCGACTGCGGCGACGTCGTCATTGCCGAACTGTTCGCAGCCGGCATCACCGAGGTCAAGGTCCGCTCTGTACTCACCTGTGAGTCCAGCGTTGGCACCTGCGCCCTGTGCTACGGCCGTTCGCTGGCCACTGGCAAGACCGTCGACATCGGTGAGGCCGTGGGCATCATTGCCGCGCAGTCCATCGGTGAGCCGGGCACCCAGCTGACCATGCGTACGTTCCACACCGGTGGTGCTGTTTCCGCCAGCGGCGGCGACGACATCACCCAGGGTCTGCCCCGTATCCAGGAGCTCTTCGAAGCCCGTACTCCGAAGGGTGTCGCACCGATTGCTGAAGCAGCCGGCCGCATCACCATCGAAGAGTCCGAGCGCCAGATGCGCCTGGTCATCACCCCGGATGACGGATCTGAAGAGATCGCTTACCCGGTGCTGCGCCGTTCACGTCTCCTCATCGAAGACGGCGATCACGTCAGCGTCGGCCAGAAGCTCATCAACGGCCCGGTCGACCCCAAGCAGGTTCTGCGCATCATGGGCCCCCGTGCCGCGCAGAAGTTCCTGGTGGACGAAGTCCAGGGCGTGTACCGCAGCCAGGGCATCGGCATCCACGACAAGCACGTCGAGGTTATCGTCCGCCAGATGCTGCGCCGCGTCACGGTCATCGAGTCCGGCGAATCGGATCTGCTGCCCGGCGAGCTCGCCGAACGCAGCCGCTTCGAAGACGCCAACCGCCGCGTTGTGTCCGAGGGCAAGACGCCGGCATCCGGCCGTCCCGAGCTCATGGGCATCACCAAGGCGTCCCTGGCGACCGAGTCCTGGCTGTCCGCAGCTTCCTTCCAGGAAACCACCCGCGTCCTGACGCAGGCGGCCATGGAAGGCAAGAGCGATCCGCTGCTCGGCCTCAAGGAAAACGTCATCATCGGTAAGCTCATCCCGGCCGGCACGGGTCTCCCGCGCTACACCGAGGTCACCGTGGAACCCACTGAAGAAGCAAAGGCCAACCTGTTCACCGGCCCCAGCGCATTCAGTGACTTCTCCTACGACACGCTGGGCGGCGACGGAGCTCCCGAGTTCCACGCCATCCCGCTGGATGACTACGATCTCGGCAGCGACTTCCGCTAGACGGTAGGTCAAAGCCTGCACCAAGGGATGGTCCCGCACCGCAAGGTGGGGGACCATCCCCGTTTAACCCATCGACTGCTCCGCCAACGCCCTTTTGAGGCCCCATAAGGGCGTTACCGGAGCAGTCGACGGGGCGGCCTTACCGGTCCAAACCCCGCCGATTAAGGGCTGGGACCCGTCCGTGTTAGACTTGAGACTAATTGTTATTGTGGCAGTGGATGAGTGCGCCGGTTTGAGCCAAACAGCTTGCAGCTGAAAGGTTCAACCAGGACGACGTTTCCGGTTTGCAGGGTTCTTGTGCAACGTATGCCACATTTTCGCATGCCTAGGGGCAGTTCGGGTCGAAAGTCCTTGGACCCCGGCGTGCGGTCCGACTATTAAGGCTTCGCCTCAGCTGCTCTGGAGAGAACTTCAAAGCTCGAGCGGCGAGGCGCAGCGACAAGAGAGCGGCCGCCAACGGCCGCTCCGGATAAAACGGAGAACACGAGAGTGCCTACGATTAACCAGCTGGTCCGCAAGGGCCGCACGCCTAAGGTCAAGAAGACCAAGGCTCCCGCGCTTAACGGCAGCCCGATGCGCCGCGGTGTTTGCACCCGCGTCTACACGACGACCCCGAAGAAGCCGAACTCGGCTCTGCGTAAGGTTGCTCGCGTGCGCCTCAACGGCGGCATTGAAGTTACCGCGTACATCCCCGGCGTAGGCCACAACCTGCAGGAGCACTCCATTGTGCTCGTCCGCGGCGGCCGCGTGAAGGACCTTCCGGGTGTCCGCTACAAGATCGTCCGTGGCGCCCTCGATACCCAGGGTGTCAAGAACCGTAAGCAGGCTCGCAGCCGCTACGGCGCAAAGATGGAGAAGAAGTAATATGCCTCGCAAGGGTCCGGCCCCCAAGCGGCCGCTAGTTCTAGATCCCGTTTACGGCTCCCCGCTGGTCACCCAGCTCATCAACAAGGTGCTGGTTGACGGCAAGAAGTCCACCGCCGAGCGCATCGTTTACGGTGCACTCGAGGGTGCTCGCGCCAAGTCCGGCGGCGACCCCGTTGCAGCCCTCAAGAAGGCCATGGAGAACGTCAAGCCTTCGCTTGAGGTCCGCTCCCGCCGCGTTGGTGGCGCCACCTACCAGGTTCCCGTTGAGGTCAAGCCGGGCCGTTCCACGGCTCTCGCCCTCCGCTGGCTGGTTGGCTACTCCAAGGCCCGCCGTGAAAAGACCATGACCGAGCGCCTCCAGAACGAAATCCTGGATGCCTCGAACGGTCTCGGTGCCGCTGTGAAGCGTCGCGAAGACACCCACAAGATGGCCGAGTCCAACAAGGCCTTCGCACACTACCGCTGGTAATACTTCCCGGACGCCGCCGGCTCTACTGAGCCGGCGGCGAACGTGCAGTCCATCCGAAAGGGAGACACCGTGGCACAGGACGTGCTTACCGACCTTAGCAAGGTCCGCAACATCGGCATCATGGCCCACATCGATGCCGGCAAGACCACTACTACCGAGCGCATCCTGTTCTACACGGGTGTGAACCACAAGATCGGCGAAACGCACGACGGCGCTTCGACGACTGACTGGATGGAACAGGAAAAGGAACGCGGCATCACCATCACGTCTGCCGCCGTGACCTGCTTCTGGGAAAACAACCAGATCAACATCATCGACACCCCCGGCCACGTTGACTTCACGGTCGAGGTTGAGCGCTCCCTGCGCGTCCTCGACGGCGCAGTCGCCGTGTTCGACGGCAAGGAAGGCGTGGAGCCGCAGTCCGAGACTGTTTGGCGCCAGGCTGACAAGTACAACGTTCCGCGCATCTGCTTCGTCAACAAGATGGACAAGCTCGGCGCTGACTTCTACTTCACCGTCGACACCATCATTGGCCGCCTCGGTGCCAAGCCGCTCGTTATGCAGCTGCCGATCGGTGCCGAGAACGACTTCGTCGGCGTCGTCGACCTCCTTTACATGCGCGCGCTGGTTTGGCCCGGCGACGCCAAGGGTGACGTCACCATGGGTGCCAAGTACGAGATCCGCGAGATCCCGGCTGACCTCCAGGAGAAGGCCGAAGAGTACCGCGCAACTCTCGTTGAGACTGTTGCCGAGGCCTCCGAAGAACTCATGGAGAAGTACCTCGAGGGCGAAGAGATCAGCACCGACGAGCTCAAGGCCGGCATCCGCAAGATGACGATCAACTCCGAGCTGTACCCGGTGTTCTGTGGCTCTGCGTTCAAGAACCGCGGTGTCCAGCCGATGCTTGACGCCGTCGTCGACTACCTGCCGAACCCGCTCGACGTCCCGCCGATGATCGGTCACGATCCCCGCGACGAAGAGAAGGAACTGACGCGCAAGCCGTCTTCCGAAGAGCCGTTCTCGGCTCTGGCGTTCAAGATTGCCACGCACCCGTTCTTCGGCCAGCTCACCTTCATTCGCGTGTACTCCGGTCACGTCGAAGCCGGTTCCCAGGTGGTTAACTCCACCAAGGGCAAGAAGGAGCGCATCGGCAAGCTGTTCCAGATGCACGCCAACAAGGAAATGCCGGTTGACGGCGCTACCGCTGGCCACATCTACGCAGCGATCGGGCTGAAGGACACGACCACGGGCGACACCCTGTGCGACTCCAGCAACCAGATCGTGCTTGAGTCCATGAGCTTCCCGGAGCCCGTGATCTCTGTTGCGATCGAGCCGAACACCAAGGGTGACCAGGAGAAGCTCTCCACGGCCATCCAGAAGCTCTCCGCTGAGGACCCGACCTTCCAGGTCTCCCTCAACGAGGACACCGGCCAGACCATCATCGCCGGCATGGGCGAGCTCCACCTGGACATCCTGGTGGACCGCATGCGCCGCGAATTCAAGGTCGAGGCCAATGTCGGCAAGCCGCAGGTTGCTTACCGCGAAACCATCAAGCGTGCTGTAGAGCGTCACGACTACACGCACAAGAAGCAGACCGGTGGTTCCGGACAGTTCGCAAAGATCCAGATTGCGATCGCGCCCTTGGACACGTCCGAAGGCGAGCTGTACGAGTTCGAGAACAAGGTCACCGGTGGCCGTATTCCCCGCGAATACATCCCGTCGGTGGACGCCGGTATCCAGGATGCACTGAACGACGGCGTCCTGGCCGGTTACCCGGTTGTCGGCATCAAGGCCACGCTGATTGACGGCGCGTACCACGATGTTGACTCCTCGGAAATGGCGTTCAAGATCGCTGGCCGGATGGCTTTCAAGGAAGCCGCACGCAAGGCGAACCCCATCCTGCTCGAACCGCTGATGGATGTCGAGGTCCGCACCCCTGAGGAATACATGGGTGAAGTTATCGGTGACCTCAACTCCCGCCGTGGCCAGATGCAGTCCATGGAAGATGCCCAGGGCGTCAAGGTCATCCGCGCGCACGTCCCGCTGTCCGGCATGTTCGGCTACATCGGTGACCTGCGCTCGAAGACCCAGGGCCGCGCTGTGTACTCCATGACGTTCCACAGCTACGCCGAGGTCCCGAAGGCATTTGCCGACGAGATCATCCAGAAGAACCGCGGCGAGTAGTCCCTAGGGACAATCGCAGCAACAAAAACTCGGATGCGTCTCCGCCAACGGGGATTCATCTGGTGCATGTGGCCGGGCTCCGGTCAGCTGTAGTCCGGCAAGGCCGGAGTTCGGCCGCCTGCACGAACAGGCTCTAGGCACTAGCATTAGTACCTGAATCTGCAATTTCACCAATCCAAAGCCCCCCAAGTAGACTTACTGGAGTTTCTGCCGCGACAAGCGCGGCCGAAGGGTAAGTCATTTGAAAACGTTCTAGGAGGAACCTGTGGCAAAGGCAAAGTTCGAGCGGACTAAGCCGCACGTTAACATCGGTACCATTGGTCACGTTGACCACGGTAAGACGACGCTGACGGCCGCCATTTCCAAGGTGCTGTACGACAAGTACCCGACTCTCAACGAGAAGCGTGACTTCGCGTCGATTGACTCTGCTCCCGAAGAGCGTCAGCGCGGCATTACCATCAACATCTCCCACGTTGAGTACCAGACCGAGAAGCGCCACTACGCACACGTAGACGCTCCGGGTCACGCTGACTACATCAAGAACATGATCACCGGCGCTGCTCAGATGGACGGTGCAATCCTCGTGGTTGCCGCCACTGACGGCCCGATGGCTCAGACCCGTGAGCACGTTCTGCTCGCCCGCCAGGTTGGCGTTCCCTACCTGCTGGTCGCGCTGAACAAGGCTGACATGGTCGATGACGAGGAACTCCTCGACCTCGTCGAAATGGAAGTTCGTGAGCTCCTCAGCTCGCAGGGCTTCGATGGCGACGAAGCTCCGGTCATCCGCGTTTCGGGCCTGAAGGCTCTGGAAGGCGACCCGGAGTGGGTCAAGTCCATCGAGGACCTCATGGAAGCTGTCGACAACTCGGTTCCGGACCCCGTTCGTGACCGTGACAAGCCCTTCCTGATGCCGATCGAAGACGTCTTCACGATCACCGGCCGTGGCACCGTTGTTACGGGCCGCGCCGAGCGTGGAACCCTCGCCATCAACTCCGAGGTCGAGATCGTCGGCATCCGCCCGGTCCAGAAGACCACGGTTACCGGTATCGAGATGTTCCACAAGCAGCTCGACGAAGCATGGGCCGGCGAGAACTGTGGCCTCCTGCTCCGCGGTCTGAAGCGCGACGATGTCGAGCGTGGCCAGGTTGTCGTCAAGCCGGGTTCCATTACCCCGCACACCGACTTCGAGGCTAACGTCTACATCCTCTCCAAGGACGAAGGCGGGCGTCACAACCCGTTCTACTCCAACTACCGCCCGCAGTTCTACTTCCGCACCACGGACGTAACCGGCGTTATCACCCTGCCGGAAGGCACGGAAATGGTTATGCCTGGCGACAACACTGAGATGACCGTTGCGCTCATCCAGCCGATCGCAATGGAAGAGGGCCTCGGCTTCGCTATCCGCGAAGGCGGCCGCACCGTTGGTTCAGGACGCGTCACCAAGATCGTCAAGTAATTACTTGCTGATCTGATGCTTCACCACTGATCGGCCAGCCATCTGGCAGCCGAACAGAGGATCGGGAACAGCCCCGCTGCACTTGCAGCGGGGCTGTTCCTTTTAAGTTCCTGATACCTTTGCAGGAAGGGAAAGGAGCTCACCATGGGCTGGTTCATTTTTCTGCTGATCGTCGTCGCGGTTGCCGTCGCGTTCTTCTGGGCGAAGAAGCACTTCCGCCAGGAGATCGACCGCGCCAAGCGCATCAACCGGGCAAACCGCGACCAGTAGAGGCCGCGCTGCGCGCGCGACCCGCCGGGGCTCAGGCCCGCCGGGCCCGCGCGAGGGCCTGGTACCAGTAATACGAGTCTTTCGGCGTTCGCTGGAGAGTCGTGAAATCCACGTGCACCAGGCCGAAGCGCTGGGAATAGCCGGCCGCCCATTCAAAGTTGTCCATGAGCGTCCAGACGTAGTAGCCGAGCAGGTTGACGTCGTCGGCCACGCCCCCGGGGGAAGTGGCCTCCACCGCCCGGCTGAGGTGTGCGGCGAGGTAGCTGATCCGGCCGGCGTCCGGGATGGGGCCGGTGACATGGTCCGGTTCGGGGAAGCTCGCCCCGCTCTCGGTGATGTAGAGCGGCGGCAGCGATTCGCCGTACCTGTCCTTCAGCTCCCGCAGCAGGATCCCCAGATGGTCCGGAGCGACGGGCCAGCCAAACCCCGTGAGCTCATACTCCGGGAACGCGGCCATGTGGAACGGTATTTTCAGCATCGCCGACGCGGGTCCGGAGGGGCTGTCGACGCCGCGCCCCGTGGCCACCTTCACGGGGTAGTAGTAGTTCAGGCCGTAGAAATCCAGCGGCTGGTGGATCGTGGCCAAGTCCGCGTCGGTGATCCTCCGCAGTGAACGGAACCACGGCCGGGCGATCAGCGGCGGCTGGGGCAAACGGCCCAGGAGAATTGGGTCCGCGTACAGTCGGTTCAGCACAAGGTCGAACACCCTGGCCAGCAGCCTGTCGGTTAGCGACCCGGAAGCAGGCCGGACGGGGGAATGCAGGTTTGTGACGCCGACGGCGCCGGTGACGCCCTCCGCCCGCAGCGCCTGCACCGCCAGGCCGTGGCCCAGCAGTTGATGGCACACCGACGGCAGGGCGTCGAAGAGCAGGCCGTGGCCGGGCGCGTGGACGTCCAGGGCGTAGCCGTTGAGGGTGACCGAGGCGGGCTCGTTCAGCGTCACCCACTGCGCCACCCGATCACCGAACCGCCTGCCGGCGGCCGCGCTGTACTCGGCAAACCGTTCCGCCGTCGAACGGTTCATCCAGCCGCCGCGGTGCTCGAGGGGGAGCGGCGTATCCCAGTGGTAGAGGGTGGCCATCGGCGAGATGCCGGCGGCGAGCAGCCGGTCGATCAGGCGGTCGTAGAAGTCCAGCCCCGCCGCGTTGAAGCGGCCGGTGCCCTCAGGCTGGACCCGCGGCCACGAAATCGAAAAACGGTAGGAATCGATCCCCAGCTCGCGCATCAGCGCGATGTCTTCCGCCGCGCGGTTGTAGTGGTCGCAGGCGACGGCGGGGGAGTGCCCGTGCAGGATGTTGCCCGGCTTTTCGGCGAACGCGTCCCAGCCGGAGGGCCCACGGCCGCCGGCCGCGAGGCTCCCCTCGATCTGAAACGCCGCGGAGGCAACGCCCAGGGTGAATCCGGGGCTCAGTCGGGCAGCGAGGGCCTGAACTGCTACAGAATCCTGCACAGTCATGTCCCCATCATCCATTCGACGGCGATTCAGGACAATGGCTACCCGGCAGCGACTCCACCTCAGTGTCTGCACTCCGCTGACTGCACAGCTGCGCAGAGGCCTGATTCGCTTCTGCCCGCAAATTCCGGCATACTAGATGAGTTGTTCAAGCGCTCTTTCGCGTCCCGATCCGGATAATGCCGGGTGTCAGGGTCCAAGTGAGAGACCAAACATAACCCACTCCCCATGGAATTGCGGACGCGTACGTGTGAAAACGTACGACACGCCCGACCGCGGGGGTCGGTTACGTCGGCAGGTTGAGGAACCCGGATCCTTCCGGATTCAGCTTGTGCGGCGGATGGTAGTCACGACTTCAAATGCTTCGGCAGCCATACAACTAGTAAGTGAACAGGGCAGCCCTAATCAGGGGAAGCACAGACTGAAAGAGAGTCAGGCGACATGGCGGGACAAAAAATCCGCATCCGGCTGAAGTCATACGACCACGAGGTCATTGACGTTTCAGCACGGAAGATCGTTGAGACGGTCACGCGCGCAGGCGCAACTGTAGTTGGCCCCGTGCCGCTGCCGACGGAGAAGAACGTTTACTGCGTAATTCGCTCTCCGCACAAGTACAAGGACAGCCGCGAGCACTTTGAAATGCGCACGCACAAGCGTCTTATCGACATCATCGATCCCACGCCCAAGGCTGTTGATTCGCTCATGCGTCTCGACCTGCCGGCCGACGTGAACATCGAAATCAAGCTGTAGGGAGGTGCTGAGAGACTATGACCGCAACCCGTAACGTAAAGGGCCTGCTGGGCACGAAGCTCGGCATGACCCAGGTCTGGGACGAGAACAACAAGCTCATCCCCGTCACTGTGGTCCAGGCTGACTCGAACGTCATCACGCAGCTGCGCAATGCAGAAACTGATGGCTATGTCGCCGTTCAGATCGGCTACGGCCAGATCGATTCCCGCAAGGTCACCAAGCCGCTGGCTGGTCACTTTGAAAAGGCAGGCGTCACGCCTCGCCGCCACGTCGTAGAACTGCGCACTGCAGATGCTGCTTCTTACGAGCTGGGCCAGGAGCTCTCCGTAGAGCTCTTCGAAGCCGGCCAGAAGATCGACGTCGTTGGCACCACCAAGGGTAAGGGCTTCGCCGGTGTTATGAAGCGTCACGGCTTCCACGGCGTTGGAGCTTCCCACGGTGCCCACAAGAACCACCGTAAGCCCGGTTCAATCGGTGGCGCATCCACCCCGAGCCGCGTCTTCAAGGGCATGAAAATGGCCGGCCGCATGGGCGCCGTTCGTCACACCACGCTGAACCTCACGGTCCACGCGGTTGACGTCGAGAAGTCGCTGCTCCTGATCAAGGGCGCCGTCCCCGGCGCCCGCGGCCAGGTCGTACTCGTACGCACCGCCGTGAAGGGAGCCTAGTTCAATGACTAGCACTGTCAAGGTTGACCTGCCTGCAGAGATCTTCGACGTACAGACCAACGTGCCGCTGCTGCACCAGGTTGTCGTTGCCCAGCTCGCTGCTGCTCGCCAGGGTACCCACAAGACCAAGACCCGCGCCGAAGTTTCCGGTGCAGGTCGCAAGCCGTTCAAGCAGAAGGGCACCGGCCGCGCCCGTCAGGGTTCAATCCGTGCTCCTCACATGACCGGTGGTGGCGTTGTCCACGGCCCCACGCCGCGTGACTACAGCCAGCGCACCCCCAAGAAGATGATTGCTGCTGCCCTGCGCGGCGCACTCTCGGACCGCGCCCGCAACGGCCGCGTCCACGTCATTGCTGACCTGGTTGCCGGCTCCAAGCCGTCCTCCAAAGAAGCACTGGCAACCCTGCGCGGAGTTTCCGAGCGCAAGAACCTGCTCGTTGTCATTGAGCGCGCCAACGATGTTGCTGCACTGTCCGTGCGCAACCTCACGGATGTTCACGTTCTGTACGCAGACCAGCTGAACACCTACGACGTTCTCGTTTCCGACGACGTAGTCTTCACCAAGGCTGCCTACGAAGCATTTGTTGCTAACAAGGTTGCAAAGAACGAGGAGGATGCCAAGTGAGCGCAGCCACCATCAAAGACCCGCGCGACGTCGTGCTTGCACCCGTCGTCTCGGAAAAGAGCTACGGCCTGATCGATGAGGGCAAGTACACCTTCCTGGTGGACCCCCGCTCGAACAAGACCGAGATCAAGCTGGCCGTGGAGAAGATTTTCTCCGTCAAGGTCGAATCGATCAACACCATCAACCGTGCCGGTAAGCGCAAGCGGACCAAATTCGGCTGGGGTACCCGCAAGAACACCAAGCGTGCAATTGTGAGCCTCAAAGAAGGCACTATCGACATCTTCGGCGGTCCGCTTTCATAAGCGGAGACCACTTTAACGAGGAAATAAATTATGGGAATCCGTAAATACAAGCCGACTACCCCGGGCCGTCGTGGCTCGAGCGTAGCGGACTTCACTGAAATCACGCGGTCGACGCCGGAAAAGTCGTTGGTACGTCCCCTCCCGAAAAAGGGTGGCCGTAACAACTCCGGTAAGATCACGACCCGTCACAAGGGTGGTGGACACAAGCGCCAGTACCGTCTGATCGACTTCCGTCGCCACGACAAGGACGGCGTCAACGCCCGCGTTGCCGAAATCGAGTATGACCCGAACCGTACGGCTCGGATCGCGCTCCTGCACTACGTTGATGGCACCAAGCGTTACATCATCGCCCCGAACAAGCTGTCCCAGGGCGACTTCGTAGAGGCCGGCGCCGATGCTGACATCAAGCCCGGCAACAACCTTCCGCTGCGCAACATCCCGGTCGGTACCGTAATCCACGCAGTCGAACTGCGTCCGGGTGGCGGCGCCAAGATGGGCCGCTCCGCCGGCGCATCGATCCAGCTCGTTGCAAAGGAAGGCCGCTTCGCCCAGCTGCGTCTGCCTTCCGGCGAAATCCGCAACGTTGACGTGCGCTGCCGCGCAACCGTCGGCGAGGTCGGCAACGCCGAGCAGTCGAACATCAACTGGGGCAAGGCCGGCCGTATGCGGTGGAAGGGCGTTCGCCCGACCGTCCGTGGTGTCGCCATGAACCCGGTTGACCACCCCCACGGTGGTGGCGAGGGTAAGACGTCCGGTGGACGTCACCCCGTCAACCCGAACGGTAAGCGCGAAGGCCGCACCCGCCGTCCCAACAAAGAGAGCGACAAGCTTATTGTTCGTCGCCGTCGTACTGGCAAGAACAAGCGATAGGAGCCTGGACACATGCCACGCAGCCTGAAAAAAGGTCCTTTCGTTGACCAGCACCTCTTTGTAAAGGTAGCCAGGGAAAACGAAAAGGGCACCAAGAACGTCATCAAGACCTGGTCCCGCCGTTCGATGATCGTCCCCGACATGCTCGGCCACACGATCGCCGTACACGACGGACGCAAGCACATCCCCGTGTTTGTCACTGAGTCGATGGTCGGGCACAAGCTCGGCGAATTCGCTCCCACGCGGACATTCCGCGGCCATGTCAAGGACGACCGTAAGGGCAAGCGCCGCTAGGCGCCTGCACTTACGTCAAAGACGAGAGAAGGAAAGCAATGGAAGCCAAGGCAATTGCGCGTCACATCCGCGTAACGCCTATGAAGGCCCGGCGCGTCGTCAACCTTGTTCGTGGTAAGCAAGCGAA
>JBKPBZ010000064.1:0-11091 GCA_046727115.1 Actinomycetota bacterium | reverse complement strand
TCGCGTCCTCGACGTCGTGCACCGAGTAGGAGATATCGTCTGCCAGGTCCATGACCTGAGCTTCGAGGCAGGACCGGCGTTCCGGGGCGCCGTCGCGGATCCAGTCGAAGATGGGGAGGTCGTCCTCGTAGGCGCCGAACTTGCTGGTCCGTTCCCCGTGGATGACCGGGGCGTTCACGGCCGACCAGGGGTACTTGGCGGCGGCATCGAGGCTCGCCCGGGTCAGGTTCAGGCCTGCCGGCCGGCCGTCGGCGGCCAGGACCTTTGGCTCCAGCCGGGTCAGCAGCCGCAGCGTCTGCGCGTTGCCTTCGAAGCCGCCGATGCCATGGGCCACCTCGTTGAGGGCGGCCTCGCCGTTGTGGCCGAAGGGCGGGTGGCCGAGGTCGTGGCTGAGGCACGCGGTGTCCACGACGTCGGGGTCGCAGCCGAGCGCGCGGCCCAATTCCCGGCCCACCTGGGCAACTTCGAGGCTGTGGGTGAGCCGGGTCCGGACGAAGTCGTCGGTATCCGGCGCCACCACCTGGGTCTTCGCGCCGAGCCGGCGCAGCGCCGAGGAGTGCAGGACCCTCGCACGGTCGCGCTCAAAGTCCGACCGGTAGGTGCTCTTGGGCGGCTCTTCGACCCACCGGGCGCAGTCGCGGGAGGTGTAGCCGTCCAGGACGGGGGCGGTGGTCCGGGTCTCAGCCACCGGAGACGTCCAGTTCGGCGAAGGAGATGTCGCGGGTCTGCGCATCGTCCAGCGTCCGGTTCAGCAGCCAGTCCTTCGGCAGTGCAGGCTTCTTCGGAGAGCCGGCGCGGCCGCGCGGTCCCTCGGCGTCGGCCCCGGGATACGGCGAGTCGAGGTCCAGCTGGTCCAGGGTCCCGCGCAGCACCTCGAGGCTGGTGACGAGTGCCAGCTTGGTCCGCAGTTCGCTGCCCACCACGTAGCCCTTGAAGTACCAGGCAATGTGCTTGCGGATTTCGCGCAGGGCCTTGCCCTCGTCCCCGAACGTCTCGACCATGAGCTCGGCGTGCCGGTACACGCTCTCGGCCACCTGGCGCAGATCCGGCCGGTACCGCTGGTCGCTGCCTTCGAACGCGGCCATGAGATCGCCGAACAGCCAGGGCCTGCCCTGGCAGCCGCGGCCGACGACGACGCCGTCCACACCTGTTTCGCGGACCATTCGGACCGCGTCTTCCGCGGACCAGATGTCGCCGTTGCCAAGGACGGGAATGTCCGGCAGGGCCTCGCGCAGCCGGGCAATGGCGGACCAGTCGGCCTGGCCGGAATAGAACTGTGCGGCGGTGCGGCCGTGAAGAGCGACGGCGGCGACGCCGGAATCGCGCGCGATCCGGCCGGCGTCGAGGTACGTCAGGTGGTCCTCGTCAATGCCCTTGCGCATCTTGATGGTCAGCGGGACGTTGCCCTTGGAGGCTTCCTTCACCGCGGTCTGGACGATCGAGGTGAAGAGGTCGATCTTCCACGGCAAGGCGGAGCCGCCGCCGCGGCGCGTCACCTTGGGCACGGGGCAGCCGAAGTTGAGGTCGATGTGGTCGGCCCGGTCCTCCTCGACGAGCATCCGGACAGCCTGTCCGACGGTCACCGGGTCCACACCGTAGAGCTGGACGGAGCGGACTTTCTCGTCGTCGTCGTGCGAAATAATGCGGAGCGATTCCGGCGTGCGCTCCACGAGGGCACGGGAGGTGACCATCTCCGCCACATACAGGCCGCCGCCGTATTCACGGCACAGCCTGCGGAAGGCGGAGTTGGTGATGCCCGCCATGGGAGCCAGGATCACGGGGGTGTCCACGGTGATCGGGCCCAGCTTCAGGGGCGGGAGTTCCAGCTTGGGGGCGGGAGGGGTTGCTACAACAGTCACTCGACCATTGTCTCAAAGACGGGCAAATCGGCCCGGACCCGCTCCGGCTATGTGGAAATGCCCCGCCATGTGGATAGTTTCGGATGCCGCCAGGGTGCGCGTCAGCCCCGCAGGGCGGCACGCCGGCCGCGGCGCGTGGCAGGACCGGCACCGGCATCCTCTGGTGCGCCCTCCGGCCAGATCCCGTCCGGCACAGCCCGGTCGGACTCGATCCTGGCCGACCCGCCGGCGTCGGACCCGACCCAGTCGGGCGCGCCGACTGTAGAGGCCACCCCGCCCTTGACAACCCCGCCCCTGATTCCCGTGGCCTTGACCACCAGCACGGCAATGAGCGTAGTGACCGGCACGGCGAGGACGAGCCCCACGGAACCGACCAGGGTGCGGATGACTTCCTCGGAGAGTTCGGCGCTGGTGAGGGCGTCACCGAGCGGCCGCTCGTAGAGCATGACCAGGATCAGGACCGGCAGGGCCGCGCCGGCGTAGGCAAAGGCAATGGTGTAGACCGTGGAGGCGATGTGGTCCCGGCCGATCCGCATCGCGGACGTAAAGAGCTGCCGCGCGCTGGTCTCCGGGGCGAGTTCCCACAGTTCCCAGACGGCGGACGACTGCGTGATGGTGACGTCGTTCAGCACACCAAGACCGGAAATGATCAGCCCGCACAGGATGATGCCGGAGATGGAGATGTTGTTGGAAATATTGGTCAGGGTGGCGGCGTCGTGGCTGCCCACACCCGCGAGGTTTGCGGCGTCGGTGGCCCAGGCCGCCAGCAGTGCCGTAATGGCGAGGCCGAACATTGTCCCGAGCAGCGCCGTCGATGTGCGGGCGGAGAAGCCGTGGGCGAAGTACAGCACCCCGATCATGATCACCGTGGACCCCACGAGCGCCAGCAGCAGCGGCGGCTTCCCCTCGACCAGCCCGGGCAGCATGAACGAGACAAGCACGACGTAGGCGCCGACAAGTCCGATCAGGGCGCGCAGGCCGCGCCACCGCGCCACCGCGATCACAACGACGGCGTAGAGCACGGCCAGGAAGATGATGGGCAGCGTCCGGACAAAGTCGACGAAGACATAGGCCGGCGCCCCCTGGCCCTCGGCGCCCTGCACCTTGGAGAGGTTGAGGTAGCGGATGTCGTCCCCGGGTTTCACGCCGTGGGATTTCGCGATGTCGGGGTTGATGACCACCTTCACCGGATTGCCGCCCTTGTCCGGCTCGGTGTAGGCGAACGTGCATTGCGAGCCCTCGTTCGGCGGCTGCGGAGCGGTGCCGGAACCGGATGTGCCCTGCTGCGCCGCGGCGCCACCGCCAGCCTGGGCATCCGAACAGCTGCCGACGACGACCCGCTGGATCTTGCCGGTATCAAACGTCACGCCCGGGGCCGCGGCGTAGGGGCTGGCCAGGGTGATGCCTTCCTTGCTTCCCGATGGCCACATGAAGGCCATGGCCGCCAGGGTCAGCAACGTCAGCGGGATCAGGATGGCAGCCAGGATCCAGTTGGCCTTCTTCCGTGCCGCGAGCGTCCGGGGCGAGGGCTCGACGTCGTCCGTGTGGGAATGCGAGTGTCCGGCGCCCATCAGCAGTTCAACCTCATGCCGAAAACTCTACGGTGTGGGCAGGGGCTATCCGGACGGATGACGGGCACGCCGCGCATATGCGGCGTGCCCCGCTGTGCCGGCATGCCGGCGAGACGACCAGGTTACGCCGGCGCGATGTTCTGGTTGACGTGGAAGAGGTTCTGCGGATCGTACTTGGCTTTGATTTCCCGCAAGCGGCTGTAGTTCGGACCGTAATTTTCCTCGACCCGGGTCAGGTCATCGCGGTCCATGAAGTTGATGTAGCCACCCGGCGCCGAATAGGGGCGCAGTGCCGCCGCATATTCCTTTACCCAGGCGATGTTTGCTTCGTTCTCCGCCGGGTCCTGCCAGAGGGCCGCAATCACGGGCGCGAACTTCACGTTCCGGTTGGCGAATGCAGTTTCATTTGCGCCCACACGATGAACTGCCCCGTCAATGGGGTACAGGTGTATGGCGCTTTGTACGCTGGGGACTTTGCTGCCATGTTCGATGTGGGCGGCGATGGCGCCGTCATTGAGCTCCGCGAGGAAATCTGCTTTCCAGTAGCCCTGCAGTCCTTTGTGAACCAGCGGGTCGAAGGCCTGGTTCAGGGCGGGGTAGGGCATCGGTCCCACCATCGAACCCAACACGGGAGCGACGTCGAGGAAGGGTTTCCAGCGGCCGGGCCCCTCGGCCTGATCGCCCGTCCACATGCCGACAACCACGGCCACCGGTTTCCCGTGCCATTCCTCAGGTAGGAACGGCACAGGCGGCCCTTGGGCGAATCCCAGGAACGCCCCAAACTCCTCGGGCGCTGAATCCATGTGATCCCGATAGAACTTCGCCACCGTGTCGGCGTGCTCCATCGAATAGATGACGATCCCGGCGTGGACCATATCCACCGGATGCAGCCTGAATTCCAGCGACGTCACCACACCGAAGTTTCCTCCGCCGCCCCGAAGTGCCCAGAACAGGTCCTCGTTCTCGCTTTTACTGGCGGTCAGGAACTGTCCGTCCGCCGTGACGACGTCGGCGGAGAGCAGGTTGTCACAGCTGAGTCCATACTTCCGTGCCAGGTAGCCGATGCCGCCGCCCAAAGTGAGCCCTGCGACGCCCGTCGTCCCCACGATGCCGCCGGTTGTCGCCAGCCCGAAGGCATGCGTGGCGTGGTTGAAATCGGCCCACGTCGCACCGGCCTCCGTGCGCGCCGTCTGGGCTGCTGGATCGACCCGGACGCCGGAGGTGTTGACGAAGTCGATAACCAGGGCGTCATCCCAGGTGCCGAACCCGGGAACGCTGTGGCCTCCGCCGCGGATGGCAAGATCCAGCGAGTTGTCCCGGGCGAAGTTGACGCAGGCGATGACGTCCGCCACTTGGGATACGCGGACCACCGCTGCCGGCCTCTTGTCGATCATGCCGTTATGCACTGCCCGCGCCGCGTCAAAGTCGGCGTCGCCGGGCGTGATGACTTGCCCGCGGACTTGCTCGCGCAGGCTATCGAACTTTGTTCCGTTCATTTTCTGTACCGTCGATTTCGTCGTGAGCTTCGACCCGGACAGTTTTCTGCGCTCCCAGCCGGCGTGGCGCCCGGAGGTTTACTTGCCCATGCCTACTCTCCCCGTAATCCCCCCGTCAAGGGTCCAATGCCAGCCGCACCCATCGCCGCGGGCTTCGGCTCCGAATCCACACTAGGCACCACCCGCCTTGACGGGCGGAGGCTGCAACCTAGGGTTGGTAATTGACGGACGAAGGACGGAAGGACACACGCATGGCCATGCGTAAACGAAGCGACCGCGAGCCGGGGGCGGGACGTTCCGGGCCTGCCGCCAAGGCTGTGCTGAGCATCGCCGAAGCCGCCGGGGAGACCCGCGCGGTCGCCTTGGTCCTGCACGGCGGGCGGGCCGACAGCTACGACGCCGTCCGCGGCCGGCACCTGAGCCCGGCCCGGATGGTGCCCTTCGCCCGGGCACTGCACCGGAAGGGCGGTCCGCAGGGGCTGGCCGTGTGGACCCTGCGCAACCGGTACCGCGGCTGGAACGGGGAGGACATGTCCCCCGTTCACGATGCCCGCTGGGCCCTCGGCCGGATCAGCCAGGAACACCCCGGCGTGCCGGTGTACCTCCTAGGCCACTCGATGGGCGGTCTCACGGCACTGTGCGTGGCCGACGACCCGCAGGTCGAGGCCGTCGTCGCGCTCGCCCCGTGGATTGATCACAAAACCCCGGTCCGCCCTGTCGCCGGCCGCCGGATCCTGATCGTCCACGGCACCGACGACCGCTGGACCAGCCCGGCGAAGTCACTGGACTATGCCCGGCGCGCCGACGGCGTCGCCGCGTCCGTCGACTACGTCTCCCTCCAGGGTGCCGGCCATTTCATGGTCCGCCGGGTGGCCCTGTGGAATGTGCTGGCGACCGGCTTCGTCCTCGACGCCTTCGGCGAGGCCACGGGAGCTGACGTCTCTGGATCCACGGACGCGTTGCGCAGAGCCCTGCGCGGCGCCCTGCCGGCGGCCGGAACACGCCTGCCGGTGGTGCTGTGATGCCGCCGTTCCCGCTTGATGCCTTCCTGGCCAGCCTGCCGTGGGTCATCGCGGGGCTCGTGCTCCTGCTGGCAGTTACGTTCGCGGTTGCCGTGCGGCAGAACCGGCATTCCGTTATCGACACCGTCTGGGGCCTCGGCTTCGTCGTGGTGGCCGGCGTCTCTTGGCTGCTCTCCGCCGGATACGGCGACGCCGGACGGCGGTTGCTGCTGTTGGTCCTGGTCGCGGTCTGGGGCATCCGCCTCGCCGTCCACATCGGGCTCCGTGCGCGCGGCGGCCACGAGGACCCGCGCTATGTGGACATGCTCTCCGCAGCGCCCGGATCGCGCAACACCTACGCCCTGCGCCGGGTCTACCTGCCCCAGGGGGTGGTGATGTTCTTCGTCTCGCTCACCATCCAGGTTGGCATGTTCGCCACCGGACGCCTGGGCTGGCTGGCGTTCGCCGGCGTCCTGCTCTGGATCCTTGGCTTCGTGTTCGAGACTGTCGGCGACTGGCAGCTGACGCGGTTCAAGGCCGATCCCGCCAAGCGCGGCACCGTCCTGAACACTGGGCTGTGGCGCTACACCCGCCACCCCAACTACTTCGGCGACGCCGCGGTCTGGGCAGGGCTCTTCCTCGTGGCGGCCGATTCCTGGCCTGGCGTGCTGACCATCCTCTCCCCTGCGCTGATGATCTGGACCCTTGCCGGTAAGACCGGCAAGCCGCTGACCGAAAAGGCCATGTCCGCACGGCCCGGTTACAAGGAATACATCGAATCCACCTCCGGCTTCCTGCCCCTGCCGCCCCGGCGGCGGGTGGGCAGGCACTGACATGCGCGGCCCGGAACAGGCCCGGCCGCCCCGGAGCCGGCCTCCCCTGAGCAGGCTCGCCATCAGTTGGCGGCCGGAACCCAGCGACCGCTTCTACCGTTTCACGCTCCGCACCGGGCTGGCGTTGCGCCTGCTGTTCCGGATCCGCGTCCTCATCACGGGCCAGGAGCACCTGCCCCAGCCACTCAGTGCTTCCCGCGGCGGCGCCGCCCGCAGTTCTGCTTCCCGGGACCCGTCGCGCCCGGTGGTGCCCGGCCGGGGTGCCGTGGTCGCGATTACACACTTCGGCTACCTGGACTTTGCCTTTGCCGAGATGCTGCTGTGGTGGCACAGCCGGGCCCATCTGCGCTTCCTCGTCACGCAGGGAGCCGCCGACCACTGGTTGGCCGGGCCCGCGGTCAGCGCAGCCGGGCATGTCGTGGTGGGGTATGGGTCGGGAGCCCACGCCTACGACGCCGCGGTCGCCCGGCTGAGGGCGGGTGAGTACATCGGAGTTCTGCCCGAGGCCGGCGTGAGCCGCAGCTTCACGGTGCGCGAATGCAAGACCGGTGCGGTGCGGATGGCCGCCGAGGCCGGCGTGCCGATCATCCCGGTCTCCATCTGGGGCGCCCACCGGCTGATGACCCGTAACCATGCCTTCTCGCCGCGGCGCGCCTGGCGTGCCCCGGTCCGGATCCACGTGGGCGCCCCGTTCCTTCCGGGCTCCCTCCCGGGCCCTGCCGACGGCGTCCGGCAGGAGAACGCCCGGCAGGCCACCAGGCGCCTGGCCAAGACGCTCCAGGACGGGATCGACACCGGCATCGCCGATTTTCCCCTGCAGCCGGCGCCCGGTGCGTGGTGGATGCCGGCCGGTCTCGGCGGTGGCGCCGTGAGCGAGGAGGAACGACGCCGGCTGGACCAGGCCGACGGTCCACGGCGCGCAGGTGCCCGGCGCCGATAAGCCCGGCTTCCGCCATCGTCTTGACTAAGCTCCATGGGGTAGAAAAAGCACTCAATGGAGAGGGACACCTGTGGCAAGCACAGTCGTGACCAAGAGCAGAATCGAAGAACGCGGTCTCGCACGGATAGCCCAACGGATGGCGTCATGGACGGAGAAGTGGTTCCCGGACGCCTACATCTTCGCCCTCGCCGGCGTCGTCATCATCGCGGTGGCCGCACTGGCCATAGGCGCCTCGCCCCAGGCCATCGCTGACTCGTTCGGCAACGGCTTCTGGGACCTGACCGCGTTCACCCTGCAGATGGCCATGGTGGTCCTGACCGGCTACGTCGTCGCCACCTCCCCGCCCGTGGCGAAGCTGATCAACCGGCTTGCCCTCATCCCATCAACCGCGCGGACCGCGGTGAGCTTCGTGGCGCTGATGTCGATGTCCGTGTCCTTCCTCAACTGGGGGCTCAGCCTGATCTTCGGCGGTCTGCTGGCGCGGGCGATCGCGCGCCGCAAGGACCTGACCGTGGATTACCGTGCGCTCGGTGCCGCCGCGTTCATGGGCCTCGGCGCCGTCTGGGCGCTCGGGCTGTCCTCCTCCGCCGCGCAGCTGCAGGCCACCGCCGCGTCGCTGCCGCCGGCGCTGTTGAAAATCACCGGCATCCTGGACTTCGGCACCACAATCTTCACCTGGCAGTCACTGCTGACGCTGGCCATCCTGATGGCCCTCACCACCGTCATTGCGCACTTCTCCGCGCCCCGGGGCGGCTCGATCCGCACCGCCGAGGACCTCGGCGTGGACCTGGATGACGAACCGAGCGAGCCCGCGCCGCGTTCCCGGCCGGGCGAATGGCTCGAATACAGCAAGCTCCTGCCGATCCTGGCCGGAATCCTCACGCTTGGCTGGCTCATCTCGCAGTTCTTCACCAAGCCGTTCCTCAGCGTGGTCAGCAGCCTCAATGGCTATCTGCTGGTGTTCCTGATCCTGGGCCTGGTCCTGCACGGGACGCCGCGGAACTTCCTGCAGGCGGTCACCAAGGCGGTCCCGGCCACCGCCGGCATCCTGGTGCAGTTCCCGCTCTACGCCGCGATGGCCGCGATCCTGACCAAGGCCACCGGCCACGGCGGGATGACCATCTCCGCGCACCTGGCCGAGTTCTTCTCGGACATCGGCGGCAATGGCGCGTTCGCCGTCGTCATTGCGCTGTACACCGCGCTGCTGGGCCTCCTGGTGCCGTCCGGCGGCGGCAAGTGGCTCGTGGAAGCGCCGTACGTGATGCAGTCCGCGACCGACGTCAACATGAACCTCGGCTGGACCGTGCAGATCTACAACATCGCCGAGGCACTGCCGAACCTGGTCAACCCGTTCTTCATGCTGCCGCTGCTCGCGGTGCTGAGGCTGCGCGCCCGGGACCTGGTGGGGTTCACTTTCCTGCAGTTCGTCTTCCACCTGCCGGTGGTCCTGCTGCTCGTCTGGCTGCTGGGCATGACCTTCGACTTCGTGCCGCCGGTGATGCCCAAATAGCTGGGCCTGACAATGGCCGGGCTTAAACCAAACTGACCCGCAGCTGCGGCCGTAACGGCCACAGCTGCGGGTCAGCTGGGTTAAGGCTTACGCCGGGTCGGCGACGACCAGCGTTTCCGAGCCCTGGACATGGGCCTTGCCGCTCTCGAGCAGCGGTTCGACGACGGCGCGCAGGGCCGTCATCGCGTCGTCCAGTTCCAGCATCACCGGGTGCTGGTAGGCAATCAGGGCCAGCAGGTCCCGGACGGCGGCCCGGGCTTGATCCGCGTCGAGCTTGGGCTCGTGTCCGAGGAAAACCTCAGTAGGTTCAGAAGACCCGGCCGCACCGGCATCCGCGTCGGCGCCCGGAATTCCCTGGGCGTAACTGATGGCGAACCCCTCCAGCCGGCCCTTCCGGCTCGCCGCGATGCCGTGCCCGAAGGCACTGGCCTTGGGCGCCCGCAGCACGATCGCTCCGTGGGCGCCGCTGAGATCATCCAGGAACAGGCGCTGCACCGCGGCGACGCTCAGCTCCCCGGGGCTGTCCCAGCCGTGCACGGCGGTGTAGTAGCGCCCCACGACGTCGCTGAGTTCCACCGAGCCTGTGGCCAGGTCTTCGACCTGATCGGTGGCCGCAGACTCCGAACCGTCGCCGAACACCGGCAGCTTGAGCGGCGCCGGGTCAACGACGACGAGGCGGGAGCGCTGGATCGGGGCCAGGCCCGCGGCCTCGGCAAACGCCGCCCCGGGGGTGCCCGGCTCCACTTTGCAGCGCAGCTTGGACACGCCCGACGGCGCCTGGGCGGCCTCGTGCCGCAGCATGGTCAGCAGCGTGGACCCGAGGCCGGCGCGGCGGTGGTCCCGGGCGACCTCGACATACGCCCAGAGCCGTTCCGGATGCAGCGAGGCCTCGTGGACAACGGCGGCCGCCACGGGAATTCCGACACCGTCCACGACGTCCTCGGCCACGATGCAGCGGCGCCACGGGGAATTGCCCGAGGGCGCCAGCGTGCCGCGGAACTGTCCGGCCTGGACCGTCTCGGGCCCGCCCCAGATTTCCAGCAGCGCGAGGTCGTCGCCCTCCCGCCACTCCCGGTATGCGATGGCCATGATCAGGCGCCGATCAGCCGTGCGGCCAGGTAGCCCTCCACCTTGTCCAGGGAAACACGTTCCTGGCTCATGGTGTCGCGTTCGCGGATGGTGACGGCCTGGTCGTCCAGGGTCTCGAAGTCCACGGTGATGCAGAACGGGGTGCCGATCTCGTCCTGACGGCGGTAGCGGCGGCCAATGGCGCCGGCGTCGTCGAACTCGATGTTCCAGCTCTTGCGCAGCTGGGCTGCGAGGTCCTTGGCCTTCGGGGACAGGTCCTCGTTGCGGCTCAGCGGCAGCACCGCTGCCTTCACCGGGGCCAGGCGGGGATCGAGCTTGAGCACGGTGCGGATGTCCACGCCGCCCTTGGCGTTGGGGGCCTCGTCCTCGGTGTAGGCATCGATCATGAAGGCCATGAAGGAGCGGGTGAGGCCGGCCGCGGGCTCGATCACGTACGGCGTGTAGCGCTCGTTGGTGGCCTGGTTGAAGTAGCTCAGGTCCGCGCCGGAGGCCTTGGCGTGGGTGGAGAGGTCAAAGTCGGTGCGGTTGGCGATGCCCTCAAGCTCGCCCCACTCCGAGCCCTGGAAGCCGAACCGGTATTCGATGTCGGTGGTGCCCTTGGAGTAGTGGCTGAGCTTGTCCAGCGGGTGCTCGAAGAAGCGCAGGTTCTCTTCGCGGATGCCCAGGCCCGTGTACCAGGACATGCGTTCCTTCATCCAGTACTCGTGCCACTGCTCGTCGGTGCCGGGCTCGACGAAGAATTCCATCTCCATCTGCTCGAACTCGCGGGTGCGGAAGATGAAGTTGCCGGGC